>JBKCUU010000043.1:0-18722 GCA_046318155.1 Bdellovibrio sp. | reverse complement strand
GTCTTCGTGAGGGAGCTCAGGACCACGGCCGCCATTTTGGCCACCGACCTGATTACAAACTTCCTGAAGTTTTTCGGGGCTCAAAGAAACGGTTTCTCCAGCATGGTAAACGCCCGAATTTGTACGAACTGTTTGATTCGTCACGGCCGCGCAGCTCGACATGTCAGAGTTCAATCGAAAGTAGCTCGAACAAGCGCGGCGCAATTGAGCTCGATTGTTACCGGCCTCAAACACGTCGCTAAAGGCAGCGAGTTCCGTATTGCTACAGGTCCGGATTGGCTGCGGTTTACCGCTGCCACTGTCTGATGAGCACGCCGAAAGCGCGAGCGCCAAAGAGGACAGAACCAAAACAGTTTTTAAATTTGTCATACCCACTCCATGCAAACGTTTAAATTTCAGGGGTACGAAATACCACGCCCCATGCTGCACTCATTTTTTTTTGGTCTTTCATGAAAAAGAACTACGACTGTCAAAAGTTGTCACACCTCTTTTTGTCATCTTTACAGGCTCACCTGGCGCCGCCAGGCGCAGTGCACTATAACCACGCCTCAGCCCCTTTCACAGGAGTCTACATGCACCCTTTTAGGCTCTTCGCCCTGATTGGACTCGTCACCGCACAAACGGCATCAGCCGCCTCTCCGCTCGAAGCCAAAATTCAAAGTGCGCTCTCCTATTTGCAAGCTCATCAAACAAGCGGAAACGAGGCTGCTTATGAGCGAGGTCAGTGGCCAACAAAGGTGACCTCGACAATTCCGTCCGTCATCGGCGTTGGAAGATACAACGTCCCTTATGATGAGCCCACGGCTTTTGGTGCGGCTTCAATCTCGGGAATTTTGGCTGAAATTTATCAAGTTGATTCAAGCTACACGTCGATTCCTGCTATGATTAAAAAGACCAAAGCGGGGTTCAGCAACTACCGCACCGATTCGGTTTTTCATTTCTATCCAGCTAAAGATTTTCAGGGCCATCAAGTTCGTGGCCCCAGGTTCATGCATCTAAAACCAAGGTGGTATGGCTTTACCAATACGCCTCCGGATGCGGACACAACTTCTGTGGCTTATCTTTTATTGGCCTATGACCGCGCCATCGATTTAGGAACTTCGCCATTGCGTTCTGGCTTTGATATTCCCCATGAGACAGCAGAAGAATACACGGCGGCACGGGATCTTGGTCGCAATCCGCACATCTACAATGCCATGCACGGCAACGGCAACACGGGCGCGTTCCTCACCTGGCTGTACGACGAAAAAAATCCCGAGATGCCTCGGTACTATTTTGCAAGCCCCGATCAAGGGACCCGAATTCCCTTTAACAAGAATGACGTGGATTGCGTCGTCAATGCCAACGTTCTAAAAATGCTCACGGCAACCAATCGGACAAACACACCCGGCTATGCCGACAGCTGCAATTACCTCAACGACGTCGCAGCACGCGATGCTTACTACCGCTGCGGAATGTACTACCCCAGCCGCTATGCTCTCCCTTATGCAATGGCGAGTGCGATCAAGCTTGGTGTGAGCTGCCTAAAGCCATCTCAAAATCTAGTCGTCGACCAAATATTAGCGCGCCAAAGAGAAGACGGCTCTTGGAAAAATCATTGGAAAGCCCGCCCCGATTACGTTCAGTCGACGGCTTGGGCCTTAAACACGCTCTTACTCTTGGGTGATGCTCAAAATCCCGCGCACCGTTTGGCGGCCCAAAGAGGCCTGAACTTCTTAGTGGCTCAAAGCACACGCGACTCAAAAGGTCGCGTGTATTGGCAAGGTGAGGTCTTTTACGCCGCGATTTTCATCGCTCGCTTTCCTGTTGTTTGGCGATCAGATGCCTACACGACAGCGACGGCTGTTAAGGCCATGACTCTCGCTAAGAAAAAATGGAACTTGCGATAACAAGCAAACCCCAAAAAAAATCAGCCCAGGCAATTGCCTAGGCTGCTCTTCGAAACTTAAAAAAATATAAGCCACTCAACCAGCTTGCCTGGTGGGCGAGGTCTTTAGTTTGTGGTGGGCTTTGCCTTGGGAGCCTTTTTAGCAGCCTTCTCTTCAGGAGAAAGACCCCATGGAGAGCTTTTAGGACCATTCGATTTACCGCCGGGACCACCACGGCCACCGCCGCCACGACCACCTCGGCCGCCTTTAGCATCGGCTTGGGGGCGAGCTTTCGCATCAACGTAGAACTCAGGGACGAAGTGGAGTTCTTCCACTTTGGTTGCTTTGCTTGGTGCAGTTTCACCTTCGTTCAAGCTCACAACAACAACGCGTTTCAAGTTCTCAGGATTTTGTCCTGCGATATCGATCGCGCTGATAAAATGTTTCAGTTTATCGCCTTCCAGTTTAAAGGTTTCACCCAAGCTGGTTTGAATCTCTTCAGGTGTTTTACCCTCAGCTGTCATCGCCGTTTTGGTTTTGAGCGCTTGAGACAAAGTAAAGTTAGGGAATTCGGTAACTGATTTCATGGTGACCTCGAAATTGAAAATTGAGCGCCATAATCGTTAAAAACCGCCAGCGGGTCAATAACGCTTAGAATCATTCCTCGTCGCCAGAGGACAGAATCACCAGGTTCGCTCCTACCGGAGGCGCAAGCCAGCCATAGTTCTCCAGGGCTCCACAGGAGGTTGCCCATGGACGAATTCTGTTTCAGAGTAGGAGGAATGCAGACATCAATGAAACAAAAGTTTCTCGAACGAGGGTTTGACCTCGATGCCTTTCTAAAAAAATTAGACTTTCGGAAAACACCAGCCAAGTACAAGAAAGTCATTCGCGAACTCATTCATGATCTCCCCAAATCTGATAAAAAAGAAGTTTTAAGTTGGCTCGAAGCTGTCGAAGACGTTCGCAACGACAAAAACTTGAGCTCCTCCGAAAAAAAGAAAGCACTGACCAAGCTCAAAACTTCAGAGACCGTGCTCAACTTTTTTAAATCTGTCGCAGATCTCCTCATCGAGAAAGTTCCTTTTAAGAATAAAGATTTGATCCGCACGGTTCTGGCAGGTGCAACTCTTGCCGCCTCCTTCACGCAATTGCGTTGGCTCAAGTGGGCCGGCGTCTCAATCCTCGTGCTTAAGCAGCTTCTTCCACATTTACTATTGCTCGATAAATTTGGACCCTTTGCGACCTTTCTCAAAAACAACCTCGAGCAGGAACTTGGCAAAGACCCGTCACAGGAGACTTCAAAATAGCTGCACTCTCGAGTAGTCTTTCGCCTCGAGTTCGCTCACCAATGACTTCGCCAACGAAGGTACCGTGTAGGCTTCGATCGTCGCAGTTTGCGCGTCGCCCGATTTCTTTTGAAGTCACATAAATGGTTTGCTCTTCAGTGACCGGCCGGGAATTTTTGTACCACTACCAATGTCAATAACTAACTAAAGCGATCCATTTCGCCTCTTTGTCAGGCGATAGGAGTGATGCCCATGATGACATCGGCGAGCCGTTCATACTCTTCGATGGTCTTGGCTTTGGGGATCTCGGTGAACAAGTATTTCATGGCTTCGTAAATATTCACGTCGTTGACCTTGGCGGTACACGGCAGACTGTAAAACATGGCGCTGGCGTGGGCACCTGCTTCGGTATCGGCAAACATCCAGTTGTTGCGGCCGATCGCAAATTTCCGGATCACACGTTCGGCGAAGCCGTTGTCCACCTCAAGGCGGCCGTCCTTCAGGTAACCAATCAAATATTTGTACTCAGATCTAATCGGTGTGTCTCATGAACTCATTTCTACGACGCAAATTTCGGGTGCACGAAAAAAAACAAGTACAAGCGCTAACGTCCCGAAATCGACTTCATGTACTCGACAGACTCGGGGGTATGCCAATTGATCGATCCGATGATCTTTTTGACAAGATTGTGGTTCGCGTTTGCAATATAGCTCTCTGGGAGCCGATCGACATCATAAAGATTCGAAAGTGAGCGGTCTTCGTCCCAAACAATTTTGACATCTCTTTGATCCCAACCTTTGAGTTGCTTCAAAAATTGATCAATATCAGTTCGTGAAGAGTCACCACTGACCGCCACCAGCACAGCCTCGCCCTTTAAAGCCTCAACCAATGAAATCATCGAGGGAAACTCCTCAACGCAAGGCCCACACCAAGAAGCCCAAAAGTTCAGGATGATTGTTTTGCCGCGCAAGTCTCGAAGTTCACCCTTTTCACCTTGGAGTGTGGTGTAAGAAAAATTGGGAATCCCGTCTTTTTCCATCTGTTCAATGCTCATGATCCGCGCCTCGGCAGCCTTTGGGCTTGAAGCCTCGCGCCACTTTTGAAAGCCAAAGACAAAAAGTGCACCGACCAAAATAGTAATCACGAACGCTTGGACGTAAATTTTCATAATCACTTCACCTAACAATCTTCGGAAGGACCATAACAATGGACATTCAAACCGCTAAAGCCTCTGCATTTCAATGCAGATCAAGAGCAGGATCAAACTTCTTTTTTGCTCCCTCAAAAAAAAAGCCCCGGTGCTTGACCAGGGCTTTACTGAAATCTCTTTGATCGCTTCGATTAATCGCGATTGGCCACGCGTGAACGCTTCTGAGTTTGCGATACATTTTTCTTGTGTGCTGCAACCAGACGAGCCGCTTTGCGAGCAACTTTTGCTTTCTCTTTCGAAGCAGAAGCCGCAGCTGCCGTCGCCGTTGCCTTCTTCTTGCCCTTTGCGGGTTTTGCCGCAACTGTCGCTGATGGACGTTTTTCGAAGTCGTAATCAACGAATTCGATGAATGCCATCTCAGCCGTGTCACCAGGACGACGACCAATTTTGATGACCCGAGTGTATCCGCCTTCGCGAGACTTAAAGCGAGGAGCCAAATCAGTCATGATTTTAGCAACGGTTGTCTCATTAGGAATGCGAGACATCAGCAAACGGCGGGCTGTGAGGCCTTCACCCTTACCAAGTGTGATCGCGCGCTCAATGTGACGGCGAAGTTCTTTCGCTTTGATCACGGTTGTAGCGATGCGCTCGTGCTCAACCAGAGAAACCATCAGCCCTCGAAGCAAAGCTTTGCGAGCATTGTATTTGCGACTAAAGTATTTCGTACTACGTCGATGTGAACTCATTACGACCTCAATTCGAGCTGGCCACTTGGCCAGCCTACTAATTAAACAAATCTAGTTACGTGCTGCTTTGCTCGCGCTTCATGGGAGGAATCGAAGGATCCCAGCCAACCGGTGGCCAGCCATCAATCTTCATTCCCAGACCCAATCCCATTTCAGACAAAATCTCTTTGATTTCATTCAAAGACTTGCGACCAAAGTTTTTTGTCTTAAGCATTTCAGCCTCAGTTTTAACAACCAACTCACCGATGTAGCGAATGTTCGCATTTTTCAAGCAGTTCGCACTACGAACCGACAACTCGAGGTCATCAACTGAACGGAACAAGTTCTCATTCAAAGAAGGTGATTTCGAATCCGAGCTTTCTTCTTGAGGCTCGAGAGATTCGTCGAAAGTCAGGAATATCTGGAGTTGTTCTTTCAAGATTTTTGAGCTCAAAGAAACAGCTTCTTCAGGCTTCAAAGATCCATCTGTCCATACTTCCAAAGACAAAGCATCGTAATCCGTACGTTGACCAACACGTGCCGCTGCAACGTTGTAGTTCACCTTACGAACAGGAGAATACAAAGAATCAACCGCGATGAATCCAATTGGATAGTTCGCGTTGCGGACTTCTGCGGCGTCATAACCGCGACCAAAGGTCACGATAATTTCGGCAGAAAAGTTCGCGTTTCCACCCAAAGTTGCAATGTGCTGCTCGGGGTTCAAAACCTGAACTTTGTCATTCACCTGAATGTCGGCAGCCGTTACTTTTCCAGGACCTTTCTTCGTAATACGAAGAACGTGGGCCTCAGAGTCGTAGTGCTTAAAGCGGACTTCTTTCAGGTTCAAAATAATATCAGTCACGTCCTCGAGAACATCGGGGATCGTGGTGAACTCATGCAAAACTCCTTCGAATTTCACGGCTGAAACAGCCGATCCCATCATCGAGCTCAACAGAATTCGGCGGAGAGAATTCCCCAACGTCACACCGTAACCACGCTCAAGTGGCTTCACGATAAAACGTGCATAGTCGTCACGAAGTGATTCTTTATCAACTTCGAAACCTTTGGGTTTAATGAGGTCTCGCCAAAATTTATAATAATGCTCTTGCATGCTGGATCTCCCGGGTTTCGAAATTATCGAGAATAGTATTCAACGACCATGTTCTCTTCGACTGGCAATGTCACTTCAGTTCTCACAGGCAGATCTTTCACTGTGCCTTTATAAGCACCGTGATCAGCCTCAAGCCAAGAAGGAATTGTTCGACGAGACACACCTTGAATCGCAGCCATGACTTTCGTCAGTTGGCGGCTGCTCTCACGAACCTCAACAACATCACCTTTTTTAACAGTGAAAGACGCGATGTTGACGCGTTTTCCGTTAACGAAGATGTGATTGTGGCCAACCATCTGACGTGCTTCACGGCGAGAAGCCGCAAAACCCAGAGAGTAGACCACATTGTCGAGACGGAGCTCGAGAAGTTTCAAAAGAGCAGTTCCAGTGATTTCAGCCGAGCGATCAGCTTTAACGAAATAACCGTGGAACTGTTTCTCTCCGATTCCATAATATCGTTTTGTTTTTTGCTTTTCTCGCAATTGCAAAGCGAACTCAGAAAACTTTAGACGAGCCTGCCCATGTTGACCGGGAGGATAAGGACGACGTTCAAAAGAACATTTGTCCGTGTAGCAACGGTCCCCTTTAAGGAACAGTTTCATGTTTTCACGGCGACAAAGTTTGCAAACAGCTTCATTTACGCAGCTCACAGATACCTCTTATTAGATTCGACGACGTTTTGGAGGACGGCAGCCGTTGTGCGGAACGGGTGTGATATCCTTCAAAGACATAATTTTTAGACCTGAAGCAGCGACTGCACGAATTGCAGGCTCACGACCCGCGCCGGGTCCCTTCAGGAAAACATCAACTGCGCGCATACCAGCTTCAATTGCCTTTTTAGACGCTTCTTCGGCAGCCATTTGAGCTGCGAAAGGAGTTCCTTTTCGGCTTCCCTTAAAACCCAGGCCACCAGCAGTAGCCCAAGCAACGGTGTCGCCACCTGGGTCAGTCATTGTCACGATGACATTGCCGAAACCAGCGGAGATGTAGCAGTAACCCGTGGGAACGTTCTTCTTAACTTTTTTCTTTACGACTTTTTTATTATCTTGTGTGTTCATTCTTTCCTCAAGACCTAGGCCTTAGACTGCTTTTTTCTTGTTCGCGACGGTTTTACGAGGACCTTTACGAACGCGAGCGTTCGAGCGAGTTCTCTGACCACGAACAGGAAGACCTTTGCGATGACGAGTGCCACGGAAGCAATTCAAATCCATCAAACGTTTGATGTTCAAACCGATTTCACGTCGCAAATCACCTTCTACCTTGAAGGTTGCTTCGATGATCGCGCGCATTTTTGCGAGATGTTCATCTGTCAAAGCATCAGTCCGGAGGGTATCAGAAATTCCCGTTTTTTCGCAGATCGTGCGAGCACGAGAACGGCCAATTCCGTAGATGTAGGTTAATGCGATTTCGACACGCTTGTTACGCGGAAGATCGACTCCTGATAAACGAGCCATGATCAGCCCTGCCTTTGCTTATGTTTTGTGTTCTCGCAAATGACGCGAATGACGCCCTTGCGCTTTACAACTTTACACTTCTTGCAAATCTTCTTTACTGAAGGTCTGACTTTCATAAACGATCCAACCCCATTTTCAACTTGCCAAAAAGCTAAGTTGTCGAATTTATTCAATAAATTACTACAACAGCGAAATAAAAGAATCGCGCGGTTCGAAAACCTAGCATCCGAGCCGTTGCTTGTCTAGCTATTCTCAAGGGTTTTTTTAGTCCTTAAGCAGGGCCCGCAACGACTCAAAAACAGCCTCTGTGTGTCGACTTCCGTCGACCTCCGCGTAGTTCCCGATCTCTTTGTAGTAGCCTCTGAGAGGAAATGTATTTTCTTCGTAGGTTTTCAATCGTGTAGCAATCACTTCTTCCTTATCGTCGTTCCGCTGAACAACAACCCCACCGCAAAGATCGCAGATACCGTCTTTGCGCATTGGCTTGGATTGGATGTGATAGACAGCCCCACAAGACTGACAAACTCGACGTCCCGTCAAACGCTGGAGGAGCTCCTCTTTTGGAACCTCCAGGAAGATGGCCTTTTCTAAACGCAATCCCCGAACTTGAAGTATCTTCCCTAAGGCTTCTGCCTGGGCGCGCGTTCTTGGAAAACCATCAAGGATAAAACTCTTTTCTTTTAAATTCTCTAAAACTTCATCGACCATACTGATTACGATCGAGTCAGGAACTAAGTCCCCTCGATCCATAAAACCTTGGGCTTGGCGTCCAAGCTCGGTTTTATTCTTTATCGCATGTCTGAACAAATCTCCGGTGCTGATTTGATGGTACCGGAGACGCTGAACCAACATTGTTGATTGCGTCCCTTTACCTGCGCCAGGAGCTCCGAACAAAACTATATTCATTAGTACTGAACCCGACGGCTGCGAATTTTCGCACCCTTCAAAAAGCCTTCATATTTCTGGCTGATCAAGTGAGATTGAACTTGTTGGCTGGTGTCCAAGGCCACACCAACCAAAATCAGTAAACTCGTTCCACCGAAGTAAAAAGGAACATTCGCCATACTTGTCAAGACACCAGGCAGGACGCAGATCACGCTCAAGTAGATCGCGCCGCCGACATTCACGCGGTCCAAGACCTTCTGAATATACTCGGCAGTGCTTTTGCCCGCACGAACACCAGGAATGAATCCACCGTACTTTTTCAAGTTGTCGGCAACTTCATTCGGATTAAAAACGATCTCTGTGTAGAAGAAACAGAAAAAGACGATGAGTGCGACGAACAAGATATTGTAGATTGTGCCTGACGGGCTCAAGTTGTCTTGCAATGCTTTCAACCAAGGCGTCTGTACAAACTGCGCCATCGTTGCCGGGAACATCAATAATGAAGACGCAAAGATCGGCGGAATCACTCCGGAAAAGTTGATCTTAATCGGCAAGTGACTCTGAGGAGTCGTCATCGACTGCATCCCAGTTCCGCGTTGCGAATACTGAATGGCGATTCGACGTTGAGCAACTTCCATAAAGATGACGGCCGCGATCGTCAGCACCATAAAGAGCACGATTGCAATTGCGACTGCCGAACCTAGCTCACCATTCTTCACAAGTGTCCAGAGCTGAGTTGCTCCTCCAGGAATCGAGGCAGCGATCCCAGTGAAGATGATCAGTGACGAACCGTTCCCGATTCCGCGCTCAGTAATCTGTTCGCCGAGCCACATAATGAAGCAGGTTCCTGCTGTCAGAGTGAGGATCGTCATCACTTTAAAGGGAACAAATCCCCCAACGACAGCCGAGGTCACCAGGTTCTTACCTTCGGGACTCACCGAAGCTGCGAGCCAGGTGCTGATGCCGTAACCTTGGATAATCGCCAAAGCAACGGTTGCATACCGTGTGTATTGATTGATCTTACGTCGCCCCTGCTCGCCTTCTTTTTTCAAAGCTTCGAGGTGAGGAATTGCCGACGTGAGCAATTGGAAAATAATCGATGCCGAGATGTAAGGCATAATGCCCAACGCGAAAACTGAGAACTGCGAGAGTGCTCCGCCAGTGAAGGTGTTAAACAAGCCAAAAATGCCAGCACTTTGGGCTTGAAAGAATGACATGACGGCTGCGCTGTCAACTCCGGGAGTGGGTACATGTACCCCGACTCGGTAGATGGCAAGCATTGCCAGTGTAAACAAAATCCGTCTTGTTAAATCCGAGTTCTTGGACAGTTCGCCTGCGTTTGCCACTCTTAAATCACCTCAGTTTTACCACCCGCTTGTTCGATGGCTTTCTTTGCTGTTTCGCTAAATTTGTGTGCTTTGACCGTCAATGCTTTATCTAATTTACCTTTGGCCAAAATTTTGACCGGAAAGTGATGTACAAGACCAGCTTTTTTCAGAGACTCAGGAGTAATTTCGCCTGTTAGCTTGTTGAGCTGCGCCAAGTTAACAACTGCGTAAACCGTCTCGAAGTTCTTATTGCTAAAACCAAACTTAGGAGTCCGACGAGACAAGGGGCTCTGACCACCCTCGAAACCACGCCGCACCTTGCCGCCAGTTCGAGCCAATTGACCCTTGTGACCTTTACCCGAAGTTTGTCCCAATCCTGAACCGCGTCCGCGACCAAGACGTTTAATATAATGTTTCGAACCCGCTTTAGGGGCTAAAGATGACAAGAGGCTCATACTAACCCTCAACCTTTACATCAACCAAGTGTTGAACTTTCGTGATCTGTCCGCGATTGGCTGCGTTGTCAGCTTTTGTCACGGACTTGCGGATGCCTCGGAGGCCAAGAGCTTCCATCGTCAAACGCTGAGATTTCGTGCAGCCAATCGTTGATCGCTTTTGAGTAATTACAAATGTCTTGGCCATATTCCTACTCCTTGCTCGCCGTGCGAGATTTGAGTTTGAGTTGGTTCAAACCGTCCAAAGTTGCTCGAACCGCATTGTGCGGGTTACGAGTACCAACACATTTTGTCAAAATGTCGCGAACACCAACAGACTCGAGAACAGCGCGAACCGCACCACCCGCGATAACGCCAGTTCCTGGAGTTGCAGGCTTCATGATCACTTTCGCAGCGCCAAAAGTTCCGATCACTTCGTGAGGAATTGTTCCCTCTTTGAGGTTCATCGCTTTAAGACCTTTTTTAGCGCCACGGCTTGCTTTTCCGATGGCTTCTGGAACTTCACCAGCTTTGCCAGTGCCGAATCCAACTTCACCAGTTTTGTTTCCGACAACAACGAGTGCTGCGAAAGAAAAACGGCGACCGCCCTTAACGACTTTTGTTACGCGGTTAATCGCAACAACTCGCTCTTCGTATTCTGATACAGGTTTATTTTCCACTGCCATCTCCTTAGAAGCTGAGTCCGGCTTCACGAGCCCCATCTGCCAAAGCCTTTACGCGGCCGTGATAAATGAAACCGTTGCGATCAAACACAACGCTCTTAATGTTTTTTGCAATCGCAAGTCTCGCAATTTCTTGGCCAACGACGAACGCCAAGTCTTTCCCAGACTTGTCAGTTTCTATCGTCAACGAAGAAGCCGACAAGACTGTGTGCCCTCTGACGTCGTCAACGACTTGGGCGTACATGTGTTTCCCGCTGCGAAAAACACACAAACGAGGACGCTCGTCAGTGCCGTTCACCTTCTTGCGGATACGGATTTTTTTGGTCAAGCGAGCAACAGTTTTGGCGCTCGTATGTTTTCTAAATTTTAACTTCATACCGCACCTCTATTATTTACCAGCCGACTTCCCGGCTTTGCGTCGGAGTTTCTCATCTGCATAGCGAACACCTTTTCCAAGGTAAGGCTCAGGGGGACGGAAGCTGCGAATTTTTGCTGCAACTTGTCCAACCAAACCACGATCAGCCCCGTTCACTGCGATGTTCGTTTGTTTATCAACTTTAATCTCAATACCGTCGGGAATTTCAAACACGATGGGGTGCGAAAAGCCCAGAGACATTTCGAGTTTTTTGCCCGAAACGTTGGCGCGGTAACCGACCCCGTGCAACTCGAGAGTGCGCGTGAACCCCTTACCAACCCCAGTCACCGCGTTCTGAATCAATGCGCGGTACATACCGTGCAACGAACGGGCTTCTTTTGTTTCGTTCTTTCGAGTCAACACTACTTTTTTACCATCTAACGCGGCAGCAATCTCGGGGCGCATTTGGATGGCCAAAGAGTGCTTACCACCCTTTACAATGACTTCATTTTTAGGAGTCACTGTCACTTGCACTTTATCGTCAAAAAAGACCGGTGATCTACCAATACGTGACATGATTTACCTACCAAAGTTTGCAAACGAGTTCGCCGCCGAGATTCTTTTGCTGAGCTTCTTTATCGCTCATCATACCTTGACTGGTGCTGATGATCGACATTCCGAGGCCCGAGCGAACAACGGGGATTTCTGTTGATTTAACGTAAACACGGCGTCCAGGTCGGCTTACACGTTGGATCGTATTGATCGCGTGCAATCCTTCTTGGTCGTATTTCAAGTAAACGCGCATAACACCTTGTTTACTGTCTTTCGCAATTTTGAAACTGCGGATGAGACCTTCGCTTGCAAGGATTTCAGCGATACCGGCGCGAACCTTCGACGCAGGAACATCGACTTTCTCGTGCTTGGCTGCGCCAGCGTTACGGATTCTTGTCAAAAATTCTGAAATTGTATCCATAGCTTCTCCTTACCAGCTTGCTTTCGTGACACCTGGAAGACGACCTTCCAAAGCCAATTTACGGAAAGCATTTCGGCAAAGTCCAAATTTGCGATAGTTTCCACGAGGGCGACCGGTCAGCACACAGCGGCTGCGAACGCGAGTCATTGTTGTATCTCGAGGCAGATCTTGGAGCTTGCGACGAGCCACTGCGCGGTCCTCATCAGAAGCTTTCATATCAATGGCACTCGCGCGCAACTCATCTCGGTACTTAATGTACTTTGTTGCAATTGCTTTTCGACGATTGTTCTTTTCAACACTTGCTTTACGAGCCAAGAGTCACCTCACCTTATTTACGAAACGGCATGCCAAGGGCTTCGAGCAAAGCTCGTCCTTCAGCATCGTTCTTACCAGTTGTACAGATTGTGATGTTCATTCCACGAACTTTATCAACACGGTCGTAGTTGATCTCAGGGAATACGATCTGCTCTTTTAAACCCATGTTGTAGTTGCCACGTCCATCAAAGCCTTTGCTGGGAAGGCCACGGAAGTCACGAACTCGGGGCAAAGCCAGAGTTTGCAAACGATCGAGGAATGCCCACATGCGCTCACGACGGAGAGTGACGCGAACGCCGATTGCCAAACCTTCACGCAATTTGAAGTTTGAAATGGCTTTCTTTGACTTCGTCATAACGGCTTTTTGCCCGGTGATAGACGAAATTTCGTCAACAACAGTGTTCAAAACTTTTTGGTTCTGAACGGCTTCGCTGGTACAAACCGAAATCACAATCTTATCAAGGCGCGGAAGCTCCATGACGTTGCTTTTGCCCAGCGACTTCTTCAGTGCGGGGATTAGCTCTTTATTATATTTTTCCTGCAAACGATTCATTGTCTTATCCTCACAGCACTTCAGGAGCGAGAGAAACGATCTTGACGAACGACTTTGCACGCAATTCACGTGCAACGGGTCCAAAGATACGAGTTCCAATCGGCTCTTTATTGGCATTAATCAGGACCGCTGAGTTATCGTCAAAGCGGATATAGCTACCATCTGGACGGCGAAGCTTGTGAATCGTGCGGACGACCACGGCTTTCGCTACGTCTCCCTTTTTCACTTTAGCATTCGGCAAGGCTTCTTTAATCGAAACAACGATAACATCGCCGATCGAGGCGTAGCGACGCTTTGAGCCGCCAAGAACCTTTATACACATGACTTCTTTTGCGCCCGAGTTGTCTGCAACGTTAAGGCGAGTCTGCATTTGAATCATACTTCCCTCCCTTAAGCTTTCGCCGACTCAACAACTTCGACCAAGGCAAAACGTTTCGTTTTGCTCAAGGGACGGGTTTCCTTGATGCGCACGATATCACCAATTTTAGCAGTGCCTTTTTCGTCGTGCGCTTTAAATACGGAGGTACGCTTCATGTACTTTCCGTATTTTGCGTGACGAATCAGTCGGTAAACCAGAACGGAAATGGTTTTATCCATTTTGTCGCTCACAACTTCACCAACAACTTCAACACGACGACCGCGAGTATTTTGTGCTTCTGTCATAAGTGTTACCGTACAACTTTCTGCACGAGAGCCGTGTTCAGACGGGCCAAATCACGGCGCAATCCTCGGATCTCGAGCGGGTTTGACAACTGACCCAAAGAATTCTTCATCTTTGCCTCGAAGATGTCTTGGGTCAGGGCTTTTTTCTTCTTCTTCATCTCTGTAGCAGAGAGGTCTTTAACATCCTGGTATTTCATAAGCTTACTCCCGAGCCAGGAAACGAGTTTTAAACGGAAGCTTGTGAGCTGCACGCAAGAAAGCTTCTTGAGCTTGTTCTTTTGTGACACCGTTCATTTCAAATAAAATCTTACCTGGTTGAATACGAGCAACCCACAACTCAGGATTACCTTTTCCAGAACCCATTCGAGTCTCGGCAGGCTTCTTTGTTACGGGAGTATCGGGGTACACTCGGCACCAGATTTTTCCACCACGTTTGATCGAGCGAGCGATCGCAATACGAGCAGCCTCAAGTTGGCGAGCTGTCATGCGCATCTCTTCGGTTGCCTGAAGAGCGAAATCGCCGAAAGCCAGATCACTGCCGCGGCGAGCGAATCCACTCGCTCGTCCAACGAATACTTTTCTGTGTTTTACACGCTTAGGACTTAACACGGCCAGCCTCCTCTACTTCACGAGCAGACAAGATATCGCCTTTGTAGATCCAAACTTTCAAACCAATGATTCCGTAAGCTGTGAGAGACTCAGCAGTTCCGAAATCGATGTCAGCACGAAGTGTGTGAAGAGGAACACTCTTCTCATTGTACCACTCAGAGCGAGCGATCTCTGCGCCGTCAAGACGGCCAGAAACGCGAATTTTAATACCACGAACGCCGCCTTTAATAGCTGCAGCGATCGACTTCTTCATAGCTCGGCGCCAAGATATACGCTTCTCAAGCTGAAGAGCAATGTTCTCAGCAACTAACTGAGCGTCGATATCGGGTTTGCGAACTTCTTGAATGCTCAAGAAAACTTCGTTTGGAGTCAGCTTCTGGACTTCTGCCTTCAGAGAGTCGATGCCTGTTCCTTTCTTACCGATCACAACACCAGGACGAGCTGTTGAAATGATAATTTTGATTTTTTTGGCTGCGCGCTCCATCTCGATTTTTGCAACGCCGGCGTGCTTGAGTTTGTCTTTCAAGTACTTACGGAGGCGCAAATCTTCATGAAGATTCTCTGTGTACTGTTGGCCCTTAGCATACCAACGAGAATCCCATGTGCGGATGACACCAACTCGAAATCCAATTGGATTTACCTTTTGTCCCACTTCTTACCTCTCATCCAAAACGACGTTGATGTGGCTTGTGCGCTTACGGACGCCCGATGCTCGGCCTTGGGCGCGAGGACGGAAACGTTTCAAGACAGGGCCTTCATCAACCCAGATAGTTTTAACAAACAGTTTATCCAAATCGATCGTTTTCTTGTAATCGGCATTAGCAACTGCCGATTCGACCAATTTTTTCACCATCAAGGCTGACTTCTTATTTAAGAAGGTCAGGGTCTTGATCGCCTGGCTGACATCTTTACCACGGACCAGATCGACAACTAAGCGTGCCTTCTGAGCTCCGACTCTAGCATTTTGTAAGCTCGCTTTTACTTCCACGACTTACTCCTTATTTCTTTGCAGCTGCGCCAGCTGAGGGAGCAGCTTTTTTCTCGCCGCCGTGCCCGTTGAAGGTTCGAGTGGGTGCAAATTCTCCGTATTTGTGACCGATCATGTTCTCGGTGACATACACGGGGATAAATTTACGTCCATTGTGAACAGCAAACGTCAAACCAATCGACTCGGGAAGAATCGTCGATCGACGTGACCAAGTTTTGATGACCTTTTTATCGTTTTTTGAAATTGCATTATTGATCTTCTTTTGAAGATGACTGTCGATAAACGGGCCTTTTTTAACTGAACGTGCCACAACTCACTCCTTATTTACGTCTCTTGACGATAGACCAGTCAGTTCGCTTATTTTGACGAGTCTTAAAGCCCTTACAAGGCTGACCCCAAGGTGTCACTGGATGGTGACCCTTACCCACGCCTTCACCACCACCGAGGGGATGATCAACGGGATTCATATGCATACCGCGAACACTGGGACGAATCCCTCTCCAACGTGAACGTCCCGCTTTTCCAAGCTTTATGTTTTCGTTGTCGAGATTGCCGACTTGGCCGATAGATGCTTTACAAACTGACAAGATGAACTTTACCTCACCAGAGGGCAAGCGTACTTGGCAGTACTCGCCTTCTTTTGCGACCAGAACTGCACCAGCTCCCGCGCCAC
The DNA here is from genome assembly GCA_046318155.1 of Bdellovibrio sp. Taxonomy (GTDB): domain Bacteria; phylum Bdellovibrionota; class Bdellovibrionia; order Bdellovibrionales; family Bdellovibrionaceae; genus JAHBUS01. Next base: position 2,666 of record JBKCUU010000043.1, on the reverse strand, counting down.
GAGCAAGCTGAGCGCCTTTTCCGGGACGAACTTCGACGTTATGAATTGTCGTACCGACAGGAATGAATCCCAAAGGAAGAGCGTTTCCAGGTTTGATATCGGCTTTTTCAGAAGAAATAACCGCGTCGCCGACGTTCAAACCCACGGGCGCAATGATGTAAGCCTTCAAACCATCAACATAACCAATCAAAGCGATGCGTGCCGTTCGGTTTGGATCGTACTCGATTGCCAAAACTTTAGCTGGAACGTCGACTTTAGTTCGTTTGAAATCAATCAAACGGTAGCGACGCTTGTGTCCTCCACCTTGGTGGCGCATTGTGATCATCCCATGATTTCCACGAGCTGATACACGCTTAAGAGACTCAGTTAATGATTTTTCAGGAGTCGTTTTCGTGATCTCTTTGAAGTCGAAGCCAGTCATGCCTCGGCTTGCGTGAGATCGAGCGCTAAATTGCTTGATTCCCATGTTTATGCTCCCTCAAACAAGGCGATTTTTTCGCCCGCTGTCAGCTTCACCAGGGCTTTTTTCCAACGAGGAACTGCACCCATGCCGAATTTGTTGGCTTTACCACGACCGCGGCAGATTGAGGTTCGAACAGAATCAACTTTGACTTTAAAGTTTTTTTCGACTTCGAACTTGATCTGATTTTTGTCTGCTTTCATATCAACTTCGAAAACATACACGCCACCAGCATTGTGGATAGTGTTTTTCTCAGTGATCAAAGGACGTTTGATGATGTGTTTCATAGCTTACTCCGCCTGACAACGGTCGACAATTTTTGCCACCGAGTCCTTGCTGATGATTGCGGCGTCGTACTTCAACAAATCGAAAACATTCAGGCCATCTACAGAGTAAAACTTGTAAGTGGGAAGATTTCGCGATGCACGCTTCATCATATCGTTAGTTTTGCCATCAATCATGACTGCTTTAGAAAGACCGAAAGCTTCGAGGCGCGATTGCAACTCAGAAGTTTTACCTTCAGAAGTCATCGCATCAACGATGAAAAGACGGCCTTCTTTTGCCAAGTAAGACAACGCCATACGCATGCCGAGCTTACGAACTTTTTTTGGAAGTGCGTAATCGTACGTGCGAGGCACGGGACCAAACAATTTCGCTCCACCGGGCATCAAAGGAGAACGAGTCGAACCTTGCCGGGCACTACCAGTTCCTTTTTGCTTGAAGGGCTTTTTACCGCCACCGCTGACGAGACTGCGAGTTTTCACCATCGCTGTCCCTTGACGACGACAAGCCAACTGCCAGTTCACGACTTCGTGGAGAATATCTTTTTTAACTTCGATATCGAAAACTTCAGGAGCAAGGTCAATCGTTCCGACTTTTTCTTTTTTCCAGTTGAGGACATTAGCTGTTGCCATGATTACCCCCGAACCAATTTGACAAGAGAGTTACGAGCTCCGGGAACGGGGCCCTTGACCATGACAACACCTTCTGTGGGAAGAACGTCAACGATCACAACATTTTTAACCGTGATGGTCTCATCACCCCAGTGACCGGGGAATTTCTTTCCAGGCATCACTCGGCCAGGCCAAGTACGGTTACCGCTCGATCCAGGACGGCGGTGAAATTTAGATCCATGAGACGCGGGACCACCCGCAAAGTTCCAACGGCGGATTGAACCTTGAAAACCATGGCCTTTTGACTTGCCAGTGATTTTAACAGAGTCGCCTTTGGATAATGATTCGATGGAAACACGTGATCCCACTTTTGCCTCAGCGGGAACGTCTTGACGAATTTCGCGGACGTATTGAGCTCCGTTTTCGAAACCAGCGCCAGACAAATGAGCTTTTTCAGCTTTATTTGTGTTTTTGGCTTTCTTAGGTCGGCAAGCAACCTGGAGAGCGGAGTAACCGTCTGTTTGCTCAGTCTTAATCTGAGAAACAAACCAAGGCTCATAACGAAGGATCGTCACCGGGACGGCCTCACCTTGTTCGTTGTAGACGGTCGCCATACCCTCTTTAAAGGCATAGAGTCCCGCCAACTTCAGCTCGCCAGAGGATGCTGCTGCGGCATCGGTGGCATTTTGTTCAGACATTTTCGTCTCCTGATCCTTGACGGATCGTAAAAAATCTTTCGGCTCTTAAACGGCCGAAAGTTTAATCTCTACATCAACACCCGCAGAAAGATCGAGTTTCATCAACTGATCAACTGTTTGCTGAGTGGGCTCGAGGATATCAAGCATGCGCTTGTGAGTTCGGATTTCGAACTGCTCACGAGATTTTTTATCAACGTGAGGAGAGCGCAAAACTGTAAAACGATTGATTCGTGTGGGAAGCGGAATCGGACCAGCAACACGCGCGCCAGTACGGCGAGCAGTTTCGACGATTTCTTTAGTCGATTGATCCAAGAGTTTGTGGTCGAAAGCTTTCAGACGAATCCGGATTTTCTGGCTTTGCATAACTATCTCTTTCGTTTCATTGGGGAAAAGTCCCCAGGTCCTAACACACTTTGCACTCAGAGCAAAAGAATTCTGTCTCCACCAAAACCCGTTTCAGATCATGTTATATTTGATCTGACAGCAGTCTTGTTGGCTGATCAGGACTCCCTGATGTTGCAAGTCCGGGAATATGCATGACCCATCGCCGGTCTGTCAAAAAAAAAGAAAATTTATTTTCAGAAATGTTTTGACAGGAATTATCGACCTAAATGG
>JBKCUU010000042.1:0-2711 GCA_046318155.1 Bdellovibrio sp. | reverse complement strand
GGCCTAGCCCGAACGACAGCGACAGACATCCAAGAGGTTTTTGAAAGACCTTCTCAGATGTGGGATCTCTCGGACCAGGTTACGATTGAGTTTGGTGGAACGGGCACGACTTATGATCCCACAGCGACAACTTCATTTCGGGCTAACACAAATGCCGTAAATGCGGAAGGTGGATTCATCCGATCACACAACAATACCAAGTGGGGAGCTTACGTTGGTCACCAGTCAACATCGCTGAATTATATGTTGTCAGGAGCAACAGTTGGCGTTGCTTTGACTCCCACGGCTGCTGCTGCACCTAACAGCAATAGCGAATTCCGTCGTTTAGAGAATCCTTTGAATCTTTGGTACGGAATGAAAACTGGCGATCTCGAACTCGGCTTCAACTTGTTTTATGCTTCATCTGAGCGTAAGGCTGGCTTTGATCAGAACAAGAAATCTGCTTACGGTGTTTCTTTTGGTGCGAAAGCAGACCGCTGGTCAGCTGACGCCGTAGTTGGTTTGGGCGCAAAAGTTGAAGACACTTCAACTGGTGCAAACTCAGACTTCAAGTCGACGGCTTCGTTCAAAATCGATACACAGTATGCTGTTAATGATGACATCTCTGTATACGGAATCTTGACGAACTTTGGCGGCAAGACGACCAACGCAGGTGTCGAAGTTTCTGACCTCGAGCACATGCGCTTGCAATTGGGTGTCGAGTCAAAAATTAAGTCTGACGTTGCTCACTTTTTCTACGGTGCTCAGCTCGACAACGGAACTGAGAAAAACAAAGCTACTAACGCAAACCCTGAAAAAGTTGAATTCATGGTTATGCCTTTGTACTTCGGTTTCGAAGTTGATGCGGCCTCTTGGTTGGTTGTTCGTGCCAACTTGAGACAGAACGTTTTGCTCAACTCAGTAAAGCAATCGTCTGCGACAGCAGCTCTTGATGGCGACAACAATGTTGATTCAACATCAGCGGGTCTCGGCGCTGGTTTGAAATTCGGCAAATTGTTGGTTGATGGAACAATGGCTGCTGGAACATCTGGCCGCTTGGGTTCTGATGGCGCCAACTTCATGTCGAACTTGTCTGCGACATACATGTTCTAATTTAACCTGAAGAAATTCAGATTAAATCCAAAACCCTGGGAGCAATCCCGGGGTTTTTTGTTTTTGGTCTCTGCGCCTCATCGCCACCTCACACTTCAGTATTGAGCTTGAGCTGATCGATCAAGTTGAACTCGGCAGCCAAGTAGGGCTTGTGGTTGATGCGAAAGACGGGACAGGGAGAAGCCCTCTACGCAAACAAGAAAAGAACGCAAATTTTCGACAAGAGTTGCTGAGCCCAGCACGAGCCAACAGCCCATAAACCCAAAGCAAAGCAGACCTCCCGTCGCTCAATTCATTTCATTTAATTTCACCCGCGACGTCGCGGGTGAAATTAAATGAAATGAAATCACAGCCTAAGAACCCTTCGTTCGCGGTCAGCAGGAGCATGATTTCTTAAGAGCCCTCCGGCCACAACAAAGGATCAATCTCTCAAAGACCAAGCTTTTCAGAATAATCTGGCTCAGACATTGGATCGACCGTGAACCAGCCCCAAAAGCGGAACCTTGAAGGTGAGTTCAAAAACACAAGTTTCAAGGCGAACTTGTCTGCCCCGGTCAGGCTCGAATTGAGCCTGACCTTTCGGTGGTATCAAATTTAGTAGATTGACCTATCACTTTTAATAGATTAATCTATTAAAAGTGAAAAAAGACATAAAAATCAATTTTATCAATGACTTAGAGAATCAGGATGCCAGCCTCTGGTCCTCTATTCAGGTCATTCTGGGGCCCCGCCAGGTCGGCAAAACGACGGGCGTGCAGCAGTTCTTAAGTAGCCAAGTGAAGACCCCCTCCCGTTACTTGACGGCCGATGGGCAGATTTCTAAATCTGGTCAGTGGCTCGAGCTCCAGTGGCTCCAATTTCAACAAGAATCGCCCGACGGACTTTTGGTGATCGACGAAATCCAAAAAGTCGAAAACTGGTCCGAGATCGTTAAAAAACTCTGGGATCAGCAAGCTCAGAGCAAGAAAAAATTGCGTGTGATTGTCCTGGGCTCCAGCTCGCTCGAAATCCAAAAAGGGTTGAGTGAGAGCCTCACGGGACGTTTTTTTCTTCACCGCGTCCACCAATGGAACTTAAGCGAAAGTGCCCGCGCCTACGGTTTAGACTTCGAAGAGTATCTCAAATATGGGGGTTACCCCGGAAGCTACGAACTTCGAAAGGACCGCCAGGCGTGGCTCTCTTATGTCAAAAACTCGATTATCGAAACCGTCATCGGGCGAGACATTCTGACGCTATCGCGAGTCAAGTCGCCCGCCCTTTTTCGGCAATGTTTTGATTTGGCCTGCTCGTACGGGGCCCAGGAGATCAGCTACACCAAGCTTTTAGGTCAACTTCAAGACCGCGGGAACGTCGACCTCGTTAAGCACTACCTTGAACTTTTTGAAGGCGCTTTTTTGCTGAAACAACTGTCGAGGTACAGCGCCAAAAAAACCTTGTCGCGCGCCAGTTCACCTAAAATATTGCCTCTTTGCCCGGCTCTGTACTCGGTCACGTTAGACGCCGAATACTCTTTGGCCGAGCGGGGGCGGGCGGTCGAGCTTGCCGTTGGTGCCGCGCGGGTGCGGCTCCGGGGCCAGCGCTACTCCTGGCGCGCGGCCGCTCCTGAAGTCGAATACGTC
>JBKCUU010000041.1:0-18734 GCA_046318155.1 Bdellovibrio sp. | reverse complement strand
CGAACTACATGGGTGAGGATATCCTGCTACACACGAGCGGGGACCGACGCATACTCGAGGAACTCCATCGAGACGCTTGCGCGCCCCTGCGTCAAACTTCGCAGGTCGGTCGCGTACCCAAATAGCGTCGCCAAAGGCGCCTCCGCCGAGATGACCTGTCCGCCCCCGGGCTTGACGTTCATCGAATGAACTTTTCCGCGGCGGCTGTTGAGATCTCCGACGACATTGCCCACGAAATTGTCGGGAGCCGTGACTTCAAGTTTGAACATGGGTTCAAGCAATTCAGCGTGTGAGTTTTTAACGGCCTCACGCAGCGCGAGCGACGCAGCAGCCTTGAAGCTCATCTCCGAGGCCTCTTTGTCCTCGCGGACCTCAAAGGCGGTCAATGTCCCCTTAACATCGATCATGGGGTAACTCGCGATGGGGCCGACTTCGGCGGCTTCGCGGAATCCAGCTTCGATGGCTTTGAGAAGTGGAGCCGCTAAAGGGACCTGGGATTTGTTCACGAACTGAATCCCTGTTCCGCGAGACAACGGCTCGATGTGGAATGCGACTTTGGCGAACTGGTCTTCGCCAGCCACTTGACGGTCGTAGGTGTACTCCCCGTTTGCCGACTTTGTAATCGTTTCACGGTAAGAAACCTGAGGGCGGCCGACATTGGCTTGAACTTTGTGTTCCCGAAGCAAGCGATCGACCAAAATTTCGAGGTGGAGCTCGCCCATTCCCGACAGAAGGGTCTGTCCAGTCTCAGCATCTGCTCGCAGGCGCGCTGATGGATCTTCTTTGACGAGCTTCTCGAGACCCGCCATCATTTTGTCTTGATCTGCCGAAGACTTTGCCTCAACGGCCACGGCAATCACAGGTTCAGGAAACGTGATGGTTTCGAGAACAACGATGCGTTTGGATTCACAAAGAGTGTCTCCGGTTCCGCTGAATTTAAGACCGACCACGGCTCCCAAATCACCGGCGCGAAGCTCTTGAATTTCGGAGCGAGAGTTTGCGTGCATCTTCACCAGTTTTTGAATGCGTTCTTTTTTTTCGGTACGAGGATTGTAAAGCTGATCTCCGACACTGACGATACCAGAGTAGACGCGGATGTAGGTTAGCGAACCCGCAAAAGGATCCGTCGCAATTTTAAACGCGAGAGCCGCTACGGGCTCGTCGAAATGGGTCTTGCAGATGATTTCTTTGTCCGGCCTTTCGGGATCGTGTCCGACAATGGCGGGGACATCGAGAGGGCTAGGCAAATACTCAATCGCCGCGTCCAAGAGCGGCTGCACCCCTTTGTTTTTAAAGGCAGCCCCGCAAAGAACGGGAAAGGCTTTGAGAGACAAAACACCCTTACGTAAGGCGGACTTGAGTTCATTCGGAGTGAGGGCCTCGCCGCCCAAATATTTTTCGATCAAAGCATCATCGAACTCGACGATCTTCTCGACCATATCGAGGCGGGTTTTTGCGGCGATCTCTTTCATGTCATCAGGAATATCGGTCGTGCGAAATTTCTCACCTTTGCCACTGTCGTCCCAGACGTAGGCCTTGTTCTCGATCAAATCGACAACACCCGTAAAGGTATCTTCGAGACCAATTGGAATTTGAATGGGAATTGGATTCGCTTGAAGGCGATCGCGAATCGAATTCACGCTCATCACGAAATCGGCACCGACGCGGTCCATTTTATTGATAAAGCAAATGCGGGGAACTTTATGCTTGTCCCCTTGTCGCCAAACAGTTTCAGACTGAGGCTCAACACCGTTCACGCCGTCAAAGACAGCAATGGCGCCATCGAGTACGCGGAGCGAACGTTCGACTTCGATCGTGAAATCGACGTGCCCAGGAGTATCAATGACGTTAATGCGATGGTCTTTCCAAGAAAGCGTTGTCGCAGCCGCGGTGATCGTAATCCCGCGCTCTTGCTCTTGCTCCATCCAATCCATAGTCGCATCACCATCATGGACCTCGCCGAGCTTATGGCTTTTGCCTGAATAATAAAGAATGCGCTCGGTGGTGGTGGTTTTGCCCGCGTCAATATGGGCCATGATGCCGAAGTTTCGTGTCCATTTGAGCTCAGAAACAGTTTTGGGATCATGTGCTGACATGGTTAAAAATCCACCTGCGTTGAAGGCCGCACCTGGCGGCTCCTGTGATCGAATCTAAGATGAGAATGTGAACTCATTTTGCTGACTTGTCAAAACTGTAGGCCACAACGGGCAGCCCCAGAAACTCAAAAAGCTGCCCTGAAGCAGCTTTTTGAGACGATCCGCATGGAGTGGATCGACAGTTCTAACCACCCCATCGGGGCGGTCCCGAGTTTGGGAGAATAATCACCAGTTGTAGTGAGAGAAGGCTTTGTTGGCTTCGGCCATTTTGTGAACATCTTCACGTTTTTTGATCGCGTTACCACGATTGTTGAACGCGTCCATGATCTCAGCCGCCAACCGTTTTGAGAAATCTTTCTCACCACGGTCACGTGAGTAAGCAACCAGCCAACGCATTGCCAAAGCTAGGCGGCGTGAAGGGCGAACATCAACGGGAACTTGGTAAGTCGCTCCACCGACGCGGCGTGAACGGACTTCAAGTGAAGGTTTGCAATTTTCGAGCGCTTTGCGGAATACGGCAATCGGCTCTTCATTAGGAACTTTGCCTTTAATCTCTTCAAGTGCTCCGTAGAACATTTTCTGAGCCACGGCTTTCTTTCCGTTAACCATCATTTTGTTGATGAATTTAGTGATGACCACGTCTTTGTGGACGGGATCGGGAAGGACTTCTCTTTTAAAAGTTCTTGAACGACGAGACATATTTCACCTTTATTTTCACACCTTTGGTGTGAGCTTATTTTCACACCTTTGGTGTGACTTTATTTTTTAGGTCGTTTCGCGCCGTATTTAGAACGAGCACGCAAACGTCCGTTAACACCTTGCAAATCCAAAACTCCACGAACGATATGGTAACGAACGCCGGGAAGATCTTTAACCCGGCCTCCGCGAATCAGAACAACGCTATGTTCTTGGAGGTTGTGGCCGATGCCAGGGATGTAAGAGATCACTTCAAAACCATTTGATAGACGAACTTTGGCGACTTTACGAAGTGCCGAATTCGGTTTCTTTGGAGTTGTCGTGTAAACGCGTGTGCAGACGCCTCGTCTCTGAGGGCAGCCTTCCAACGCGGGTGACTTAGTTTGGTTCTTTTGAACCACTCGCTCTTTTTTAATGAGCTGATTAATCGTTGGCATTATTGCTCCTTGTGATGCCTGTAGGACCACGGTCATACGCCGCTATCCGAATCTTCACCGGGGGATTGCTCCCTCGATTACTCAATCACCGTCTGGACTCCAAACGGAAGGACGAAAATAGGGTGCGAGAGCCTGCCGGTCAAGAGATTTACGGCATTTTTTTGTAGCTGAAGCCCCTCTTTGCCGATGCAGACCAGGCGCCCACCACTCCATTAATTATTTGGAAAAGCTCCCTAGGGGCTTTTCGTGACCAAAGGAGCAGTGGGCGATGGAATTGTTGCGCGAAAAATGGCGCACAGAGAAAAAGTCCCGGAGGCGTGGCTAAAGCCACGTCGAGGAGCTTTTTCTCTGTGCGCCATTTTGTAGCCAGCGAGGACAAAACCAATGCGCCTTTATTTATGCGTTAGTCAATAAGACCCACCAAAGCGACTTGAGGGGCGCGGAGCACGAGAGGTCATCTTTGATTATGGAAAGCCGCGAAGCGGATTTCGCAATAAATAGAGCCCAGGATGGGCGAAGCACGAACGGCCATCTTTGATTACGGAAAGCCCCGGAGGGGATTTCCCAATAAATAGGCCTGACCGCGGCCTGCTCTTGAAAAAAACGAACCCCCGGGATTTTCATCACGGGGGTCAGTTGGAACTTTAAACTGTAGCCAGAGGCTTAGACAGGGTTCGTGGGTGCTCCACCGAAACCTGGCAAAGTCGCCACGGGCACCTCTTCATCCTCAACGAGAGAGACTTTCCAGCGTTTGTAGGCTGTTAAGCCGGTACCAGCAGGGATCAAGCGACCCATGATGATGTTCTCTTTGAGACCGCGCAAGTGATCTGTTTTTGAGTTGATCGCAGCTTCGGTCAGAACTTTTGTGGTCTCTTGGAAAGAGGCCGCAGAAATCCATGACTCGGTGCTTAGAGAGACTTTCGTGATACCCAAGAGGAGAGGCTCGCTCGTCGCGATTTGTCCGCCTTCTTTAGTCACGCGCTCATTTTCAAACTCAAAAGTAACTTTCTCGACGTGTTCGCCCGCTAAAAAGCGAGTATCGCCGGGATCGTTGACTTGAACTTTGCGCAGCATCTGGCGAACGATGACCTCGATGTGCTTATCATTGATTCCCACACCTTGCAGGCGATAAACCTCTTGGATTTCGTTCACGAGATAAGCTGACAACGCTTTGTCGCCCAAAACCGCAAGAACGTCATGCGGGTTCGTTGGTCCATCCATCAAAGCCTCGCCGGCTTTAACGTACTCACCTTCTCGAACAGCGACGTGCTTACCTTTGGGGATCAGGTACTCTTTTTGTTCGCCGACTTCTGGAGTCACGATCACACGCTGTTTACCTTTAACGTCTTTACCGAAAGTCACATATCCATCGATCTCTGAGATGATGGCTGCCTCTTTAGGTTTGCGAGCTTCGAAAAGCTCGGCAACGCGAGGAAGACCACCCGTGATATCGCGGGTTTTCGAAGTTTCTCGGTGAAGCTTAGCAATGATGTCACCAGAGTGAACATCCGCACCATCTGTCACAAGAAGCTGAGCGCCAACGGGAACCAAGTAACGAGCGGGGATGTCCCGACCAGGAAGAATAATGTGCTTACCAGATTCATCCGCAACGTAAACCGCGGGTTTGATGTCTGATGATTTTGACTCGATGATGACTTTGGTCGCGAAACCAGTCACGGCATCGACCTGCTCGGCCATCGTCACGCCCTCTTCAACGTCCTGGAACTGAATTTTACCAGTCACTTCGGAGATGATCGGATTGGCGTAAGGATCCCATTCAGCTACAGTCGCGCCTTTCGATACCTTTTGACCTTCTTTGAAGTTCAAAACCGCACCGTAAACCAGCTTGAAGTGTTCGCGCTCACGGCCTGTTTCATCAACAACGATGGCTTCGCCGTTACGATTCATGACGGTGAGTTTGCCCGCGCGGTTTGGTACCGCGTGAACATTTGAAAGCTTCAGAGTTCCGTCATAACGAGATGTGTGAACAGATTGCTCAACAGCACGCGAAGCCGCTCCACCCAAGTGGAAGGTACGCATTGTAAGCTGAGTTCCAGGCTCACCGATCGACTGAGCAGCGATGATACCGACAGCCTCACCCAAGTTGACCGTGTTACCACGAGCCAAATCACGTCCGTAGCACTTCATGCAAACGCCACGTTTAGCTTGGCAGGTCAGCGCAGAGCGGATGTAAACTTTTTCGATCCCCAGCTCATCGATTTTCTTCATTTGGTTTTCGGTGATCTCCTCGTTCTGGCGCACGATCACAGAATTGTTCGTGGGGTCAATCACGTCCTGCCGAACGGTACGGCCCAAGATCCGCTCACCTAAGGGCTGAATAATTTCTCCTGAGTCGTACAAAGGCGTCACTTCAAGACCATCTTTTGTGCCGCAGTCGTGTTCAGAAACGATCACGTCTTGAGCCACGTCCACCAACCGTCGAGTCAAGTAACCCGAGTTGGCAGTTTTCAGAGCGGTATCGGCCAAACCTTTACGCGCTCCGTGAGTCGAGATGAAGTATTGAATGACCGTGAGACCTTCACGGAAGTTGGCTGTGATTGGAGTTTCGATGATTTCACCCGATGGCTTTGCCATCAGACCGCGCATCGCACCCAACTGACGAAGCTGAGCCGCAGAACCGCGCGCTCCCGAGTCCGCCATGATGAAGATCGGATTGAAAGAAGGTCCGATGGATTCTTTGCCATCGATGACGAACTTTTGTTTTTCGATCTTGGTCATCATCTCTTTCGAGATTTTGTCAGCTGTCTGTGCCCAGATGTCCACGACCTTATTGTAACGCTCACCGTCCGTGATCAAACCTTCGTCGTACTGAGTTTGAATCTCGCCGACTTGCTTTTCAGCATCGAGGATTGAAGGAACTTTTGATTCGGGGATCACCATGTCGTCGATACAAATCGACAGACCGGCACCTGTTGAGTATTTGAAACCAAGCTCCATAAGTTTATCGGCCAAGATACAGGTCGCCTTTGCACCGGCAAGACGGAACGTCTTATCGATCAAAGTGGCGATTTGTTTTTTGGTCAAGATGACGTTCACTTCTTCGAAAGGCACTTCTTGGGGAACCACGTCGCTCAAGATCGCGCGTCCAACTGAAGTCTCGCGGACTTTTCCGTTCAGGCGCACTTTACAAGCCGCTTGAAGGTCGACGCTCCCTGTTTCGTAAGCGTAAAGAGCCTCTTGAATCGACGAGAAGGCCTTGCCGGTGCCTCTGGCGCCGGGTCGGATCCGAGTCAACCAGTAAAGACCAAGCACGATATCCTGTGAAGGATTGATGATTGGTTTACCATTGGCAGGCGACAAAATGTTGTTTGTCGACATCATCAAGACGCGGGCCTCAACCTGAGCTTCGATCGAAAGAGGAACGTGGACGGCCATTTGGTCACCATCGAAGTCCGCGTTGAACGCCGTACAAACGAGAGGGTGCAATTGGATGGCTTTACCTTCGTGAAGAACGGGCTCGAAAGCCTGGATTCCAAGTCGGTGAAGTGTGGGCGCTCGATTCAAGAGAACGGGGTGCTCCTTAACAACGTCAGCCAAGATGTCCCAGACCTCGACAGTCTCTTGATCAACCAAGCGCTTGGCTTGCTTGATCGTCGTGGCCAAACCACGCTCTTCAAGTTTGTTGTAAACGAAGGGCTTAAACAACTCGAGGGCCATCTTTTTGGGAAGACCGCACTGGTGCAATTTCAAGGTAGGACCAACAACGATAACCGAACGGCCCGAGTAATCGACCCGTTTACCGAGAAGATTCTGACGGAAACGACCGTGTTTACCTTTGAGCATGTCGCTCAATGAACGCAAGGGGCGCTTGTTGGGACCGGTAAAAGTTTTACCACGGCGTCCGTTATCAAGAAGAGCATCCGTTGCTTCTTGAAGCATGCGCTTTTCATTGCGAATGATGATGTCAGGAGCGTTGAGCTCTTGAAGGCGCTTCAACCGGTTATTACGGTTGATAACGCGTCGGTACAGATCATTCAGATCTGACGTCGCGAAACGTCCACCATCGAGTGGAACGAGAGGACGCAAGTCTGGAGGAAGAACAGGCAGCGCCTCGAGCATCATCCAGTCAGGCTTGTTGATCGAGTTTTTGAAAGCCTCGACAACTTTCAAACGTTTCGAGATTTTTTTTATTTGAGCCTCAGACTTGGTCTCTTTGAGCTCAACGCGGAGCTTGCGAGACAAGTACTCAGGATCTACTTTGCGCATCAAATCACGAACGGCTTCACCGCCCATACCGGCTTTGAAGTTCGGACCGTATTCATTGAGAGCTGTTTGGTAAGCTTCTTCGCTGAGAACTTGCCCTTCAAGCAAAGCGGTCTCCATCGGATCGATGACGATGTAGGCTTCGCAATACAGAACTTTCTCAACTTCTTTCAAAGAAAGATTGAGCAAGTTTCCGATACGCGAGGGCAATGATCGCAAGAACCAGATGTGAGCAACGGGAGTCGCGAGCTCGATGTGCCCCATGCGTTCGCGGCGCACTTTGGACTGAGTCACTTCGACGCCGCACTTTTCGCAGACTACACCGCGATACTTCATGCGTTTGTACTTACCGCACAAGCATTCGTAATCCTTGATTGGACCAAAAATTTTGGCGCAGAACAAACCGTCGCGTTCGGGTTTAAACGTTCGGTAATTGATGGTTTCGGGCTTTTTTACTTCACCGTAAGACCACTCTCGGATCATCTCCGGAGATGCCAGTGACACTCGTACAGCGTCAAACGACAGTGGATCTTTAGGCTTATCGAAAAAGTTTAACAGGTCTCTCAAGGGTCTCTCCTTGTTTTAAATTTAAAAATCACACTTCCCGTATCAGATCAGGTCCTTAGATGACCGGCTCTTTGGGGCCGAATTCACCTAGTGCGCCTGACCGCCTGTTGGCTCGCTGCTTCCAATGCCGATTGCTGCGGGAGCTGGCATGTCTTCTTCCAACATCCGCATTCCATCATCACCAGAGTCGTCGGTCAGGATATCAGATTCCATGAGTTCAACGTTGAGGGCGAGCGCTTTAAGCTCGTTCACAAGAACGTTGAAAGATTCAGGAAGTCCCGGTTCGAGGATATTTTCGCCTTTCACGATGCTTTCATACATGCGCGTTCTTCCAGCGACGTCATCGGACTTCACGGTCAGGAACTCTTGCAAGCTGTAAGCGGCTCCATAAGCCTCGATCGCCCAAACTTCCATCTCTCCGAGACGCTGACCACCGAACTGAGCTTTACCACCCAGAGGCTGCTGCGAAACGAGTGAGTAAGGACCAATCGACCGAGCGTGAATCTTCTCTTCAACCAAGTGATGCAGTTTGAGCATGTACATGATTCCCACCGTCACTGGATTCTTGAAGGGCTCACCAGTACGCCCGTCGAACAAAATCGACTGTCCTGAGGTGGGCATGTTGCAACGCTTGAGAAGTTCTTTCACGTCGGCTTCGCGAGCACCGTCAAAGACAGGAGTTCCAACGTGGATTCCGTGCTTCATCGTGGTGATCATCTTTTTCAGCGAACCCTCGTCCGCTGAATCGATTTTCTTGCTGATTTCTTCGTCGTCGAAAGTGTCTTTAAGATGCTTTCGCGAATGTTCCATATTCCATTTTTGCAGACCTTCAGCCAACTGAACGCCCAAGTTACGAGCAGCCCAGCCCAAATGAACCTCGAGAATTTGCCCAATGTTCATACGCGAAGGAACCCCGAGAGGATTGAGGACCATGTCAACGGGAGTTCCGTCAGCAAGGTACGGCATATCTTCAAGAGGAAGGACTTTAGAAACGACACCCTTATTTCCGTGGCGGCCGGCGAACTTATCACCGACTTGCAATTTACGTTTAATCGCAACGTAAACTTTAACCATTTTAATAACACCAGGAGGAAGCTCATCACCTTTTTTAAGACGGTCGATCTTCTCATTGAAGACCATTTTAACCGCTTCAAGCTGGTTACGAGAACCGTCCAAGATGCGAGTCACTTGGAACTCCAGCTCTTGCTCGAGGGGGATGTACGTCAAAAGTTCGAAAGGAATGGACTCGAGCTCTGCGCCGCTGATGTCTTGACCTTTACTCAGAAGCTTTTGGCTTCCGTCCTCATTCAAGAGAACACCCGTCGTTTTTTTGCCGATCAAGATGTCTTTCAACTTCTCGAGGGCATTATTGCGGATCACGTTCTGCTCGACGGCCAAATCTTTTTCGAGTTTGCGTCGTTTTTCTTCGATAATTTGTGCCAAACGCTCATCGCGCTCAGAACCTTCACGGCTGTAAACTTGAGCGTCGATGACCGTTCCGTAAACGCCAGAAGGCGCGCGGAGTGAGGTATCACGAACGTCGCCGGCTTTATCGCCGAAGATCGCGCGCAAAAGTTTTTCTTCAGGAGAGAGCTGAGTCTCGCCCTTAGGAGTCACTTTACCGACCAAAATGCAACCCGGCTTAACTTCCGCACCAACACGGATGATACCTGAGCTGTCGAGATCTTTGAGGGCTTCTTCACCAACGTTGGCGATATCACGCGAGATCTCTTCTTTTCCGAGTTTTGTATCACGAGCAACGCACTCGAACTCCTCGATGTGAATTGATGTGTAAACGTCTTCTTTAATCAAGCGCTCGCTGATCAAGATCGAATCTTCGAAGTTGTAACCCATCCAAGGCGTAAACGCGACGAGCACGTTCTGACCAAGGGCCAACTCACCAAGTTCGGTCGAAGGACCATCGGCGATGATATCACCACGCTTCACACGGTCGCCGACCTGAACGATCGGCTTTTGATTGAAGCAGGTGTTTTGATTGGTTCGTTGATATTTTGTTAAGTTGTAGATATCGACGTTGGCGCCGAGCTCTCCGCCCTTCGCTAAACGACGAACAACGACACGGCCCGCATCGACTTCTTCGACGACACCCTCGTTGGTCGCGACGACCGACGTCCCAGAGTCACGTGCCACCAAGTGCTCAACGCCAGTTCCTACGAGTGGCGCGCGCGAACGCAAGAGTGGAACGGCTTGACGTTGCATATTCGATCCCATGAGGGCTCGGTTGGCATCATCGTGCTCAAGGAACGGAATCAAAGAGGCAGCAATCGAAACCAACTGTGAGGGAGAAACGTCCATCAAGTTGATTTTATTCTTCTCGGTCACTTCGTACTCACCGTCGCGGCGGCAAACCGTTGAAGCATAAGCCACTTCAGTGGAACCTGAATCACGTGTCGCGGGAGCGATGACTTGACCGGCCTCTTCGAGAGCCGACATGTACGTGATTTTTGAGTGAATGCGGCCCTCATCAACTTTGCGGTACGGAGTCTCAATGAAACCGTAGTTGTTGATGCGGGCGTAAGTTGCCAGTGAGGCGATCAAACCGATGTTTGGTCCCTCTGGAGTCTCGATCGGGCAAATACGCCCGTAGTGCGTAGGATGAACGTCGCGCACTTCGAAACCAGCGCGGTCACGAGTCAAACCGCCGGGCCCAAGAGCCGACAATCGTCGTTTGTGCGTAATTTCAGAAAGTGGATTCGTTTGATCCATGAACTGAGACAATTGCGAAGAACCGAAGAATTCCTTAACGACCGCGTTGACGGGTTTTGCGTTCACGAGATCGTGAGGCATCATCGTTTCGACATCTTGCAAGCTCATGCGCTCGCGGATCGCGCGCTCCATCCGAACCAAACCGATACGGTATTGATTCTCGAGCAACTCACCAACTGAACGAACGCGGCGGTTTCCGAGATGATCGATATCATCCACAACACCGCGGCCGTTTTTGAGGTCGATCAAATGTTTAACAGTCGACAAGATGTCTTTATTCGTCAAAGTGCGGTGCTCAGGCGGGCACTCTTCCATCGGAATATTGAATTTGTGATTGATCTTGATACGACCAACTTCAGAGAGGTCATAGGTCTCGGGATCAAAGAACAAACGGTGGAAGAACGTCGTTGCGGCTTCGAGCGTCGGTGGCTCTCCGGGCCTCAAGTGTTGATAGATTTTAAGCAGCGCTTCTTCTTTGCTGGTGACCTTATCAACAAGCAAAGTGTTGCGCAGAAAGGGACCCACAGTCAGACCATCAAAGAAAATGAGGTAGAACTTGTCGATACCCGCTGCCATCGCCTTCATTACGAAGCTTTTTTCGAGCTCCATGTTTGAATCAGCAATGATCTCTCCCGTCGACTCATCGATCAAAGGCTTCGCCAAAACTTTGCCAGCCAAATCTTCGGGCGTGACTTCGATTTCAGTCAGGCCCAGCTGCTGAACTTTTTTAACAACCGCGCGTGTAATACGACGGCCCGCTTTAACAAGCGCTTCGCCTGTCTTGGGGTCGAAGATGTCGACGATAGCACGCTGTCCACTCATACGCTCGATATCGAGCTTACGGAACAATTTGCTGCCACGGATCGTCACTTCATCAAGATCATAGAAAAACTCAAGCAACTGATCAGTGTTGTAACCCAAAGCTTTGAGCACAATCGTTGCGGGGAATTTACGCCGGCGATCGATCCGAACATGGATCAAATCTTTTTGGTCGAATTCGAAATCGAGCCAAGATCCACGGTAAGGAATCACGCGGGCATTGTAGATCAATTTTCCAGAGGCGTTGTTCTTACCATGGTCATGGTCAAAGAACACACCGGGAGATCGGTGGAGCTGAGACACAACAACGCGCTCAGTTCCGTTGATGATGAAAGATCCGTTGGCGGTCATGAGAGGGATTTCACCAAGGTAAACCTCTTGCTCTTTCACGTCACGGATACTGCGTGCTTCGGTCTCTTCATCAACGTCAAACACGATCAATCGCAGAGTCACCTTCACGGGAGCTGCGAAAGTCATCCCGCGCTGGCGGCACTCATCGACGTCGTATTTTGCGGGCTCAAGTGAATACGACACGAACTCGAGGCTCGCTGTATTGTTGAAATCTGCAATGGGAAATACAGACTTAAAGACAGACTGTAAACCCGCCTCGTTACGGCGATCGGAATCGACATCTTTTTGCAAGAAAGCTTCGTATGAACTTTTTTGCAGCACGATCAAATTGGGAATGTCGATAACTTGTTTGTTTTTTGCAAATGACTTTCGAACGCGCAGGTTCGAAGCGGTGACCGGAGTCAATGCCATTCTCTCTCCTTCGGAAGGTTACAGCAATTTGCTGATCCACTTTTGTTTTCTTGATTGCCGTTCAAGAAAAAAGTGCGAACTCTTTGTGCGGAGGAAGTTCGAGACCCCACATTTTTGTGGCGAACGGCCATAAAACATTGAAATGAGGGCCTTGTCAAAGGCTCGGCCCCATTTTTGAAAGGGTGTAATTGACGCTCTCGGTCTATGTGCAAAAAGCCACAAAGACGCCCCAGCAAGAAACGCTGTTTCATTGAAACAATTCGAGCCGCCCGAGCTTTGCTTCAACAGTACTCTAGTATCAATCTGCATTCAAAAGCAGTCCAAAAAACAGTCCCGGAGGACTCAGATGACTCTCGCTCACCGCTCGCTTTGCCGCTCGCTTTGCCCCTCTCTCGCCCTTGCCCCCATGATTTTGGCCGCGCTTGCTCTAGGTGCCTGCGCCTCAAACCCCAACAAAGCCAAGGATTTAGACGCCTCGATCGAAAAGTCTGAGGCGATTAACGACCGCTCCTCGATTGGCGTGAAGGACGGCAACATGATTTACCAAAAGAAAGTCCTGATTGCGGAGGAGCTTCGAAATTTGCAGATAAAGACCCACGAAATGGAGTCGGCTCTTTATGGCGGTCCCCGTTATTTAGACAATCGTGGCTACTGGGGTGTTCTTAAAGATTGCCGCGAGCAGTTGTCACTTTTAGAGGACGGCAAACTGAAATGGGCTGAAAAACGGGAGTACGTCATTCAGGATACCGATAAAGTTCAGATGGGCCTCGACGAAAAAGGCAAGATTGCCGGCCTGACTGAAGAGTTTTTGAACGACCGCTTGGTTCGCTACCGTGAGTACAAAGCGGTCTTGGAAGTTCGCACTGAAGACATGCAGGAAAAGGTCGCCTCATGTAGGCTGGAGCTCAAAGCAAAGAAAAAAGAAAAGGAAAAAGATCAGGATTAGGCAGCTTCGAATGCCTTTAGCTTCTGATTATTCTTAGTTCGCCCAGCCCTCGAACTTAAACTTTTTTCGAATTTACTGAACTGTTGCGAACTCGGCCCGGCAAAATTCAGCATCACGAGGAAGTGTCATTTTATTAGAAGTTTTGGCGTTGCCATCATTGAGAAGAACCGCCTCTTGCGAAGTGTCGTCCATCATGCGTTGAAAAGACCTGTCGTAGTAAGTAGCAAAACCTGAGCCGCATGGGGATTTGAAACCGTGACTTGGAGCTGACCCTTGCCTGATAAAATTCGGCACGAAGCCGTGTAGGGTCGGTTCTGAAAGAGAAAACTTGAGGTCCCGGTGTTGCACACGAATTCTTCAGTTTTTTCTTTTGCGGCCTGTCCATACCTAGCTTTGCAGACAGAGTCATAAGCGGCTTGCAAAGATTTGTGCGAAGACTCACAAGAAGCAAAAGTGGCTTCAAAGTTTGATGCTTCCATTTTGCCTGCGAGATCTTCGGCCGCAAGGACCGCGCGCTTCTCGGAGCAACGAGTGCGTGAATATTCACGCTGATAACTGGCTACGAGAGATTTGTAAGAGGCCATTTTTTGCAAGACTTAAATTGTTTGAATTGAGGCTTAACGGTGGCGCCCGCATCTCCTTCCGCCGCCTCTGCTTTGACCGCGTTTTCAGCGATGCGGGTTTTCTTCACCGTATCGGCGTACGCTCGTCGATAGTCGCTTTCAAATTGCGAACGCCCATACTCCCCGTCACAAGATTCGCCGCCGCGAATGCCGGGCTGATCGGTGCTGCCGTTTTTCACATCACTCTCGGCATTGCGAGTGGCGACGCCTTCATTGCAGGTGAGTTTTTTGATCATCGCGCAGCCCGTTTGAAGAAACACAATGCCCGCAAATAAAAGAAAACAAAGGTTTTTCATAAAGCCCCTGAGTTCGTTTTGAACAGATGATTGGTGAAGGAATCAAAACAGGCTTTAGGGCCTTTGGCAAAAATAAAAAACCCCCGGGGTTTAGCCGAGGGTTTTTTAAACACATAAGTGTTCGCTCAAGTCAGAAAAAAATTACTTCACTTCTACTTTTGCGCCAGCTGCTTCGAGCTGTTTTTTCATTTTATCAGCGTCGTCTTTAGTCGCGCCTTCTTTTACTGTTTTGGGAGCGCCTTCAACAAGCGCTTTTGCTTCAGCAAGACCCAAGCCAGTCAAAGCACGGACTTCTTTAATAACGTTGATTTTGTTGGCGCCCGCGTCTTTCAAGATCACGTCAAAAGCCGTTTTCTCTTCAGCAGGTGCACCTGCAGCAGCGCCACCAGCAGCAGCGACTGCTACTGGAGCAGCAGCAGAAACGCCCCATTTTTCTTCCAGCATTTTCACGAGATCCGCGATCTCCATGACTGTTTTTTTAGAAAGCTCTTCAACCAATTGCTCATTCGTCAATGACATATAAATCTCCTGTAATCTGTGTGTTCGCCTGAACACTAAATTTTTTAAAAAGTTAAGCGGCCCTTAGGCTGCAATTCTAAATTCCAAGTTTCTGTTTACGAAGCCTGAGTGGCTTTTGCATTGAGCACACGCGCAAGACCAGCAGGTACTTCGTTGAAAGTACGAACCAATTTCGATGCGGGGGCTTGCAAAACACCCAAGAACTGAGCGCGGAGCACATCTTTCGATGGCAGGGTCGCCAAGAAGTTGATTTTTCCAGCATCCATCGCCTGGTTGTCCATGACACCGGTTTTCAGCTGAAGAAGTTCAACGTCCTTCGCAAATGTCGCCAGCGTCTTTGCAGAAGCTGAAACATCTCCGTAGGCAAACACAATCGCGTTTGTTCCTTTGAAAGATCCTGAAATGGCTTTTTCCATTTCGGGGTAATCTTTCAATGCTCGTTTCGCAAGAGTATTGCGTACAACCTTCATCTCAGACTCAACGGGGTGAAGCTTTTTACGGAGCTGTGTGACTTGCTCCACTTTCATCCCTTTGAAATCGATGAGGAAGGCCGCTTTTGCTTTTTGGAATTTCTCCGTCAAAGCTTTAACTTCTTGCTCTTTTGTAGCACGAGTCATCATACGGCATTCTCCTTTCTCTAAATTTTTACTCGCTGTCAGGGCAGCGATCGCTGCCCAGGCTGCGTGGGAGTTTCAAGCTCACACTTGCCCGTCTAGGTAGGCGACAGAACGAACTCTCTGTCTTTAGGCCAAACGCGCTTGGCACCGACTGTCTCTAACCGCAAGGTCAAGAAGACCTCCTCTATGAAGGCCTTCAGTTTTAAAAACTAACAAACCAAAACAAAAATAACTTACGCTTCTTTTTCCGAGTTGCTGTTGGCCACTTCATTGGGGTCAATCGCAACACCGGGGCCCATCGTAGACGACAAAGTCACCGAACGGAGGTAAACTCCTTTAGACGTCGAAGGCTTGGCTTTCATCACCGAACCCATGAGTGCCCAAAAGTTTTCTTGCAGTTTTGCTGCCCCCATCGATTTTTTTCCGATCATCGCGTGAACGATTCCGGCTTTGTCGATACGGTAGTCCAATTTTCCTTTTTTCTCAGCTGCAACTGCGTCGCCCACATTCATGGTGACGGTTCCAACTTTAGGATTCGGCATCAAACCACGTGGTCCCAGAACTTTAGCAACTTTAGAAACAGTTGCCATCATATCGGGAGTCGCGATGGCTTTGTCGAATTCGAGCCAGCCTTCGTTGATTTTTGCAACGAGGTCATCAGCGCCGACGAAGTCAGCTCCGGCTGCTTTTGCTTCGGCCTCTTTGGGTCCTTTAGCGAAAACAACGACGCGAACGTTTTTACCCAAACCATTGGGCAAAGAGATCGCACCACGAACTTGCTGGTCCCCTTGTTTGGGATCAACACCCAAGCGAAGAGCCACATCAACAGATTCGTCAAATTTAGCAGTGGCTGCTGCAATGACAGAGTCAAAAGCAGGAGCTACTGAATAGCGTTTTTGTGAATCAATATTTTTACGGGCGTTTTTTAAACGTTTTCCTTCAGCCATGATTCACCACCTTAATCCGCAAGCTCGAGGCCCATGCTTTTCGCAGTGCCAGCAACTTGAGACATTGCAGATTCAACTTTAATGCAGTTGAGATCTGGAAGTTTTGTTTCGGCGATCTTACGAATATCCGCCGACTTCACTTTTCCAACCTTGTCTTTCTGAGGCATCTTGGAACCTGATTCCAATTTGAGTGCCTTTTTCAGCAGACTCGACACGGGAGGCGTCTTGGTGATGAATGTGAACGAACGATCTTGATAAACAGTGATGATGATCGGGATGATCGAATCACCTAAGGCCTGCGTACGGGCATTAAACTGCTTACAAAACTCCATGATGTTCACACCATGCTGTCCAAGTGCCGGTCCCACGGGAGGAGCGGGGTTCGCTTTCCCTGCCGGAATCTGCAGCTTGATCATACCTGTGACCTTTTTAGCCATATGTATCCTCTCCTGCATACGGAACGAGACAATCTCGTTCCCCACTTAAACCGGTCTCGCTGAATTGCGAAACACGGGGTTTTTTAATTAAAACCGAAGGATGGTCGTACCGCCCCAGTCCCGCAAAATCAAATAGTTTATCCCGTCCCCTTGACCTCGCCGCGGGCGGAGCTGCGGCTCCTCATGGGTTCTGGGAGTCTAAATCCTAAACTCCCTCCACCAAGGGGACGGGCCTCCAGCCCTCACGCCGCCCAGAATACCGCCGTCCAGGCGGGGGCGGAGCCCCTTGGTGGAGGGAGTTTAGGATTTAGACTCCCAGAACCTTCGAGAAATCGATCTCTGTCTGGTTCGGAGGATCTTGGGCGCTTGGATCTGACTGTGCTGAAAATAAGACCGAGAGCCCTCTCCCAGCAGGAACCAAAGAACCCCCGCGGCAGAACCCAAAAACTTCGGCCCTGCATTTGGAGGCTAAAAACGAGGTCGTTTCGAATGGATCAGAGTCACCACGGCTTGCGGGGTGACTCCGGGTTCGGTTCTGGATGGCTTCAGTGGTCGGCGCCCTGAGGATCAGGGCGGGATTTTAGTTTTCGAGGCAGAGGCCCTGCATGAGGATTTTGTTGGTCCACGAGAAGAAGCCCAGGCTTGTTGAGTACTGGGTTGTGATTCCTGTGATTTGGCCCTTTGGGCATGCCGCGAGCAACTGGGTTTTTGCTTGGTCGACGTAATCGGTTTGGGTCACGAATCCCAGAACGACAAATTGTTCGGTCGAGGCTTTGATGATATCGCCGTTTTGAACTTTTGCTGGTGGATTGAAATCAGACACGTGCACTTCGTGAATCGAGTGCGCGCATCCCAATGAAAACAACAGCAGCGGGAGGATCGAGTGGCTCAGTTTCATTTAATTCCTCGACGTCGCCGAAGCTTGAGTGCCATGACCGCTAACGCAGAATCCAGTCGCCACCACACGGCGGGTGTGGACGAGGACGTAGCTGATCACTTCATCTTTGGTCAAAATTCCGGTGACGATCCCTTGCGGGCATTGGACTTTTAATTTTTCGACCAAAGGGTCGACAAAATCGTTATCAAAGTTGAAGGCCAAAAAAATGGTTTTGCTGACCTCAGCCCGCACCACTTGATTGCGATCTTTTGGGATCGTTGTCATCGAGACCGAGTTGACAGACGCGCATCCAGCGAGCAAGGGCAAAACAAGAAGGAGGGACCAGAACTTCAACATTAAATATCTCCCGGGACGGCGTCGTCCTCAGTTATTTGAGGGTCATCAGAGGTGGATTTGCGAGCAACACGGTCCTTAGCGCAGAAGCCTGTGACCTTGACGATCTCACCAGAGATCACGGGGTACTTGCGCATCTCCCGAATCGAAGTCAGACCTGTGATACGTCCACTCGGACACTTTTGATAAATTTCATAGATCAATTTTTCGGCATATCTTGCATCGTAAACGGGATTGCCGGTACGCGGGCCCATCTGAAAGAGCGAAACCACGGCAGCCACATTACTAACATCATCGCCGCCACGAGTTTGGGCCGCGCGAGCAATCCCCCCAATCTCTTCAGCACTGACGCCGACTTCGCTCATCTTAATATCAAACGGGATCCAAACCTGTTTCTCATTGCGCGAATCAATATCCCCAAGCTGATAATGATGAAGAAAAGCGCAAGACGAGAGCAATCCCGCCAAACTCAAAACAACAAAGCCCCGAATAAAATTCGCCAAGTTCACCCCAATTCAAAATCGCCTTCAGTATTCCACTTTAAAAAATCCTGTCAATCCTCCACGGCGTTTCAAGAAACACTCTAATTCTCTACGCACCCAACTGTGCTGGAAATGAGGTCAAGCCAAAGCCCGGGAGACATCTCGGTTTTGTTCGCGACGGGAACTTCGGGAATCCCTTTTCAGAACTGCAAATCCTGCTTTAGCTTAAGATGGGCCTCCGCCGCCGCAGGATGCGGTATTCAGGCGGCTCGAGGCCATGGATGGCCGTGCCCGTCTTAAGCTAAAGC
>JBKCUU010000040.1:0-2023 GCA_046318155.1 Bdellovibrio sp. | reverse complement strand
TGCATGCTCACCGTCATGGCCATCGCCGCTGAAAATGAAGGGCTCTCGCTCAAAGGCGCCCGGGTCGAAATCACCAAAGAAATGATGCCCAATCCTCGCCGCATCAGCCGCCTTCCTGCCATCATTCATATGCCAGCGGGTATTCCTCAAGAGCGCCGCGATTGGCTGGCACGGATCGCCGACACCTGTCCCGTGCGCAAAAGTTTGCGTGCGGACCTCGAAACTCCGGTCGAAATTGTTTATCCTGACTAACCTCAAGCACCGAGCCCAGACGTTGCTGAGCAAAATGAGACAAACAATCCTAGGCTTTGGTCTTTTCTCGACTCGCCCTATCAGGTGATGACGGGCTCTCCTGTTCTGTTTCAAAATTGATCTTGAACACATCCGAAAACGCAAAGGGAACTTTCATGAGAATCAACTGCAAATATCTTTCAAGCGCCTTCCTTGCGACAATACTTGTCGCTTCGTTAGCTTGGGCTCAAACTCCTCCCATGGCTCCGCCGACCAATGAGTCCCCCGAAACCATGTTCGACGTGAAAGGGACAATCACCCCGCCACCTGCGGCGAAGCCTGAAGCCGCGCCATCGACAAACTCATCACGCCCTTTGTTTGGCGCGCACGCGGCCTTGGGATTTCCCCATGTGTTGACGGCCGGTCTTGATTTGGTGACGCCTGGACGCACCTGGGGCTTTGCCTTGATTGCGGGCGCCTTCACGGCCTCTGGTCCCGAAAGCACGAACGTCGGCATGACAAATACCGAGCTGCAACTGCGCTACCATCCTTGGTCATCGGCATTTTTTGTCGGGCTCGGCGCCGGAAATCACCAAGTGAAAGTCGATAAAGTCGAAACCATCCTCGGTAGCAGCGTGAAGGCAGAAGCCACGGTCAAAGCGTCTTATCTGAAACCTCAGTTTGGTTGGATCTGGCAGTATGACTCGGGCTTGAGCATCGGCATGGAGTTCGGTTACCTGTCACCCTCGGGATCAACGACCGACTTTACATCGAACGCCCCCGCTCCCGCACAGGCGACTCAAGAGTATGCGGACCTCGAAAAAGACGTCAAAGACAGCGGCGACAAATTCGGCAAGATGGGTCTTCCCTTCGTGAGCCTACTTCGCTTGGGCTGGATGTTTTAAATTTAGATCCAATTTTTCTATGAAAACAAGAGCGGATGAGCCGCCTCGTCTTTAACTCAGAAGCTGGCGGCAAGAATCTTGATAGGTCTAGGAAAAAAGGATCAGCTCTGAAGAATAGTAAACTTACTTTAGTTAGACGATCTATTTTGGTTAATGCAAAAGGTGCAGAAATCTCATTATTGAACTAAAGCTTTTCAAGTTACTCACGATAAGCACGGCGGTGTTTAGCGTTTGGAGCTTAAATGAAATTGCTTTTATTGGTCTTGCTTGCTTCGTTTTTCCAATTCGCGACTGTGCAAGCGGAGTTGAACTCTGGATTGATGGTGTTAGACTCCAGAGCAAAGTTCTCATCAATAGATCCAAACCTTTTGTTCAAATGCCTCTTCATGTGACACTGACCAGCCGGGAGTTTTGCTACCACTTACATTGTTAACGATTCTTTCGCAATCAGCCTGAACGTTGGCTGAAAAAACTCTGGTGCTGGCGGTGACCTGCCCGGGCTAACCCGGTCCAGATCTTATCACAGATTCTGGACCGGGTTAGCCCGGGCAGGTCAGTTTTGGGGCCTTAAACTACTCAGCCTTTGGACTAAGCGAGGCCCCGGGGACTTTTGGTGCCTTTGTGAGCAATAATTACTTATCAATTGCAGGTGCTTCTTTGCTGTTGCCGATTACAGGGGAATTTAAGTTTCCATTACCAACACCTGATCTATAGGATGTAACTATTGTAGTGCACCCCATTTGAACCGGACATGACAGTCTGCTCCTACGAATAGGAGTACGACTATGAATAATGATAGTTCTTATGAACTTCCCCGAGGCCGTCAGCGGATAGAGGTCATTACCTCAGTACAACGTCGAAGAAGATGGGCTCCCGCTGAGAAAAAG
>JBKCUU010000039.1:0-16153 GCA_046318155.1 Bdellovibrio sp. | reverse complement strand
ATCCAGGACCGTACATCATCCTCAAACTCGATGGGCTCACTCTGCAAAACTGAAGGCGCCTTACCGTCCATGAGGGCCTTAACGATCTCGCCGGGCTCGAGGCGTTCGGACCAACAGGCGGCTTTGCTCTCGCTGTTCTCGGGCTTCCAGAGCGAGGAGTGGATTAATGAAAACCCAACTCCATCCGAGAGAACCTGCTCGGTCAATTCGTAATCTTCTATTTCGTTCGGCTTTAAAAACTTCATGTGGCCTCAACTTGATGCATGAAAAATGTCGCTCTTTTGGCCATGCCGTATTATGAGACTTGAGCTCTGTGTTTGTGGAGAACTTCCCAGCAAATCCCCGACCTTTGTCTGTCGAGCAAGTGCCTCTATACACCGATGAATGAACAGTCATGGTGAACGCGGGGACGAGATGGACACTAAAATTTTTGACATGCTGCTGGAGCCGACCTTTGTTCTCAACCACGAGAAGAAGATCACCTATTGCAATGAACCTGCCGCCCTCCTCACCGACTTGTCGGCGCGCAAGCTGATCCGATCGGGCCTCCCTTTTGATCAAATTTTTAAATTTGAAGTTCCTCTCGAAGGTTTGGCGAACCTCTGTACTCTTAAGGACTCGAGCCCTTATCAAGAGGTCAAATTTTCGACTGAATCTGGCAAAGATGGCAAAGTCCAAGTGACGTTTCAGCCCTTTGCTGTTGAGAACGAGCAACCGGTTTCTTGGTTGGTCTTCTTTCGTGATGTGACGCTCGAAGAGACTCTTCAAAAAAAGTACCGTAAAGAGTTCGAACAAAAAGAGGGCTACATCAAAGAACTCGAAAAGGCCCAGGCTGAACTCGAAGACTATTCAAAAAACTTGGAAATCAAAGTCGCCGAGCGAACGGCCGAGCTCTCGAAATTAAATCAGCTCATGAAAGCCTTGCTCGACAGCCTAGGACAAGGGTTCTTGATCTTTAATCAAGGCGGCGATGTTCTTGAGATTGCGTCGAAAGCCTGTGAGACCACACTGGAAAAAGATCCTCGCGGCCAAAAAATTTGGAATGTCCTCGGTTTGAGTAAAAAACAAGTTCCCGGATTTCAGAAGTGGACGCAGACGGTCTTTGCCGAAATGCTTCCGTTCGAAGATCTGGCGCAATTGGGACCACCACGTTTTCCTCACTCTCAGGGCAAAGAAATTGAACTGCAATACTACCCCATGCGAACAGAAGCCGGCGCCATAGAGGGAGTCGTTGTGGTCGCAACTGATATCACTTCGCTGGTGCTCGCCCAGCGCGCAGCTGAGCTTGAGCGCGCACACGCCTCGATGATTTTGCAACTGATCAAAAACCGCCGCCAGGTCGCAAGCTTCATTCGAGAATCCGAAGCGATGCTCAAAGAGCTCAGCGTCGAAATCGTGAAACCCGCACCCGACTCTGAGTTGACATTTCGCCTACTTCACACCCTTAAGGGCGGAGCCGCGACCTTTTCGGTCAAAGAATTTGCCGATCATTGCCACACGGCCGAAACTTTACTGGCTGAATACAAGAGCTTTCAAAATCAGGCCTCAAAAGAAAAACTGTCAAATCAGTGCCTTGAATTATCACCTCTGTTCGATCGGTTTTTGAAAAACAACGAAATGATCCTGGGTAATATGCAAAAGCTGGCCGAGCGCTGGGTCGAAGCGCCCGCTTCGAAGTTCAGTGAATTTTCTGATATTCACTTAGGTTTTTCGTCTTTGGCAAAATCAAGAATGGCGTTTCAAGAAACTTTTCTGTTTGAACCGGCGATGCATCACTTCACCCACTACAACGAAGTGATGCAAAGCGTGGCCGAACGCCAAGGCAAAGAGATTGCGCCAATTCAGTTTAAGAATCCCGAGTTCAAACTTTTACCGGAGCCTTATGAAAATCTACTGGGCACCTTGATTCACGCGTTTCGAAATGCCGCCGATCACGCGATTGAAACTCCGGATTTTCGCCAGGAGCGCGGCAAACCCACGGCGGGTCAAGTGACCGTGCGCTTTGAACGTGAAGGCGATCAACTTGTGTTTTGCATTCAAGACGACGGCGCCGGTATTGACCCCGAGCGCATCCGTGCAAAATTGCAAGGGCTGGGTCTGGCAGTCGAAGGCGAATCGGATGAACAAACGATCCAGCATATTTTTGATTCGCAATTTTCAACTCGCGATGTGGTGACTGATCTTTCGGGCCGCGGCGTCGGCATGGATGCAATTCAAAAAGCAGCAACCGCTTTGGGCGGAAAAGCCTGGGTCAAATCCATTGTGGGCAAAGGCACCGACCTTTACATCCAAGTCCCCTGGATCGACCAATGGTCTCCGAACAAAAAATTAAAGCGAGTCAGCTAAACGGGGGCGTTGCTAAAAATGAACGGCCATCTGTGATGAAGCGGAGCCCGAAGGGCGGAAAAACAAGCAGCGGCCGCTTCGAGGCTTAAGTCGCAGCGCTAAACTTGGTCCAAACGCCCCTTAATTTCTCTTCAAAGGCTTTCGCTGCGAAGGGTTTAACGACGTACTGGCTGACACCGGCCATGATGGCTTCAGTCACTTGTTCGCGATCGGACTCTGAGGTCAGCAAAACAAAAGGTATTTTCGCAAATTGCTCCGAGGCACGGATTTGTTTCAAAAATTCGAGACCGGTCATCTTGGGCATGTTCCAATCTGAAACGATCAATTCGACGGGTGTTCCGGCCGACGCCTGACTGATTACCGTGTTCAAAGCGGCTTCGCCATCAGCGGCTTCGATGATGTTTTTAAAACCCATGGTGCGCAGTTGATTTTTGACAAGATCACGAATCGTCGGCATGTCGTCAACGAGCAGAATCTTGGTTGTCGGAGGAAACATAGTTGGAACTCCCCAAAAACACCCACTTGAGGGGGCGCCTTCAATAGTTCCACTATGTCGTAGTTTTTCGTTTGCCTCAAGCAGCGCTCGGCCAGACCCGTCTTGACTCGACTTCGGTCCCATGCGGCCTTTTGGTTACTTCTCCCAAACCCACAGGAACTGAGCGCGTGCGCCATCAATCGAGTCCGGCTGAATTTGCTTGAGCTGCTCTTGCTCAGTCAAACCTTCAAGATTGATTTCTGAAAATGTCCAAACCTGGCGAGCTCCGCGCGCTTTGAGGCGATCTGGCAATCCACCACCGTATTGCGCGTGAAATTCACCGACGATAATCACGAGCACCTGTCCCGGGTCAGTATCAACGGCCTTGAGTGCTTGCCAGGCCATCGTTTCATCCCACAGACTTTGCGCTAAGAAATAGCGCTCGGCGGCAGCGGCATCCGGTAGGTGTCCACCGACTGCCTTTTTAAAACGTTCAAAGTACCGGTCATTTCCGCGCGTAAAATCCGGCGGCAGCAACAGTCGCTGATCGGGCGTCAAAGAGGACAGGCCTTTTCTGGCGACTTGCGAGGTCACGGCGCGAGGAATATTCAAAGCGACCGTCCGCCCGCCTTCACTGCCTTGAGGAAACAGAACCTGTTCACGATAAAAATCAAAGGCGAAGCCCGATCCCCACCCGATGCTTGATAAGAAATCAGGTTCGGGCAAAGTGCCTGCCCGGTATTGATCAACAAGCGCTTGAAAGGGGTACTCAAAAAATTCCATGGCGACGCTGACCCGAAGCCCCCGCGCCCTTAAGGCGCGTAGGATCTCGAGCTGACCCGCCTGGCTCATCGCCTGTCCGTGCTCTTCACCGATGACGACGATATCACCAGCCGCAATCCCCTGGGTCGCCTGTAAAACACTCACATTTTGCAAATCCGTGCCCCGCAAAAGACGTCCCGCCGGGGCCGCTTCTGCAAAAAACGCCAAAGACAGACTCAAGGGGGCAAAAAACAAGAGTAATTTCAATAACATAAAAAAACCTCGTGGCTGCTGTGATGATACTTTGATTTCGTCAAAAGGTCTATTGATGTTCACGCGACTATTTGTTAATTCTACGACTCTTGCGAAGCCCAATGGGCGGCATATAAGAGCCCTCCGGGGTGGCAGTTAAATCGTTTAGCGAGGTCCTATCATGGCAAAAAAAAGTGGACGCATCATCGTCACGTTGGAATGTACTGAAGCAAAAACAGCGAAGGTCCCTGTTTCTCGTTATACAACGACGAAAAACAAACAGAAGACGCCGGGACGTATGGAAAAAATGAAATACAATCCCAATATGCGTAAGCACACTCTCCACCGAGAGACCAAGTGATCCTAACGGATAAAGAAATTTTGGCTCACATGGAAAAGGGGTCGATCAAGGTCGAACCCTTTCGCCCCGAGTGTCTTGGTTCCAATTCTTACGACGTTCACCTCGGCAAAACGCTGGCCACTTACAACGACCGCATTTTGGATGCTCGCAAGCACAACGAAATCCAAAGTTTTGAAATTCCTCCTGAAGGCTTTATCCTTGAGCCCTCGCACTTTTATTTGGGCGTAACCGAAGAGTATACCGAGACCTTTGAGCACGTGCCTTTCCTCGAAGGGAAATCTTCGGTGGGACGCTTAGGGATCGACATCCACGCCACCGCTGGCAAAGGCGATGTCGGCTTTTGCAATTTTTGGACACTTGAGATCTCGGTCAAGCAACCTGTCCGCGTTTACGCAGGGATGCCGATTGGTCAACTGATCTATTTCGAAATCAAGGGCGAGCTTCTGGTGCCTTACAATCAAAAAGCCTCGGCCAAATATAACGGCAAGACATCACTTCCCGTTGAGTCGATGATGTTCAAAAATAAGTTTTAGAATTCCGCGCTCGAAGGCGATGCCTGGTCCGCTGAACCTTTGGCCATGGCATCTGCGATGTAGCCCAAAACCGTGCCGAGTTGGCGACGGTCGGCCATAATCGGCCAAGTTTTTTCTTGGTTTACCCAGACAGTGATGAAATGCAGTTTCTCACCCGGCGTTTCGGGCGCTTTTCCTTTGACGAGGATGTAAGCAAAAGCACCGCGCAAAACTTTGTCTTGATCGTTTTTGGCGACAAATTTCAGCGTCTCGCGAAAAACCGGAAACGCCGCTAAGGCTTCATCGCGATCAAGCAGACCGTCTTTGCTTAAATCAAAGCGATTCATCACGGCTTCAATGTACTGAATGACGTGCGGAACTAATCCCGTATCGCCGAGCTTGATCCGGCCCGACTGATCATCAACCCAGCCGGCGGCTTTCAACAAATTGATCATCATCAAGTCGAACTCAAGCAGATCAACTCCAGATCCGGCCGGCAGTTGAGACATGAAGGAGGCGAACTGCGGAACCGACGTAAAGACGGCGGGAAATTGACGTCGGTACATCGTGAGAAAACAACGTAGTGAAATTCTGCTGTCACGGCTTTGACGTGCGCGAAACACATTGCATGAGCTCTTGAAGGCGGCCTGCATCGACTCATCAAGATCCAGTCCCGACATAATGAGCAAGACTAAGTCCACACTTTCACGGTGACTCAACAACTCATTCCCGTCCCCATGGGGAGCAAATAAATTGGCTTCGCGAAACCGGCTATCTGCAAACGTGGTGTTACCCGCCTCGATCAAACCTAAGCGAACCGCGAAAGATTTAAAATCCGCAAAAAGCACATTGGCTTCAGCATTCGTGATGCCCTTGTAGCTTCGAATCCGGTCCATGTCCCCCGCATAACCATTGACCACCAAGCGCACGAGGGCCCGAGCCAGATTGAGATGATCGATCGACTTGCGCGAATACAGAAGCGGGCGAACATCTGACCTATACCGGCGGCCCAATGAATCGAACGTCAGCGGCACGGGCGTGACCAAAGACATCCGCATTTCTTTCAACGCGGTACTCGGCTTGACGCCATCAATGAGATGCAAGAGCTGCGTTCCGGAGTAGCCACCCCGTGCTGGCGGTGATTTATGAATCAATTGAATGAACGACTGACCCTCGGCCCACAAGCCAAACTCGGTCCGCAGCGCCTTGGTCCCTTCGGTTGTGAGACCTTGTGGCACTTCGCCCGACAAACGGCGCGACGGACTTAGCAAAAATCGCTGAAGAACAATTTTGATTAAGGGCTTGATCGCAGCGGCATCGAACCTATCAGGTAAAAGATCCGCGCTCTCGAGCGAAAGCACGAGACGCTCAATCTCGGCAAATCGAATAACCGAAGGGTTGCGGCGAACCGTGCGTAGACCCAGCATGCGATCTAAGGATCCTGTCGCAGTTGTGACCAAGTTTGAAAGTCCGCGCAAGCCGGCACCTTCGGTCCAGGTGCGGCCTTTCACAAAGTAATCGTACTGAAGGTACTTAGCATAAATGTCGGCGACCGAACTCAAAAAAGCCGTCCACTGATGGAGAAGCACCACCGAACTGTTATCATTCACGATGATATTTTTGCCAGCCACGACGACCGGCATGTACTTCTCCATCGTTTCGCCCCAGCTGGGCTGACCCGGTTCAGGAGGCAGGAGGCGCGAGAGCTCCTGCGCGAGCCTCACCAGATCACGGAGGTCGTACTGCGTTTCCATTAACTGACCCAAGCGTGAACTAATCTCGATCAGGTTGGTTTCAGCGTCAGCAAAGTACTTTTGCGCGTCTTCGGGCGACAGATTCTCAGGACGCCAGTCCAAAGTATACAGATCAAAATACAGGTAGGCCCTTTCAACCAAGATCCGAATCACATCAACTTTCGTGCGAGCGCGGTCGAACTCTAAAGGAATAAACTCTTCGGCATTTCCGCCAAACAAAAGTTGCTTGAGTTTCATCGCCTGGTCGATCAGCTCGGGCGTGCTCGTGAGATTTGGAAACAAGGCATTGAGACATTCAATGATTTCGACGAGCTCTGTTTTACGAAACTTTCCATCGGGTTTTTCGCGGACCATGTCGCCCAAATACGAAAACAAGTCATCGGCCGAATTTGCCAGGTACATGAAGTTCCGACCACCGGCATCGTTAGGCGCATGAGCCACGAAATAATAGTAACGCAAATATTGGACATACCCGCGTGCACCCAGCAAACCAAACCGGCGCCATTCAAGAGCTGCAACTTCGCTCTCATCGCCGCCGACTAAAGACTTTTTCAGTTTTTTCACCAGGGGTAACACTTTACGAACCGTCTCGATGAAACTCCAGTTTTCGCCGAAGTGAACCTCGAGCTGCTCCAGTAAACTCGAAAAATGATCCAGACTGTAGGACTGGCCATTGGAGCCGATCCGGTCGCCGATCCGCTTCGCTGCGGTTTGTACCTGCTCATTGGCCTCTTCAAAAAACTTCAGATCGGCGTCCAGGTCTTTGCTTACACGGACCTTCCAATTCAAGGAGTAGACTTTCATGTACGGCAAAAGATCAATCGACAGGTCACGCGCCTCGATCGAGAAGGCGGTCAGTTTGCGCAGTTCATCTTTGGTGAGCTTCTCGGCACTTCCGCCGACAAAAATTTGCTTGAGACGCATGAGTTCGATTAAGAGCGGGTCGGAAATTTTCGTGTTTTCAGCCAGAAAGTAGTCTTCAAAAAAGCGAGCGATCTCGCGCGCTGTATATTCATTTTTGTTGCTACCTTTGACCTTGCGGTAAAATAAATCAATGGCGCCGCCGAAGCAATTCCAGACACCTTCGACTTCAATCGCCTTGGCTTCGCCGCTGATAAAGCCTTTGAGAACCGGAAGCGCATCTTTCAAACATTTTGAGTCAAAGCCAAGCTTGGCTTCGGGAGATTCTACAACAGGGGCCTCTTCGTTCACGGGCAGAGAACAGCTCGCTAACGTCAGACTGATCAAAAGAAGGGCGGACATCAGTTTAGAAAACATATCAGAAAACATATTAGAAAACATAACTAAGGCCCCCGTAAAAGCGGTCGTTGGCGCGAAACTGATTCAAGAAGCGTTTTGATGTGTTTCCAGTCGATGTATCGTCGGATCCAAGAATGTCGACGCCCGCGTGCAAAGACCAATCTCGGGCGGGTGCATACTGACCCATCAAGGTCCACAGACTTCCCTGCTGATCAAAATCCCGCAGGTAGCGAAAGCTCACCAGAAACGGCTTTGCAAAAAGCGCGGTGGAGACCGTCGTTTTGAGTGAAGCTGCATTGGCGAAATTCACGCGGTACGGAAACATGGCGCCGCGAACGTCGCCTTTAGCATCGATGTCACGGGTCTCTTGTTCATCAGCTTTGATATAATCCAAGCTGATGGCGACGGGCTCAAAAAAGCGTGGAATCAAGGCTTTAGTTTCTGCGTGAAGGGCGTAGACTTTGAGGCGACCCGGTTCTTGCTTAATCCAGTCTGTCGTATTTTCATTGGTCGCCTGATCGCGCTCATTCTCAGGCTTCTGGGTTTCGGGCTCGTCAGTCAAAAAAGACGCCGACACCATGGCTTTCGAGAACGCCCAACCCAGATCAGCCCCGTAGATGCGGTGGTAAGAAACTGTCGGCGTCACTTCGACTTCAGCCTGACTGCCCGACGCCGCGAGGTACAAGTTGTAGTCGTATTGAATAAACAAACTATTAATGGGTTTGCGTGCGAAATTGGCTGAGGCCCAAAGACCGGGTTCTCCGCGTCCGCCAAAGCGTAAGCGCATGCCAGCGCCGGGCTTTCCAACCAACTTGCTGAGCTCTGGCACTGAAATCGAGTAAACCAATCGGGTGTCGCGGTTGAGAACTTGACCCTCGTTCGCTGGCGTTTTGAACCAGCGCGAGTCCGAACGCAAAGATCCGTTTTTTTCGCTGATATCGGGATTGATCGTCGGGACAAAAATGGGTGACAGGTAAGACGAAAACTCCCAAAGGCCATTTTGCATTTTTAGAAACACACCTGTCAGACCTTGATTCACAGGGCGCAAAGAGTCGATGTTGTACTTAGGCTCCCATAAACCGAGCTCCCAGTCTCGATCAACTTGGCTCCAAAATTCGATCTTTCGGCCGACCGCAACGGTGATCGCGTCCCGCTGAAAGCCACGCGACGTGTAGAGTTCTTGCACCGAGAAATAAGAGTTGTTGAGATCAAGGTACTTGCCACCGGTGAAATCCATTTTGGACGCGGTGTTTTCGGTCTTTAAGCCCAACTGAAGATCAGCGGCTATGAGCTGCGATTGGTTGAGTTTTGGATCATTTTCGCTGGGGACCGAGTACTGCGTGAATTCGTAGCGAACAGCGCCTCGGGTCTCGGTCTTAACGGGGCGGACCGAACCATCCCCCAGCGGGAGAACAGATGAGCTCTGCGGAACGGCATGTGCGGACAGGCCCAATAGATTGAAGCCCATCATCAGGATAACAACGGCAGACCGGCGCACCAGGAGACCCCTCTCGAGAACAACAAAAAATCCGCTCATCAAATGACCAGCTTTAAAGATGATATAAACCCCCAAACACCAGTAAGGTCAAGATTTTGATGCGATGCGGTAGAGCCCTTGCTCCATTGCCCTTGGGCGCCCGGAATTTTGAGCTTAAAACGCATAGACGAAGCTGCCGCTGGCGATCCGTGAAAGAGAGTGACGGTGTATTTGAAAAAACTATAATGGCCCGTAGACCTTGGGTCGTGACCCCAAAAAGGAGTTCGAGATGAGTGCCTTACCAACTTTGCTCAATCACATGTGGGACGATTACTGCCAACTCAACCCGGCTGCGGCCCGCTTGTTTCAGCTCCTAACAAGAGAGGGCGAGACCGTCTTAAATGATCACATCGCGCTTCGAACCTTTAACCATCCCCGTCTGGGGATCGAGTCGCTCGCGCGAGTTTTTAAGAAACACGGGTACATCGAAAAAGGCGACTACACCTTTGTCGAAAAGAAGTTGTACGCCAAACACTACGAGCACCCCGATGAAACTTTACCCAAGATCTTTATCAGCGAACTTGAACTCGAAAAAGTCTCACCCTTTGTTCGCGAAGAAATGAACAAACTCATTTTGCAAGTGACTGACACACAAATCCAAAAGGATGAGTTTGTTCGGTCAGGCCGCCCCTGGCCGATGAGTCATGCTTTGTTTCAAAAGCTGGCGGCCGAGAGTGAATACGCCTCTTGGGTTGCGGCTCACGGCTTTCGTCCGAACCATTTCACCGTGAATGTGAATGCCCTCAAAAAATATCAAGATCTTCCGACCTTGAATGCGTTTATCGAAAAAAATGGATTCACGTTGAATAAATCTGGCGGCGTGATCAAAGGAACGCCCGACGTGTTCCTGGAGCAGAGCTCGACGATGGCCAGCGAGATCCCGGTTTCGTTTAGCGATGGCACGCACAAAGTTCCCGGTTGTTACTACGAATTTGCGAAGCGCTACAATCTTCCGACTGGCAAACTCTACCACGGCTTCGTGGCGACCTCGGCCGACAAGATTTTTGAAAGCACCAATCGCGTTCAGTAGATCAGGTGCTGCGAAATCGGCTACGCCGCTTTGCCACCTGCGAAATCGGCTACGCCGCTTTCGTTGTCACTCGGCGGATGGTTTCGAGATCGGTGGATTCTCTTTCCCAATGACGTTGGTGTGCGTCCAAAAAGATGCGAACCAAGGCCGAGTCAAATTGAGTGCCCGAGAACCGCTCCAGTTCTTTGTAAATGACGTCAATGGGAAGACCCTTGCGGTACGCGCGGTTTTGCCCCATCGCATCCAAGGTGTCGACGATCAAAATCACGCGCGAAATAAGTGGCACGACTTCGCCATGAAGCTTGTCTGGGTATCCATGGCCGTCAACGCGTTCGTGATGACCACGGACGGCAGGCAAAATTTGTTGAAAGAACTCGTGATGAGCCATGGGTTGAATGATGGCCTCACTGAGTTCGGGATGAGCTTTCATCATCTCGTATTCAGCATCCGTGAGCTTCCCAGGCTTGTGCGTGATGGCGAGATCAACGCCCATTTTGCCCACATCATGTAAGAGGCCAGAGAACTGCGCGACGCGCTGCTGGTACTCACTCAAACCCGCAAACTTCGCAAGCTTTCGAGCATGTTCACCCACGCGCAAGCAATGCGAATAGGTTTCGGGATCCGCTACTTTCAACGAAGTGAGAATGCTTTCGACGGCCGAAAAGGCCCAGTCGGGAATGTCTCCACTCGCAAGTAAGGGCGAATAAACACGTTTCGCAAACAAGATTAGCCTCCCATGGGGTCGGTTTACCTTATTTACTATCGGCGTTTGGCATTAAAACTCGAGAGTGAATCCCATCTTGGGACGGACCTTTTGGTGAACGTCATCCAGAGGGCGAGAGCCCCTCGGATTACTTTGCTTCAGCTTGAGACAAAAGCGCTTGATACAGAGAAGACTTCTGGTTCACACCATGGTCGAGGGCAAATTGAGCCATCGTTTTTCCATTCCGGGTTTTATGGGAAATTTGCGCGCCTTGACCGATCCAGTGCTGGGCAAGGGACGTCTGAGCTCCCTTGATCGCAGCCATCAGGGGACTTTCGTCATCAGCATTGAGCTGATTGAGAAGAGCTTTGTTCTTGACAAGAATTTGATCGCCAATCTCGCGCGCACCCACGCGGGCCGCTTCAAACAACACGTGTTCTTTCTTTTTTCCGTAAGTCAATGTGAGATCAGAACCACCTAAGATCAGTTCTCCCGCAACGGGGACGTCATTATTTGCAACGGCGTAGAAGAGCGCGGTGTTCCCCGCCTTGTCACGCTTGTCGAGCTTCACCTTTTTCTTGAGCAAAAATTGAACAACTTCGACTTGTCCTGTCGCGACCGCCTTGATCAGCAAGGTCTCTCCCGCATGATCTTGCTTGTTCCAAGCAAAACTAGCAGGCAACTTTTTGAGTGCTGAAAGGTTGCCCTCAATCGCAGCTGTAAAGGCGCGGCTTTCAGTGGGAGTCAACTTGGCCTGAGCGACCGAGCAAGAAACGCACAGGACGAAGACTATCCAATTAATCACGATCTCCCCTTTCGTTGTTGCCGCTTGAGAGCTTCGACGACCTGGCCTCCGCCGCGCGATTCTCGAGCTTTTGCAAACCAGAAGACCTATCAAAAGCAAAATACGGAACGGCCTTGTAGTCAAGCTTACGACGTCCGCCAAACTTTTGAAAGAGCTTGACGACCTGAGCACGAATCTGACCCCGCGCCCCGTGCCAGCTGCTCGCCGTCCCGTCCGCAGAGTAAATAGAGCCAAAGTAAACCCGACCTTCTTCTGTGCTCACCAGGCCAGCAAGAGATATTGAGGGGTTCACGGTCCCCGTCTTGGCAATCAGCGCACCGCCGGTTTCATCATTGTTGTAGAGCGCGGTGACGGTGCTTCGCTCACCTTCGGCGTCAGAACCTGCAACAGCCATGACATCTTGCAAATAACGATCGGTTTTGCGAAGCTCTGTACGCAAGGCGACCAGGACTTTGATGATCGAACGGCAGGAGGCTTCATTGTAAAGGGGTTGACCATCTGGAACGTCATGACGATCGCCGCTGCCGTTAATAAATCGAATATCGCCTTCATCCAAACCTAAATCAGCTTTGATGAAACGTGCAAAGGCTTCGGCCCCGCCCAAACTTTCAAAAATTTGGTTGGCCGCGTGATTGTTTGAATTGCGGTTCATTTCTTTCAGCACGATCTGCATGTTCGCTGAACGATACAAATAAGCCGAATCAAACTCTCGAGCATCAAAGTTCGAGCTCTCGAGTAAACTGATATCAATTGCCGTCAGCTTAATTGCGCGAGGAAGCTGCATGTTGTGGACCTCTTGAGCCCGCGCTTGCAGGCTGGGGTAACCGGTGCTGAGGCTCGAAATCACCGAACGGATTTGGCGCATGACCGTATCCGCATCAGGTGTATGGGGTGTGAAGTGTCCAGCCGCGACACCGCGGACATCGGCTAGAAACTTAAATTTCTCATCAAAAGTCAAACGACGAACTTTTGTAATGCCAAGACGGTTGAGTTCGCCGACCACGTACTGAAGCATGTCTCGGCCCGTGTAGGGATCGCGTGAACCTTGAAAGTGAACATCATAAAGATCGTCATCGACTTTTTTTATGTGAATGGCCGTGGTGAAGCGCGCATCAACGCCCAACTTTTTAATGGCCCAATAAGCCGTCATGACTTTAGAAACTGAGGCAATTTCGAGGCGGCGATCAAGATTGACGCCGTGGACTTCTTCGCCTTCTTGATCTTGGAGATAGCAAGCCGCACGTAGGTCCGAAGCCATGGCAACATTTGCGATCAGCAACAGGACTAACCCTAAACCGAGTCCTCGTTTTTTCATCGCGCACCACCTCAAAAAACCGATCCAAGTCTCGACCAAAGCCGCCTGTTCCATGAAGCACGTTAAGTGCCACGGACAGAGCCTTTTCTGCTGCCAGCGAGAACACTCAGGTGGCAAACTTTTTGACAAGAGCCGTTCTGTAGCCATAGGCCATTCGTTTTATCACAGATATTTTATTGTTTATTCCCTCGGAGATCGCAGACGACAAGCCCGTTTTGATCGAGTTCAGTATCCTCTGCTTATGGTTTTTTACATAGCCTGCAAAGGCCTGCATTCCCTCCAGCGGAGCCCGCAAAGCATCGCTATACCAATCGTCTATAAACTCGCCAGCCTGGGCAACCTATCTTTGGAGACGGTCTTGATTTTTAAACAAGACTCCGTCCCTAAAATTCTAAAAAATTGATCCAACGACTCTTTGCTATTGCCAGGACTCACCCAAATCACGAGTTTACGATCCAGATCCGTGACGATCGTCACGTACTGACGACTCTTCTTAAAAGACTTCTCATCAACAGAGATGTTAATGGGCTGCGGAAGCTTCACGCTACAAAGATCCTTTTTTGAGGCTTTTTTGTGGAAGTTCTCGATTCTGCCAACGGAATTATTGGCGGTGAAAAAGCTCAGACGACCTCCAAGATTCAAGCAAGCACCGTTTTAGTTTTGATCAATGATCGTCCGTCTGCACCCAGCTTTACCGCAAAGTTGCCGCCGGGCACCAATCGATTTAATGTCGCAATAATGCATTTATCAACGACGCAACCAGCAGGCTCTTCTATTTACGATGACCGGCAGGATCTTGAAGATCACCATCGATTTACAGCCGGCTTTGCGTGCATGTCTCGGCCCGTGTAAGGAGGTACTTTCATTTCGCAAATAGGAGGGAAAAGCCTGTTCAA
Source organism: Bdellovibrio sp. (assembly GCA_046318155.1). GTDB lineage: Bacteria > Bdellovibrionota > Bdellovibrionia > Bdellovibrionales > Bdellovibrionaceae > JAHBUS01. The sequence continues at coordinate 2,145 of JBKCUU010000039.1, read as the reverse complement.
TATTTAATCATTATCATTTATTGTTGGCGATTTTTCTAAACAAACTAAAAGCCACTACAAGATGTCTTCAGCAAGTCCTTTCAGCTTTTTGTCGTATGTATAGAGAGTCAACTTTTGCTGATAGGCTGGATAAAGTTCTTGAAGGATGAAGGGGTGCAAAAAGACTTCGTCTGCTTCAAGCAGAGACGTCAACTTTGTGTCTGCCTTCTTAAAATGGCTACTTTCTCGATCAATGCTTCTAGAGCAGCAGTTCAACTTTGAGGGTCTGACGGTTCACGGATTGATCGCCAATAACCAGAGTGTCTTGCTTGTCGAGGTCGTAATCGATTTGCGGAGGCGTCAGCGTGACGCCGGCGTCTAAAACCTCAGCATTCACAGGCGTGATAAAGGGGGCTTTTTGCGCCTGGGCCGAAACGCACAGCCCCAAAAGCCAAAGACAAAGCCCAGCCTTCTTCATCCGCCTTACAAAAGAATCGATGCTTGCTGCCCATTTCAAGTTGTCGTACCCTCGGTTTCTTCATCCTCACAAAAAAAGGCATGGTTGATGGCTTCCCTGCGCACTCAGTACAAAATGCGAATCAAGCAGATCCGAGACCTCACCCGCGACGTGCGTGAGGTTGTCGTCGAAACACTGGAACCCGCCGAATTCAAGTTCAAAGCGGGCCAATTCGTGATGCTCCACGTTCCGCAAGAGCCGAAGCCGGCTTTGCGGGCGTACTCGATCGCATCGACGGATCACCAATCAAATGGTTTCCGATTGCTGTTTAAATACGTCAAAGGTGTCGATGGCTTCCCCGATGGCGTCGCTTCACGATATGTTTGGTCTCTTAAAGGAGACGAAACACTGGTTTTCACGGGCCCCTTTGGCCGCGTTTTTTTTCAAGAACCACCGACAGAGCAAATTGTCTTTCTCAATACAGGAACTGGTTTGTCTCAGCACTTGTGTTATCTCGAGTCTAAGGCAGGGCAATACCCCGATTTACGCTACCGTCTTTTGTTTGGTGTGCGCACTGAGCAAGATATTTATTTTCAGCCCGAGCTCGAAGCGCTCAAAGCGCGATTGCCAAATTTTTCTTACGACTATGTCTTGAGTCGACCGACGACGGACTGGAACGGCAAGATCGGGTACGTCCAAAAGCACATTCATCAACTTGATTACTTACAAATCCCCACGACCTTTTATCTTTGCGGCAACGGTGCGATGATCAAAGACACCAAAGCCACGCTTGAGGGCGATCATTTTGACAAAACAAGAATCCACGTTGAAGCCTTTGATTGAGCTGACCATTGCCTCAGCCTTCTGGGGCTTTGGCTTTATTGGCACAATCTGGGCTCTCAAATTTTTAAGTTTTCCGGCCGTTATTTTTTATCGATTTGCGGGTGCCTTTGCTTTTGGCGCCCTCCTGTGGTTCTGGACAAAGCCCAATCTAGCGGATCTGAGACGGGAGTTTCGCCTCGCTTGGCCCGCGGGACTCTGGCTCGGCATCACACTTCTCTTACAAACCTGGGGACTTCTCACAACAACAGCGACGAAATCTGCATTTATCACGGTTCTTTACGTGGTGATCGTTCCGCTCTTTGCTTTTGTTTTAGACAAAGAGCGCCTCTCAATGCGGAACGGGATCTGTCTCGTGATTGCCTTGATCGGCACCGCGATGATTGTCCAGGTCAATCTTTCGACCATTGCCATTGGCGATATTCTCACTCTCGGTAATGCCATCGCCGCGGCCTACCACATTCGCATCATGAGTCAGGTCGCACCCAAAGCGCAGAGCCACTATAATTTTAATTTGTTTCAGTGTTTGTGGACGGCCATCCTGGTGACGCCGTTGTTTTTCTTAAGTTGGGGCTTTCCGGATCTGTTTCGCGGAACGTGGTCCCTTCAGGGGCTCGACCAGTCCGCGTGGATCGGGCTTTTATGCCTGACCTTTGGCTCGAGCTTACTCGCCTTTTTCTTGCAAGTCCGTGCTCAACGAAAACTGTCGGCCACGGTTGCGGCGCTGCTGTTTTTGATGGAGTCGCCGATCAGTGCTTTTTTTGTCGTTTGGCTCTTAGGCGATCGCCTCAGCTTTTCGCAAGTGATCGGCGCTGCGCTGATCTTCTTTGCCTGCTCGGCGGCAAGCCTAACTAAGAGCAGGACTCCTG
>JBKCUU010000038.1:0-5589 GCA_046318155.1 Bdellovibrio sp. | reverse complement strand
AACAACACAACCACACCCCACCCCAGCCACACATCTCTAAAACACACACCACCACCACCCCTGCACGCCATTCTTGTGGATAACAAAACTCCACACCGAAAAAAAATCGAGACCGCCATTCTGAGTTTGCAAAAACAGTCGCGAATCATCGATCAAATCGCAAAAACTTGGGGCTTGGAGCTGAATGTTCAGAGCGAATAAGTTTGGTTTACTGTTTTGTCTTTCATTGTTTGGACTGCCGACCTTTGGTGTGGGCCCTGCCAAGCAGGCAGAGGCCTTTTCGACAAAGCTGGGTGGTGAGGGTTCTATTCGAAGCGATTCTCTCGATGCCTTTTCGTTTCCGGTTCGAAACATCAAAACTAAAAATAGAGCAGCCTTCTTAGTTGGAAAATCTTTTTTTAGACAAAACTGGGTTCAGTTTCCGTCCTCGGTGGTTTCGATGCATGGCCTTGGCCCCCTCTTTATTGCGCAAAGTTGTGTCGCTTGCCATGACCGTGACGGACGCGGGCGTCCGCCGTTAGACGAGAAAGAAGAATTTAGAGCGCTGATTTTTCGGCTCAGTCGCCCGGGATCAGTGGCTGAACAAAAGCAATCGCACGGCGCGCCTCTGGGCATCGTGGGGTACGGCGACCAGGTCCAAAATTTTGCATTGCCCGGGATTTTGCCTGAGGCCAGCCCGCGCGTGCGTTGGGTCGAGGTCACGGGTAAATTTGATGATGGGACGGCGTACACGCTGACCCGCCCTGAGTATCGTTTTGAAAATAAAAATTACGGTGAGTTCCCACCTGATGTCATGATCTCACCAAGAGTTGCTCCGGTTGTTTTTGGGCTGGGTCTTCTTGAGGCCATTTCAGAAAAAGAGATTCTCGCACAGGCGGATCCTGAAGATAAAGACGGCGACGGCATTCGCGGGCGGCCAAATTATGTTTGGGATCATCGGCTTCAAAAAAAACGCCTAGGACGGTTTGGCTGGAAAGCAAATCAGCCCAGTCTCTTTCAGCAAAATGCCGCCGCTTTTAGCGGTGACATCGGAATCACGACGTCGCTCTTTCCGAAGCAGCATTGCGAACCCCTGCAGGCGAGCTGCCTCAAGGCTGTGAGCCAGCCAGAACCCGAGATTTCGGATGTCGACCTTGAACGTGTCAATACTTACATGCATCTTTTGGCCGTGCCGCAAGCTCGGCTGCTGAGTGAAAAAGAACTCAGCTCGGGGCGAACCTTGCTGCGAGAGCTTTCGTGCACGAAATGCCACGTCGAATCTTACCGAACCGGCGATAAAGCTGAGTTTTCTGAGAATGAGGGTCAGACTATTTATCCTTACACAGATTTGCTTTTACATGACATGGGCGAGGATTTGGCGGACCACCGACCCGACTTTGAAGCCACTGGCCGTGATTGGCGAACCCCGCCTTTGTGGGGAATTGGTTTGGTGTCGAAAGTGAACAAGCATACGCGGTTTCTGCATGATGGGCGTGCCCGCTCGATTGAAGAAGCGATTTTGTGGCACGGCGGGGAAGCTCTGGCCTCAAAGAAAAAGTACCTGGCGTTACCCCGAACGGGCCGAGAACAAGTTCTTAAATTCCTGGAGAGTTTATGAAAAAATGTTTGTTAAATCTAAAGAAATCAGTCTTGAACTTCGTCTCAGCAGATTTTCGGGCCGCTACTTTGATGACTGTTGTTTTGATGAGTCCACCTCTCTTGGCGCAAGAGCTGACGGTTTATCAGGTCACTTTAAAAAATCATAAGTTTGAACCAAGCGTCCTGAACGTGAAGGCGGGCCAGAAGTTCAAACTTGAAGTCAAAAACGAAGATGCTTCCACCGAGGAGTTTGAAAGCAAAGTGCTGAATATCGAAAAATTTGTGGGTCCGCAAAAAACACTCAAGCTCACGCTCGGCCCCCTCAAGGCCGGAAGGTATCCCTTCTTTGGTGAGTTTCATGCGGCCACGGCTCGAGGTGAAATTGTGGCCGAAGGTCACACGCCATGATGAATGCGTTGATCGTTGTGTACCGCGAATCCTTTGAAGCCCTCTTAATTGTCGGTTTGTTGTGGTCGTTTTTGGCGCGGCAGTCGGCAAGTAAAAAAGGTTATCAAGCTTTGCTGCTGGGAACCGTGGGTGGTTTGGCGCTGAGCCTTGTACTTGGTTTTTTTATCCACCGGGCCGAAAGTGAGTTTGAAGGACTGGCGCTTGAGGTTTTTCAGTTGTCGATGTTGGTTTTGGCTGTCGAGTTGATGACTCATATGTGCATCTGGATGAGAAAACATGCGCGCACTCTCAAATCCGAACTCGAAGCGGGCGCCCGTGAGGCTCTGACCACGGGACGTTTTTGGAGTCTCACACTTTTGACCATCATCGCGGTCGGCCGAGAGGGGTCTGAGACCGTTATTTTTTTGTATGGGCTCTGGACGGAGTCGGTTGAAAGTGGGCAAACAGGTGCGTTCGTCGGTCTAGCCCTGGCAGGCCTCGGACTCGGAGCCGCGACTTGGTACGCCTTTCAGCACGGTTTTAAAGCTTTCACGCAAAAAACGTACTTTACCGTTTCGACCTTTTTACTCTTTATCACGGCGGGGAGTCTGGTGATCGCGATTGCTCGAAAAGTGATCGAACTGGGTTGGGTCACGATCGGAACCGAAGCGGCCTGGAACTCGGAAGGGGTGTTAAGTGATCAAAATCCTGTGGGTTCTTTTTTGAGTCTTTTGACCGGGTACCATACGCAGCCGGCCCTCTTTGTCGTTTTTGCTTACGTTGCCTATTGGGCCGTTGTGGTCACGCTTTACCGTCAAGCGGGGCAGGTTCCACGTGTTACTGCCCACGCTTCTTAAAATAAGAGCGGCGGTACCAGGATGAGGTTTTTCGCCAAAGCGAGAACCAACTTTCGTGCGGAAAAATATTGATCCTAAAAAGTGAATGACGATCATCCACCCAGCGCAAAGCGCCGCGGTCGGTGTTGACGGCAAAATCATAACCAGCCTGCTGGGCTAGGCGTGGAAGCCGACTGTCGACGTGGCCGAACGGGTAGGCAAAGGCGACAACGCTTCTGCCCAGGTCTTGTTCGAGTTTTTGTTTTGAGACGCGCATCTGTTTTAAGACATCATCATTCGAAATTTTTCGCAAGTCGACGTGCTCAAGCCCATGACTGCCAATCCCGTAAACTTGAGCAGGTAAAGCCTTTTTCTGTTCAAGATCAATGAGTCGGGCATCGACACCGGCTTCTGTTTCATCCCACGTGTTTTGGATTATTGAGTGATCCGCGAGCAAAAAAAGCGTCGCCTTCATTCCGTACTTTTCAAGCAGGGGAGCCGCGTTCGTCAGATTGTCGAGATAGCCATCGTCAAAAGTCAGGACCAGGGGCTTTGCCGGAAAATCCTTCAGGGGTCTTTTTTCAAACCAAAAGTCGCGCAAATCATCAAATGTCAAAGTCGTAAAGCCCTGAGACTGAAAAAAGAGCAGATGCTTTTCGAAGTTGTCGCGGCTGACATAGATTTTGTGTCTGGACGGAATTTCTTGGTCGGGCACCTTGTGGTACATCAAAATCGGCAGAGCTCGGGCAACTCTAAGAAGCCGAGCAGATCGGTAAGACTCTTCAACGGCGGCGCAAATTTTTGGCTTTGAAAACTCTTGTTCCAAAACGACTTTGACTTTTTCGCGCTCGGTTTTGGTGAGGGGTGAGCGAATCACATTGCGGATTAAGTGTGTCACCGCAGACGGGTCGAGAATCTTTTCGGGTCCCACATCGCCAAAGTTGGAGGCCAGTCCAAAGGGCAAGGTCTCGCTTGAGAGACGTCCCTCAAGGCTGGCTTCGCCAAGGGCAATCACCTCACAGCCGAAGGCAAAAGCCTCGATTGCGATTCGTCCTGAGGCCACGACGCAAAAAGAAGTCTGAAAGACCGTTTTCAGATCAAGAAAGTCGCCCGTGATGGTGACTCGGTCCTGCTGGGCAGAAGGAACTAATTTTTGCAGTTCGGCCTTTTCAGAGGCGGTCAGTCCTGATAGCGCGAGCGTCACCTTAGCTTCAGGATGAATTCCGAGCCATGATGAAACCTGGTCACGAAAAAGTTCTTTGAGTCTGGCGCCCTTAGGTCCTGAGGCGCGGCCAATCAGCGCAATGGTCTTTTGCTGGTGCTGACTCTCGCCCCAATAAAAGTCCATGGGGTTGCGTAAGACCCGCACTTGCGCAGGATCCATTTTAAAAGCACCGGTCAGCTGCTCTTGAATTTTCTCGCAAACGGCAAAAACGGTATCGCCGTAAATGTTAAAAAGTCGTTTCGAAAAGGACGCATGCTGAAACCCATGCAGAGTTGTGACCATCGCAATGGAAAGACGGTGGCGCGCCCAAGCGGCGTGTCTGCAGGCAGCCCGAGAATGGCAATGGACCACGTCGATTTTGTTTTCGATCAAAAACTGCCGCAGCTCGAAGATGTTTTGCATCCGCTTAAAAAAAGAAGCGGTCGAAATTGAAAGAGGCAAATACAAGGCTGGAAACGGCAGATGCAGGTGATCCGAGATCACAAAGATTTGATGGCCCGCAGCCTGTTGTGCTTGGGCCAGTGTTTGCGCATAGGCCTCTGAGCCTGTCATCTCAGTTTGAGACAGAAGGTGAAGGATCCTCATGTCCACACGTTGACAGCAGCCCACGGCGGGGTCAAGCACTTGACCTCCCATTAGGCGCTTGTGACACTTGAAGGAGGGAGTGTGAGATGATGCATTCGAAGGCCTCTTTAGGTTTGATTTCTTTTCTTTTGCTCGCCACGCTTGGGGGTTTCCCCTTGGTGGCCCGTGCCGAAACCGCGCCCGCCGGAGTTTCTGTTAAAGGAAAGCCCCGTTTGGTTCGGGGGTCACCTCGCACCGAGGTGTTTTTTAGTGATCTGCCGACCAGCTATTGGATTGATCAAGATCGTCACCACAATGCGTTTCAGAAGGCTTTTTTAGAGGCGGCCGGTAAAGGCAAGACCCTGGGTTTTACGGTTGATGAAGATAATCGTAAAATTCTCTCGGTTGAAGGGGTCAAAACAGAGCCGGTCCGCTTTGAAGCCGAAGAAATTCTTGAAGTTAAAACTCAAAAGTGAAAGACTGGGATCACTCAGTAAAGGATAGATTATGGCTAAAAAAGTAGCAGGTATTAAAAAGAAACGAAACAAAAGCGCTCGTCACAAAGCAAAGCGTCTTTCTAAAAAGAAGCGCATGTTAAAAGCAAAAAAGTAAGAGCAGTGCGATCAGGGCGGGCACGGCTTGGATAAGAAAAATTCTCTTATTCACGGTGTATCCGCCAAAGACTCCCGCCACGACGATACAAATCAAGAAAAAGGCCTGGACGCGGTCGCGATCCATCAGGGTCGCAAGCAAACTCCACAGCAATCCCATCGCTAAAAATCCATTATAAAGGCCTTGGTTGGCAGCCAAGACTTTAGACTGCTGGGCAAATTTCAGATCCATTTTAAAGATTTGACGGCCCGCCGGCCTAGTCCAAAAAAACATCTCCAAAATCATAAAGCCAAAGTGCTGCAAAGAAATGAGCAAAATCAAGATTTGAATCCAAAGGTTCATGTCTTCATGGTGCGAGTCTAGCGGCTGAGAATCAAGGGCAATTCC
>JBKCUU010000037.1:0-6148 GCA_046318155.1 Bdellovibrio sp. | reverse complement strand
CAAAGTGATCCGGTGGTCCCGCGTGGAAGGGCCATCGCTCAACGGATAAAAGGTACTCCGGGGATAACAGGCTTATTCCGCCCAAGAGTCCATATCGACGGCGGAGTTTGGCACCTCGATGTCGGCTCATCACATCCTGGGGCTGGAGCAGGTCCCAAGGGTTTGGCTGTTCGCCAATTAAAGTGGTACGCGAGCTGGGTTCAGAACGTCGTGAGACAGTTTGGTCCTTATCTTCTGTGGGCGTAAGAAATTTGAGCAGACCTGTCCTTAGTACGAGAGGACCGGGATGGACGAACCTCTGGTGTTTCTGTTGTCGCGCCAGCGGCATTGCAGAGTAGCTATGTTCGGAATAGATAACCGCTGAAAGCATCTAAGCGGGAAGCTAACTGCGAGATAAGATTTCTCTGGACTTCGGTCCCTAAAGGCTCCTTGGAGACTACGAGGTTGATAGGCGGTGGGTGTAAATGCAGTAATGCATTAGCCGAACCGTACTAATAGGCCGTGCGGCTTTTTATTTAAAAATCTAATTAGATTTTTTTACTTGAAATGGAATTGTACCTTAGCTAAAGATCACTACAGACAATCAGTTCAATTTTTAAAGTTGTTGTTGACGTAAAAGCCTTCGGGCATTTTCGTGAGCAACAAGTTTTGCTGGTGTTTTCAGCAGTAGGGCCACACCTGATCCCATTCCGAACTCAGAAGTTAAGCCTACTTGCGGCGATGGTATTGCACGGGTGACCGTGTGGGAGAGTAGCACGACGCCAGCTTTTTTTCTTAAAAGACCGATCGAAAGATCGGTCTTTTTTTTGTCCAAAACGGCTTTCAAATTCCCTTTTGATTCCCTTTTGAAGATTGATTTCGATTTTTGAGTTAGCCAGGCGTCGCAGGTTTGCGGCGCTTTTTTTGCCTTTAGGTCTGAGCCACATTGGCAGATATCTTGGGGCCGAGATGTTAGGGATAATTTAGTGGATGGATTTGGTCGGCTCGGAAAGATTCTTGCCGTCTTGTTTTTGGGGGGCTGCTTTTGGTTCTTGGGCGGGAGGCGCTTGGTTGGCCTGCAAGTTTTCGGGTGCGCGTTCATTTTCGCTGGGGTTTTTGTGATTCAGCTTAAAACCGACTTCCGATAACTTATTCATGGATTTGACGTCAAAAACGCTGATTTGAACTTGGAGATCGTCAGAGGCCCAGTTGCCAAAATCGGAAGAAAACACTTCGACCTCGAGACTCACGGATGATTTTTCATTCACCGCAAAGCACTTTTTGAGATCTTGCAGGATGGGATCTTTCTCAAGTCGCTTTTCTCGGACTGAAAATTGAACTTGGGCGAACACTGTGGGTAATTTTTGTTCGCGCAAAACCGTACGGGCTTTTTTGCACTCGGCAAAAAGGGCCTTTTGGGTATCCGAGAGAAAGATCGCTTTGAGTTCTTGCTGCGATACCTCTGGCATAAAAAGACTCATGGCAACAAAGGCCGAAATGCAGATCAAGATAAGGCCAATCAGTTTACTCGCCATGGGGCTCCAATCAGAGCCCATAACCTGTCAAGTTTGGCTCTTTCCTCTTTTGAGAGGTCTCAACATGATTTCACGGGCCCAGGGGCGTGGCAAAACAGAATTTGGATTCGGGGATAAGAGTCGAGGCGAGCGAGTGCTCATCAGGCAAAGAAGCTGTCAAAATCCTAGACAGAAATCAGCCTGAACGTCTCGTTTTGAGACTTTCAGAGAAGTCCAAGGCGAATCAATATCTTAGCGCACTTTCAGCAAGTGGCACGATTGTTGGACTCTCACAGAATGTGGAAAGAGGTGTTTTATGAAACGACGAGCTCAACTTATCATGTTCTTGTTTGCCGTTGGGTATTACGTCGGCTGCGCGCCCGTGAATTTTGAAAAAGATAGTAGCTGCGGTGCGAACTGCGTCTCTATCAATGGAAAGAAAGAATACCGCTACGCCGTCACACCAAACTCTGGAAAAGTCGATATTCTATTTGTCGATGACAACTCGGGATCAATGTCTTACGAGCAAAACGCCATCGCTAATCGCTTCAGCACATTTATCGCGACTTTAGATGCCAAGAGTGTGGATTACCGGATTGGTATTATCACGACAGATGTGTCGTCGGCTTCAAACCCCGCTCGTTCAATCAATCGAAATGGTGCTCTTCAAGATGGTCGTTTGATCGAATTCTCGACGAGTTTTCCCTCATTCTCGGGCACTGGTGTCTTTTACATCACTCCGTCGACTCCGAACAAGACGGCCCTTTTTGCAAATACGATTCGCCGCCAAGAGACATTGAGCTGTGAAGCTTTTCTTGCTGCGAATCCAAGCGCGGGACAAACATCGTCAGCCTATCAAGCGGCATGCCCCAGCCCTGACGAGAGCGGAATTTACGCGGCTAACATGACGGTGCAGAACAATCCAAACTCGTTTATCCGTTCGGATGCACATTTAGCGATCGTCTTTGTCGGGGATGAAGATGAGAGAAGTTCGCTGTATCATCAAACTGCAAGTTACGCACTGGCCATTGCGGATTTACCGCAAGCATTGATCAACAAAGTGGAAGCCACTTATCCCGGGAAGAGCTTGAAAATGCATTCAATCATCATTCGTCCTGGGGCTTTGAGCGTCAGCCTTGGTGAAGCGTCAAGTCGTTTTGCCTTGATCAATGCAGGTGGCGGTGTCAACGCGTCCTATGCCCCCTCAACGTTTTTTAACGGTGGAGACTCGGGTTGCCTTAATATCCAAATGAATCAAATGAATGTACGTGGTAGCTACGGCTACTTGTATGCTCTTGCAACACGCTTAACTGGCGGGGTTGAGGGTGACATCTGTGCCTCTGACTATGGTTCACAGCTCTCGAGCATTGGTGACAATATCGGTGAATCGTTCTCGCAGCGAACTTTGTATTGCGCGAATCCTGGTCAGATTGATTTACAAACTCCGCTCGTGACATTCACGCCGGCGAACAATGCAAATGCGTACTCGATCAGTGGAAACATCATTTACTTTAATCCCAATTTGTTGCCCGGGACGCAGGCTTACCTTCAGTACTCTTGCCCCGAGTGAGTCTAGCCTGGCCCTTGGCTGCCCGGTGAGCGCATCCAGGACGTGACATCGCCTTGGTGATTCTTCATGATCAAGATGTGGCTAAGCTCGGTGTTCTTGAAATTTTTTTTGGTCCACAATGGGAAGACAAGGCGCGGCTTGGACTGGCTCAATTTTTGGGACGCCATGGCTTTGATTTTAGTGTTTATGCTCCCAAAGCAGACTCAAATTTAAGAAAAAATTGGCGACAGCCTTGGCCGACGAGCTACCTTGATCGAATCGGAGACATGCGAGCGCAGCACCATGAGCAGGGAGTTCGATTCGGTGTGGCCTTGAGCCCCTTTGGCTTGGGAGATCATTTTTCGAACGAAGACCGCCAAGAACTCAAAGCCAAAATTCGGTTGATGAATCAAGTGCAGCTGGACATCATTGCACTCTTTTTTGATGATATGCCGGTTCACGCCGGGCTTGCTCGAAGTCAGATTCAAGCAATCGAGATCGTCAAAGGTGAAACAGATGCTCAAATTGTTTTTTGCCCGACGTTTTATTCTTTTGACCCCATCCTCGAAAAAGTTTTTGGAGAAAAGCCCGCAAATTATTTAGAAGAACTGGCTTCGCAGCTGACACAAGATATTGATTTTGTGTGGACGGGACCCAAGGTCATTTCGAAAGAGATTTCTGACGAGCATCTGAGCGAGGTCAGCCAACTTTTGCGCCGAGGCCCGTTTCTTTGCGACAATTTTTTTGCAAATGACGGCCCCAAGAATTGCAAGTTTTTGAAGATTACACCCCCAACGGGCCGGACTCCGCAGGCCTTTTCGTCGAGTCGTTATTGGGGAATCAATCCCATGAATCAGATTTATCTTTCGCAGATCGTGATGCTGGCATTTAAGCAGGTGGCGGTCGACGGACAAGCACCCCAGGCAGCTCTTGATTCTGCAATCAAAAAAATGTGTTCAAATCAGCTTGCCGAACTGATTCAAGAGCAACGGATTAATTTTCTTGAAAAAGGATTAGATCAGCTGACGGAGGTTGAGCGGAATTCTCTAAATGACCGCCTCAAACCGATGGACGAGCCTGCAGCGAATGAGATCAGAAGCTGGCTTGCCGGAGAATTTAATGTTGGTCAAGAGTGCTTAACCGACTAGAAACTCTGTTTTTGCGTGTCAATCCTGGATGCACTTGAGAGGTTGAAGAAAGCAGCGTAACTTGTGTGTTAAAAAAAATCAATTGATGCAAATTTTTAGCTGAGCAATTCTTTTTTTATAGATTCAGCCAGGAATTTTGCAGATTCGCCGGCGGCTAGGCACGCGGCTTGCTCGACTGGATTTGCCCTATTAACTCCTGTATAAATAATGCTAGTCATTGGTCAAAAAAGAGGCCTATTGGACTCGTATAGAAGTCCTGGAAAGACTCTCAAATTATTGAAATCATTAAATTTATACTGTATAGACAAATGCAATACGTTATGATATGGTGTATCTATGGCCGTTTAAGCACGGTGAAAGAGGTTTACAATGTCAGTCGCAAGAAAAAGAAAGGCGCAAGTTTCCTTGAAGAAGGAAAGCACAGTAATGATCCGCACAGCTCCGCAGGATAAAGTTCTCATTGAGAAAGCTGCCGATCAGTTGGGACTTACGGTGAGTTCCTTCATGTTGCAAAATTCCCTTCGCGCCGCTCGTAAGGAGCTGTCGGAAGTCGAACGCACAAGCCTAACGGAACGTGATGCTCATGTGTTCTTTGCTGCTTTGACAAATCCTCCGGCTCCGAACGAAGCACTTAAAAAGGCTTTCAAGGACTACTCAAAGCAATCCAGAAAGTAATTTGTCGTTGTGAGCAACTTTGAATTTCACAACCTAGACAAGTCATTTGATCGTGCGCCGTTTGACTGTGGATCGCCTGAGCTAAACGATTTTATCAAGGCGAAAGCTCGTCAAAACCAAGCGGCGAATTTCAATAAAACCTTCGTAGCCATTCAATCAGGCGACAAAGCCAAGCGTGTTCTTGGCTTCTACAGTCTCAGCATGGGCGAAGTGGATCTATCTTCGCTCCCGCCAGAATTGCAGAAGAAACTTCCCAAGCATCCCGTACCGGTCGCCCGAATGGGCCGACTGGCGGTTGATAACTCAACCAAAGGGCAAGGCTTAGGGAAACTCCTCTTAGTCGATGCGATGAAGCGGGTTCAATCTGCTTCGGCTGATGTTGGTGTTTACGCGGTTCTGGTCGATGCAAAGGATGAGGCCGCAAAAGGCTTCTATAAGAAATATGGGTGCATCGAACTAGCCGATGAACCCATGACCTTGTTTTTACCTTTGGCTTCGTTCCCGCAATAATCAGGCAACGGAAGGAAAAGAATCAGTCTTCTTAGAAGACTGATTCTTTTCCTTATCATCGACACCGTAATGCCCACAGAGACCCGGCGCGGCGGCCCGACCCACGGGAATGTAAGTTAAGTAAGCCCCTTCATTCTCCGAGAGCCAAATACCCAACACGTCAGTCTGCCCCTGCAAATTGACTCCGAGGCAAGTATAGGCCGCTTTGCAGACAACTTTCGCATCAACACGAACTTTGTAGTGAATGGCATCCATGAAAACCACAGCATAAACGTCTTCCAAGGGCCGCATTTGCCATTGATTGATGCCGTCCAAGACTTTGTCCGTGATTTTTGAAATGAGCGTAGGCGAGACTTCTGTGCCGTAAAACTCTTCGAGCTGGGCTTGGATATCGCGAACACTCATTCCGCGAGAGTCCTGCCAGTGACCCGTGACTCCAGGTCGGGGTCAAAGCTTTGATGCTTTTGTTTGCTATGTTTGTTCCCCGAGTGATGAGATCGTGATCTTCGCGTCGCTCATTTCTTCGCTACCCACGCCATGCAGCTTGTGCCGCTAGCCGCGCTGGCTTGTACGAAAATTTTTGGGCGTGAGGCACACGCCCCGGTACACCTGGTGGCGCTGGCTTATGTTGTCCTGGTTGTCGCCACCTTCATTCAGGCATTGCTAGGCCGTCCTTTTATTGCGTACTGAAAAATTCTGTTCGGAATATGCCACGCAGTTTTGTATTGCGGGTTTGAATCTTGAAGATAGTCTGTTAGTCAGCATGATTGATT
>JBKCUU010000036.1:0-3759 GCA_046318155.1 Bdellovibrio sp. | reverse complement strand
ATCCCAGCATCGCAGTAGACTTCGATAATTTTGCCAAAATTTTCAAACGAGTTTTTATGCTGAGTAAACTCCCTCAGGCGGCATTCTTGAGACTTGATCGAGCCCTCGGGATTTTCGGCCTGCTCTTCGGTTGAAACTCTGATGTAAAGTCCAATACGAAAGCCATTTTGACTTGGTACTTTGTTTTTCTTTTTGGTCATGAACGGTCCTCTTTCTTTGATGGAATATTTTCCCATGCTTGAAAAGAGGGTTCAGTGACTGCGTTGATCTTTTGAACTTGCTGGCAAAATTGTTTGTAGAGAATTTCGCTGACCTCGGCAAGCAGTTGCTCGTAGCGTTCTTGGCACAAAGTGTTTCGAGTCAGATTCAGTGCAAGCGGCATCCAGCGAGATCTTCTTTGTTTGCGTGGCGTTGGCGGCATTGGAACTCCCTTCACTATGTGATGACATAGAGGTGATTGGATTTTTGTTTGGGCTCTGGGGCAATAAGTGTGCTCTAGGGGGTGTCAGTCAGAAGATTTTCCTGATCGCTCTTTTATTGTAACTATTCAAAGTCAAATAACTTTTTTGAGATATCATTTGTTCGCAAACTCGTCTTTTAACCCTAAATAAACCCTGAATTGTCCCGTGATTGTCTCCGCAAATTCCCCGCGAATTATTTGAAGTTGAGAGGGGTTTGCTGACCAGTAGGCGCGTTTAGCGATTTTTGTTTAGGATCGAACGATTCTGTAAAATCCAAAAGCAATGATGAGTTTAGCAAAAGCAAATTGTCTTTGGATTTTTCAATTCAAGTTTGGGCCAGTATTTTTTTAAGCTGGTTTTGCGCTCTTTCATTGAACCACCCCCTCATACAATGGCGGGCTAGTAGGTTGTCCCCTAGGTTTTCCCATTTGAGCTTCAGAATCTTGGGTCTTTGTGATCATCTTAGGCTGGGTAGTTTGGAGGAATTCATTCTCAGATCGAATTGGTTGAGACCTAGGGTCTTTTCAAAACTCATAGGGGTTTTATCCCGTGCTGAGAGTCAGAATCATTTGTTTGTTGAGCATCAACACTCGACTCTCTATGCTTCTGATATGACAGAAAGACCTCCAAAGAAAAAACTTGATCACGAGTCCTTGAAAATTCTAGAAGACGCGATGGATGAGTTTACAGCGGCTGGAGAGGTCTTAAACTCGCGATGTGATGTTTGTGGATCCCTTATAAAGATCAGAATTCTAGGCGAAGCCGCCTGGGCTGTTGCGTGCGAATGCGGAAAATTCAACAACACTCTTCGCGGAATCTAGGCCCTGCCAAAATCACTGCTCACCAAGCTGCACGCAAATCCAAATGGCCCGTTTTAAAAAGACGGGCCTTTTTGTTTTTACAGCCAAATTCAGAGCAACCAATTGGGGACGCCCATTTTTCGCGGTTCAAAAAGAGCCGATCATCTGATCATTTTGCTCTTTGAATCCCGAGTTCCCCGTATTTTTTGTAGATTTTCTTGAACTGTCGTTTTGCCAACCTCCAATAACCTTGCGATCTCTTCGATTTTAAGACCATTCTCCCAGTAAAGTTTTGCCAGCTTGTCCAGGTCGATCTTGGGCCGTTTCCACTGAACCCTGTGCTCTTGTTTTATCAAGAATGGGTTTTGTTCGATAAAACTAGCCTCTCACTACCAATTTTAATGTTTCCCGAACTCTCGATCGAAAAATTCTGATTTTTGGCCTGAGGCGAGCACCGCCGAAAGGCCACGATATTTTTACTGCCCGCAGATTCTAAGATATGAGTTTATAAAAATCGAGCCACATCACATATGGTTCTACGGTTCTACTCAGCGCTACGAACCGATTGTTGATCCGAACAAAGCGCGTTTGCGAGAGCGAATCGTTGAGCTTGCAACGCAGTACGGTCGCTACGGCTACAAGACGATTACTTCGATGCTTCAACTTGAAGGCTTCACCGTGGGTCGAGACTTCGTTCACGGGGTGTGGCAACGAGAAGGCCTGCAGGTGCCGCAGAAGCAGCCCAAGCGTGCAAGGCTTTGGCTCGGAGACGGCTCGTGCATCAGGCTCAGGCCCACGCATCGCAATCACGTTTGGAGCTACGACTTTGTCAGTGAACAAACTCACGACGGAAGGAAATTTAGAATCTTGAATATCATCGATGAGTTTACCAAAGAATGCCTGAACACATAAGATCCGACAACGGCCCAGAGTTCGTCGCAAAAAAGCTCTTGAAGTGGTTCAAGACTTTGAGCGTGAAGCCTCTGTTCATCGCGCCCGGCTCCCCAGGATGAAATCGGCACGTAGTAATATAAATAGACTTGTTCATAAAGCACTCCATCGACAAAAACACTAAATGTGTCTGTCGTAAAAATTAGTTTGATGTGAAATTAGAAAGAGAGGACCGGAGTGTTAGGACTGCATGAACACCGAGCAAGCAGCAGACTGATCCAGCGGCGCATTTTTCAGCGCATCGTTAGTTATCAGTCTCAGGAACCCGCTCGGCATGACAATCCTCCTATGAAGGTATATTAAAAATCGTCTGCTTTCTGGTTTTGCTCAATTTAGATATTCTTCTGGCGGCCATAAGACTTTCTCAGGAAGAGACAAATTTCTTGCCTGAGACCAAAGCGCAGTTCCGTTTCGGAACCACGTCCCGCAATCGTGAGGGTATTTTCGGAATGTCTGAAGCAGTTTGCGGCTATATTTATGGTTAATTCCATTTTCAGTTTGTCCGAAAGGCCGTGGCAGTGGGGGAATTCCTCTGAATATCTCCATTATGTTTTAATGGAATTATGAAATCTCTCATCTCACCTATTTTTAATCCTGCGTTCGCAAGTAAACCATTCTCTGAATGGGCAGCCCCTCTCATTGAACAGTTTCTTGCCTCTTTGGATGCTTCTGATGACCTGGGCCCCAACTTAGAGCGGTGATTGATAGCAGCACTTTTTGTGGATTCTAACTTCTTTAACTTTTTCCAGCTTATCGTCTGGGATAAACACGAGATGCCAGTTTTCTTTGTTTTCTCCCGGGAACGGCATTATTTTGTAAGCGTAAATGGTGTCGCTGAAGAAATAGCTGTCGGGATCGCCGAGTTCCCGACGTACGTCCTTTCTACTCTTACCTAAATAAAGAGACCGCTTCACGACATCGACGGCCATCGGTGCTCGCTTTGACAAGTCACCTGCTTTGAACTGCTCAGCGTTCAAGCTAAGCTTCCCCCATTTTTTCTCGGCATCCGAAATGCTCATGAAATCGGACGCAAAGTAAGTCGACGCGTAGACGGCAAAACCTGCGAAAAGGACCATGCTGAGAACTGCAAATGAGAGTTTGATTTTTTTCATCTTGGCTCCTTCGGGATCAGTAGGCCGGGTTTGAGCACTTAAAGCTGTTTCGACCGTAGGTCTTCAAGCCCTTTGGCTTCGACATTTTTTTGACTCCAACGTTTTTCCTTAATCAGGGAATCGGCTGCCGTTTGACCTCGGCTGTTATTGTGCATCAAGAAATTCTTGGGCCTTGGATTTACCGAGCTCTTTGGTTAAGAAAGCAGCCCATAAAAAATGTCTAAAGGCATCGCTTTCGTCATTCAGGTTCTGGTCCGGGAAGTTACGCGACGTCGCCTTTTCCGCGATGTTCTTCTGTTTGTAGGCGTTGAGTGCATCTTTGGGACTTTTAGAGACGAGATTCTTTTCGGCGGGCGTAAGCCCAGGATATAAAATGAAATTTGCGAGTAAAGATTCTTCTGGCTTGGTGTTGCAAAGCTCCTTGCATTGGTCGGG
>JBKCUU010000035.1:0-3988 GCA_046318155.1 Bdellovibrio sp. | reverse complement strand
GAAGGCCAAGAGGTCGGTTTACTGTTTAAAGGCAACGGACCGATTGGCACAATTTACGCCGAAGCCTCTTTTGATGGTTCGGTTCGAGGCTATTGCCCCAACCCCGGTTACCAGGCTCCCGACCAAGCCGATGTCCTCAATCTTTCAAAAGCGATGGGTTTTGGAACTCTCACGGTCGCTCGCCATCAACCTTTTCAGCGGCAGCCATTCAACGGAACTGTCGAGATGGTGTCGGGCGAAATTGGCGATGATCTTGCTCACTACTTGCACCAGTCGCATCAAATCCGCTCGATCGTGTCGGTTGGGGTTTACTTGGACACTTTTGGCCAAGTGAAATCAGCGGCGGGGGTGATCATCGAGGTCATGCCCGGAGTCGAAGATGAAGTCATCGACAAGATTCAAAAAAATATCGAGACTCATCAAGTTTCGGTTTCGAAAACGATCCTTAACGGCGGAACTCCCGAGGATCTCGTGACGCCATACCTTGAAGGCATTCCGTTCACGCGTCTCTCACATGATTATCCGATGCGCTACTTTTGCCCTTGCACAATCGACCGCGTGAAACGCGCGCTCACCACGCTTGGGGTGAATGGCTTGCAAGAGATGGTGGATGAAAACAAACCTTCAGACATCACGTGTGAAGTTTGCGGACGCAAATACCAAGTTAGCATCGAAGAACTTTCGGAGCTGCGTGATCAGCTCCGAAAGTCTCAAATGCACTAGCAGGTTATTTTTTGCGAATTGTTTTTGCGTCTTATTTTTGGGTAAAGCCGGGGATTTCGATATCGACTTCCACGGATTGCGCGACTGTAATGACGATATAAACCTAATCATTCCCTTCCCTTCCCTTCCCTTCCCTTCCCTTCCCTTCCCTTCAGGAAGCCTTCGTTGCTCCCCTTTTGAGTGTGTGGCATCTTAAGGTCTGAAGTTTAAACCCACGGCCTCTGGAGGATCGGGTGACAAAGAAGACTTGGATCAAAGGACTTTTGCTTCTTTGCCTGACGACTCTGGTGGCTTGTAACGAAAAGATCGACAAGGCCCTGCCAGATGAGGGCGGGAACACCGGGCTGACGTGCGCACCGACCGACTTTGCCACGATTCAGCGCGTGGTTTTGAATACCCGCTGCACGGCCTGCCACGGTCCCTCAGGCGGCGTGAATCTTGAGAGCTATGCTTCGGTGAAGGCCTCGATCACGCAGGTTGAAGCGGTCATCAAAGCCCGAACCATGCCCAAGGCGCGCCCGCTCCCTGCGAACGAAGAGGCCTTGATTTTAAAGTGGATCGGCGAAGGTGCGCCCGAAGTCGCGGCTGCTAACCCCAACCCCAATTGTGACCAAACGTCCCCCGGCACGCCGCCGATTGTACCGATTGCGCCCTTGGCGCCCAATTATGAATCCATTCGCGAACGGATTTTTGAAACAAAATGTCTGAGCTGCCACACGGCGGGCAGTGGTCTTTACGACCTCTCAACTTACCGTGGGCTGATGAACGACGCGGACGAACTCTTCAAAATAGATGATCCCGAGGATAGCGAGTTGATTGAGTCCGTGACAAAAACGGGCCGGGGATCGATGCCTCCGCCTCGGAGCGGAATTGCTCGCGTGACGCCCGAGGAAGTGCAAGTTTTATTGCAATGGATCCGTCAGGGGCTCCCCGAAAAAGGAACGCCTTAAATGAAAATGATTTTACTCCTGACTTTGATCCTGCTTGTGCCGTTCGTCCCAAATGCTGCTCGGGCTTATCCAGAATTGATCCGGCATGGGTACGTGCACTGCACGGCTTGCCACGTGTCTCCGGCTGGTGGTGGGTTGACCACGGCCTACGGGCGTTCGCTCTCAAAGGAGCTCTTAAGCCGATGGGCTTATGAGGGTGAAGAAAGTTTGTTTCACGGCTTGTTGAATGGATCAAAAGTCGCGGCTTGGGTGAACTCTGAAGTAGATTCGGGTCTCTTTATCGGCGGTGATGTGCGAGTCATTCAAACGCATCAAGAAAATGAATTTCAGCGCAAGCGACGCGCGTTTCCGATGCAAATGGATTTTGAAGCGGCCTACCGGGGAAAATGGGGATCAGCTGGCCTCACCTATGGTGTCGAAAAGCGCGGCGAAGAAAAAACCTACACCCTTCGGCGCTGGGCGCTGATCAGCCCGGTGGTCGAAAACATTTGGATTCGAGTCGCCATGGGCACGCCTCACTTTGCCTTGATGACCTCCGAGCACAACTGGGCATTTCGCCAAGATCTGGGCTTTGGGCCTTTGGACCGCAGGCACTTGGGCGAAGTTGAATATCAAGGCGAGACCTGGGGCGCACTGCTTGGCTCGGCGAAGTCGGACGACACGTTGAATTCGGCGGCCCGCGAGACGTCGACCTACGGAACGCTGGACGTGCTTGTGAACAACAATAAAAAAATAGGGCTTGATGTTTGGCGCGGAACGTTTGAGGGCACCGAGCGCTGGCTCAGGGGCGCTCATGCCGCATTAGGTTGGAACGAACACGTCACGACGCTGGCGCAATTCACGGTGCAAAACCGCAAATCAGTGGGTACCGAGCAGCAGAGTTGGTACCTGTTTCAAAAAACGAGCTGGGAGCCGACCAAAGGTCTTTGGTTGTCAGGAATTATCGACGTCGCCCAATTTGACCAAGCCAACGAAAAAGCGCGGCGAGAAAAATACGGACCCGGCCTTCAGTTCTTTCCGCGGCCCCATCTTGAGCTTCAGCTGGCTTACCTTCGTGTCAAAGACCTCTTGACCTCAGAAAAAGAGGGCGACGAGGCCTTTTTGATCCTGCACTACTATCTGTGATTTTTGACAAAGGCAGCTGCAGTGAAATCAGCGGGCTCTCCGCCTTCGGGACGGTAAAGCTCAAAGAAGCTCCCGTTTGGGTTGGATTTAAAGTCAGCTCTCCGCCGTGCTCTTCGATGATACTTTTTGAAATACTGAGGCCGAGTCCCGTTCCTTTACCAAGGTCCTTGGTCGTAAAAAAGGGCTCAAAGATTTTGTCCCGGATGTTCTTGTCGATCCCTGTGCCACTATCTACAACCGTGACCTTGATGTGGGTCGGCGATTCCTCAAAATGGACCCGAACCATTTTATGCTCTTGAGTGATGGTTGCATCAAAGGCGTTGCTTAAGAGGTTCAGGACGACCTGCGAAATCTGCGTCGGTCTGCACACGACAAGCACGTCTGGAATTGCATCGACCGAAATCTGCAAGCGGGAGTTGTGAAACCTTTCTCTGCACAAACTCAATGAGTCCTCAATCAGCGAAGTCAATGAAAAGGGCAACTTGGAGTCTGCATCCGAATCACGCGAAAAAAGAAGAAGTCCCTGAATGATTTTTCGAATCCTTAAGATGGAGAGAATCATTTTATCCGATTTTTCGATCAGCTTGGGACCCTCGGGGCCGGTGGATTTTTCTGCCAGTGAGCGAATATGCTCGGCTTGCCCCATGATGATGGCTAGAGGATTGTTAACTTCGTGCGCAAGGCCGCCAGCCATCTCGCCGATTGAAGCCAGCTTCGACGCATTCGTCGCTCGGGCGCGCGAAATCTTAAGCTCTTCGTCCGCTTCGTATATGAGACGAACCTGGCGGTAAAACTGCCGCGAATTTCCAAAGAAAAAGACATTGAGCAAGGCCCAACTGATCGGAAATGTCCAAGTTGATGGCACACTGTGATCGATGTGATTCAGAATCAAAAGATTGGGGAGAATGCCGACTAAGAGCAACACAACAAAGTGACATCGGGGCATTAAGGCAATGGACGCCGAAGATCCACCCACGATTCCGACAGAAAGCATCACGGCCATTCGGTGATTGAGGTCCTCAGGTGCCGAAAACCAAGCGCCCATAGCGCAGACACCACCAAACCCCACAGCGCTGACCCAGATCGAGGCTTCGTGCAAATGCCCAAAAGAGGCCAGCGCCGAAACGCCTTTTTGCGTAATGTGGATGCCTGAAAAAGTGCGAACTAAGCTACTGACAAATGCCAAAGAA
>JBKCUU010000034.1:0-23314 GCA_046318155.1 Bdellovibrio sp. | reverse complement strand
TGGTAAAACGCTTTGGCCACTTGGCTCTTTTGATTAAGTAAAACGACGCCCGTGGTCTCTTCGACAGCTCTTCGGGCTTTGCCGATCATCTTGTCGCTATCAAGCCTTCGCGAAACGTGATTGAACACCTGATCCAGAATTGTGCTTTCAACATCGTAATGCAGATGGCGGCGCTCGCGCATCACCGCCAGCGTGTAAGACCTTGCCGCAACAGCTTGTGATTTCAAGGCCTCCATCGGCCAGGTGAGCGGCATCTCGCTCGACAAAACACCCACCAGATAATTTTCAATCGCAAGAACGCCGACCAGATCAAAACCTTTGTACAGACTTGTCAGCACGAGGCGTTCTGGAAGATCTTGTGTGCCTTTGCGAAGCTCATTTCCCTCGACCACGAGGCTGGTTGCTTTTTTAAGTTCAAACTTTTCGCTGCCGGCCTCGGTCTTTTTGATGCGCCAAAACCAGCCCACTTCGGTTTTCACCCGGTCGATTTCCAAGGTGCCCATACGGCCCACGGCCACAGGTTGATAAGGACCAACTTGGCCTTGCACCTTGAGGCCAAAACCTTGTAGGACAATTTTATTTAAACTTGTCGCCAGACGGACGCGAACGGGTTTTTCAATTTCTTGTTTCCAATTGGGCGTCGCCTTCGGAACTGCGCCCATCGACGAAACAGGTCCCATCAAGATTGCAAACAGACTCAGGCCTGCGATGACGAAAACTCGAGAGACGGGGGACAAAGAAGATGGCAAAGACGAACGAAATTCAGTCCATTTCAAGCAGCCCCCAACATCCGTGCACGGTGACTCTTAATAAAACCAAAATTTGGGGACGAAATCAGCTCGCCCGAAGGCCAAGGGCTAAAGCCTATCTGAAAGTCCAGCGTCGCTGAGTGCTTTTTTCAGATCTTCCCAGACCTGCTTTTTGAGCTGCGGCTTTTCGAGGCACGCGAGAGGATGGGAGGTCGAAATCAACTGCAACTGAGGACGCTGTTGACGCAAAAATTCGGTGATCGCAGGCGCAAAACTCACAACCACGATCCCCGACGGGATTTGTTTTTCTTGGGTCGAAAGTTCGAGCACCGACATTTCCCAAACCGCAAACTCACCAAACTCCAGCTTCATGGCGAGCAGCATTTTTTGAAAAATTCCGAGCTCTAGCAAAGGCGTGGATTCTTGAAGTCCTAAAAACAAAAGACGTTCGCTTGAGAGTTCGCTCCGTGAGGCTTGCGCGAAAACCTCGCGCACCGGCATCACGATTTCGGAAACCCCTAAGACGTCTGTGAAATATTTGTCCCAACCCATGGATAAGGGATTACCCGTCAGGCCCCAGAAGGTCCAGAAAGAAATGTCCAGTCTCAAGCTGAAACAAGACTCTGCCGAAGAGTCTCTTGCGCCCCAGTTGAACCGGTGGAGGACAAATGGAAATTTTTAGAATCAATATCAAGCCCGAAGCCGACATCGAACGTCATGAGGCTTATAAAAAGAGCCAACACAACTGCCCGCTCTGCGACGCAAAACTGGAGTTTGAATTGGGCCCCGGTCCCACGACTCTGCACTTGATCGAAAAAGCCCGTTGCACGGAGTGCGACCTTGAGATCCGCACCGAAATGCACACCGAGCAATAGAACGCCCTCAATCGCTTTCATTTTTTAAAAGACTATGAGACACCCATGCCTTCGGCTGGAATGTCCTCAGTCCCATCACCCGCTTCATTCAGTTGCAACAAAATTCTCTCGGCCAAGACCCGGTTAAATCCCTTGATCTCGGCAATCTCGTCGGCCGAGGCCGCCCGGATCGCTTCGACACTGGGAAACTTTTTAAGCAAATCTTTTTTGCGTTTTTCGCCAAGGCCCACAACCAAATCCAGCTCACTTTCAAGCGAGGTCGCCTCACGCAGCTTGCGGTGGTAGGTGATGGCAAAACGGTGGGCCTCATCACGAATGCCGACTAAGATATGAAAAGCGTCTGTGTTGGGCTTGAACAAGACCGGATTGGCCCGGCCCGGTAAGAAAAATCGCTCTTCAGTGGCCGCCACATCAGGAGATTCAAAATCGCGCGCCGTTCGGGCTTTGGCCAAACCAACAACAGCAAGATCTGTGCGCCCTAAATCTTCAAGAACTTTCATCGCAACGCCCAACTGCCCTTTACCGCCATCGATGACGATTAAGTCTGGATCTTCATACTCTTTATGAGCAAACCGGCGCGACAAGACTTCGGTCATCGATGCAAAGTCATTGGTGCCTTCGACGGTTTTGATTTTATAGCGGCGGTAATGTTCTTTTGCGGGCACACCGTCTTCAAACACAACTTGCGACGCGACGGTTTCTGAGCCCTGGAAGGTCGAAATGTCATAGCACTCGATCCGCGTTGGCAGACCTGGCAGATTGAGCTTGGTTTGAATTTCTTCGAGGCCGCGGCGCTTTTCTTCGGATTTATTCACGTACTTTTCAAAATGCGATTTGGCATTTTCATTGGCCATGTCGACAAGAGAGCGGCTCTTCTCACTGACTGCAAAACGAACATTGACCTCTCGCCCCGAGCGCTCATTCAAGACAGCCTCAAAAAGTTTTGTGAGGTCTTGGCCAATATCAAGCGGCAGCAAAATTTGATCCGGGATGATATTGTCTTCGTAATACTGATTGATAAACGACACCAACCACTCGCGCGGATCTTCGGTCAGATCAGAAGCGTCCAGCATTGGCAGATAATGAGCGCGAGTGCCCAAGACCCGCCCCTGACGCACGTGCAAGGTTTCAATCAATGTGCCACGGTCATCGCCAAAGAATCCGATCGCATCTTGATCATCATCCATGGAGGCGTTGATGACCGATTGTTTCTCGAGGATCGCTTTGATGGACTGAATCGAGTCTCTGAGGCGCGCTGCGACTTCAAAGCGCTCCTGCTCGGACGCTTCCTGCATCCGCTCTTTGAGCGATTTCAAAACTTTTTTATCCTGTCCCTTTAAGAACGAGCGCGCGCCGTCTAAATCGTCACGATAATCTTCGCGCGTGATGAGGTTCACGCAGGGAGCCGTACAGCGTCCGATCTGGTGGGTCATACAAGGGCGCGTCCGCGCCTTAAAAACCGCATCAGTACAATCTCGTATCTGAAACGTGCGATTCAAAAAGCGAATCGTTCCGTGGACGGCGCCGCCGCTGGTATACGGGCCAAAATAAAGTCCGCCGTCTTTCTTTACCTTGCGGGCCAAGTAGAGGCGTGGAAAGTCGTCTTTCCATGAAATTTTAATGTAAGGGTAGGACTTGTCGTCTTTAAGCCGGATATTGTATTTTGGTCGGTGCTTCTTAATCAGCGACGCTTCGAGCAAGAAAGCTTCGACCTCAGTTTTGGTGAGGATATAATCCACTTCATGAATATGGCGAACCAAGAGCTTCGTCTTGGGCGTATGATCCCCGGCTTCAGTAAAGTAGCTTCGCACGCGGTTTTTTAAGTTCTTGGCTTTACCGACGTAAATGATTTTGTCAGCGGCCGACTTCATCAAATAAATGCCCGGCTGCGTGGGATAACCACGCACGCGCTCACGCAATTGCTCGACCCGGCTTAACACCGAGATTTCAAGCTCTGGTGCTGATGGTTTTTCGCCAGCGTCGTCGGTCATCCGGCCCCATCTTGAATCTTAGCCGAATCTTTTTCGACCTCGCCTGACTTTGCGCTCAAATCCAAAATCTCCAGGCGTTTAATTTCATCGCGAAGCTTCGCCGCTTCTTCAAACTCAAGACCCTGAGCAGCTTTGCGCATTTTACCACGCAGCTTCTCGATCTCTTTTTGAATACCCTCGGGCTTGGCGCTAAACTTTTCAAAATTGATTTGCGAGGCCGTTTGTTCTTTGCCAATGGGTGTGCGGACATTGCCATCAAACATTTCGCCCAGGCCCTCGTTGATGCGTTTTTTAATCGTCGCTGGCGTGATGCCGTGTTCAATATTGTGAGCATGCTGGATCGTGCGCCGTCGGCCGGTCTCGTCCATGGCTTTTTTCATCGAGTCGGTCACACGATCGGCATAGAGCAAAACCCTGCCGTGAACGTTTCGCGCGGCCCGGCCAATCGTTTGAATTAACGAACGCTCCGAGCGCAAGAAGCCTTCTTTGTCGGCGTCCGTAATCGCCACCAGCGAAACCTCAGGAATATCCAAACCCTCTCGAAGCAAGTTGATGCCAACTAAAACGTCAAACACGCCTAATCGCAAGTCTCGGATGATCTCGGTCCGCTCCATCGTGACGATGTCCGAGTGCAGATACTTGATCTTGATACCAAGAGATTCATAATACTCGGTCAAATCCTCAGCACTTCGTTTGGTCAAAGTCGTGATCAAAACCCGTTCTTTTCTGGGAATGCGCTCACGGATTTCTTTTAAGATGTCATCAACCTGATGTTTGACCGGCCTGACTTCGACTTGAGGATCAATCAGACCCGTGGGCCTGATAATCTGTTCGACAATAATCCCTTCGGATTTTTTGAGCTCGTAAGGACCTGGAGTTGCCGAAACGTAGACGACCTTGTCCATCATTTGCTCAAACTCTTGAAAATTCAATGGTCGGTTGTCGAGCGCCGAGGGCAAGCGAAACCCATGTTCAACCAGCGTTGATTTGCGCATCCGGTCCCCGCGGTACATCGCCCCGATTTGCGGCACGGTGATGTGGGACTCATCAATAAACGTCATAAAATTCTTCGGAAAGTATTCCAATAAAGTGGGAGGCGCTTCGCCCGGTCCGCGGCCCGTCATATGGCGCGAGTAGTTCTCGATCCCTGGGCAAAAGCCCATCTGCTCGATCATCTCAATGTCATAAAGCGTGCGCTGCTCAATCCGCTGCGCTTCCAAAAACTTCATGTCTTTTTGAAATTCGCCGAGCCGGTCGCGCAGCTCATCGCGAATGGTTCCGATCGCGCGCTTCATTTTGTCGTCTTCAGTGACATAGTGCGATCCGGGGTAAATTCCCACTTGGTCCAGTTCTTCGAGCACCTCTCCTAAGAGCGGATCAATCCAGGAAATCTTCTCGATGAAGTCGCCAAAAAATTCGATGCGAATGGCGCGGTCATCCTCGTAAGACGGAAACACTTCGACGACATCGCCGCGAACGCGAAAGGTCCCGCGGTGAAAATCGACGTTGTTACGGCTGTATTGAATGCGAATCAGCTCACGCAGCAAATGATCGCGGCGCATTTCAGTGCCGCCCACCACGTGAACCATCATGCCCTCATAGGCCTCGGGACTGCCCAAACCATAAATGCACGAGACCGAAGACACAATGATGACATCTTTGCGATCAAACAAAGATCTGGTGGCCGAGTGGCGCATTTTATCGATCTGCTCGTTGATGGCCGAGTCTTTCTCGATAAACGTGTCGGTCGTTGGGATGTAGGCTTCAGGCTGGTAGTAGTCGTAATAAGAAACAAAGTACTCGACCGCATTTTTCGGAAAAAGTTCTTTAAACTCCGAGTACAGCTGAGCGGCCAAAGTCTTATTTGGTGCAAGCACGAGAGCTGGCTCCCCCATTTGCTGGATCACGTTGGCCATCGAAAAGGTTTTTCCGGACCCCGTCACACCGAGCAAGGTTTGATGATTGAGACCGGCCCGAAAGCCCGAGACCATCTCTTCGATCGCTTTAGGCTGATCGCCGGCGGGCTTCATCGTGGTCGACAGCTGAAAACGTTTTTTGTTTTCTTTGCGATCTACTTTGTGACTTCCCAAAATGACCCCTCTGGAAGATCCAAGACCGAGATGCCCATCTCGGTCAATGTCTTGCGGAGCTCATCGGACTTAGCGAAGTCTTTTGCGCTCCGGGCTGCTGACCGCTGATCGACCAGCGTTTGGACCAATAGAGGGTCCACTTTCATCTTCGCAAGAAGCATGTCGTCTAGTGACTTCAAAAAAGCAGCCGGAGGCTCTTGAAAGAGCGACATCAGGGCCCCAAACTTCTTAACAAAGCTGATAAGCGACAAAGATTTGCCCGCAACATTGGGATTCGTCTTCATTCCGCGCTTCACAACGGTATTGAAGTGGCGGATGACTTCATAAATTCTTGCCAGGGCCTCGGGCGTGCCAAAATCATTGTTCATGGCGACTTCAATTTGAGTCCAAGCCTCGGTGCAGATTTTTTCAAACGCCGCATCGACTTCTGCGGAGCTGGTGACTAAAGATTCCGCCAGTGCCAGGGCCGAATAGATGCGCGCCAGACCCTTGGTCGCATTTTCGACGGCTTCATCAGAGAAGTCCAAAACGCTGCGATAGTGCGCACTGCACATCATAAATTTTAAAATTTCGGCGTTGTACAAATCCATGAACTCGCGGCCACGCATGATGTTGCCTAAGGACTTGCTCATTTTCGAGCCACCAAAGTTGATCATGTTGTTGTGCATCCAATACTTAACAAAGGTGTGGCCCGAGCAGCCTTCGCTCTGCGCAATTTCATTTTCGTGATGAGGAAAAACCAAATCCAAACCACCGCCATGAATATCAATCTGATCGCCCAAATGCTTGCGGATCATCGCCGAGCACTCGATGTGCCAACCAGGACGACCATCGCCCCAAGGCGACGTCCAGGCGGGCTCACCCGGCTTGGCTGACTTCCAGAGGGCAAAGTCAAGAGGCCCTTTTTTATCGGCATCACGCTCGATGCGAACGGCGGTCATCATGTCTTCAGTTTTACGGTTAGACAGTTTGCCATAACCAGGAAAATCGCTGATCAAAAAGTTCACGTCGCCTTTGACGGCGTACGCTTTTCCTTTTTCAATGAGTTCGCCGACCATCGAAATAATCTCGGGCATGGTCTCTGTGACCTTTGGATTGAGATCATGCGGCCGCAATTTAAGCCGGTTAAAGTCAGTCTTAAACTCGGCAATGTAGCGCTCGGCCACCTCGCCCGCAGCAAGGCCTTCAACCCGGGATTGCTCGATGATCCGATCATCGACATCGGTAAAGTTGTAAACGAAGGTCACTTTGTAACCAATAAATTCAAGCCAGTTGCGGACCAAATTAAAAAAAATGGGTCCACGAAAATTTCCCACGTGCAAGAGACCGTAGACAGTGGGCCCGCACAAATACATCTTCACCTGCTGGGGATCATGCGGAACAAAAGCTTCTACTTGCCGAGTCAGAGTGTTGTAGACCTGCAGACTCATAATTGTGCCAAGACCTCATCCGCTCGTTTGACGAGCGACGATTTTTTCATCAAAGGCACGAGCAATTTAAGGTCCGTACCATGCGGCTTGCCGATGACGGCCACGCGCACCGGCATGAATAAGTTTTTGCCTTTGGCGCCCGACTTCTCCTTCACCTGATCTTGAATCTTTGAAAACTCTTCTTCGGTGAACTCATCACGGGGGTGCGCACTCACCAAATCACGCCAGGCTTGAATCACCGCTTTTGAGGTCTCCCACTTCAAAGCCTCTTCGCTTTCGGGCTGAACCACAAACGCCTTGTCGGACAAAGGACGGTAAAGCTCGGCGGCTTCAACCAAAGTTTCCATGGCGCTTCTAAAAACACCGACGCTCTTTTCTTGCCATGCAGGATCTGAAGGCAATTCAAGTCCTGCTTGGTCCAAGAAAGGCTTTAACAGTTCAAAGATGTCTTTGTTCGAACGCTCACGCAAATGAACCGAGTTCATCCACTTTAGCTTAACCGCATCAAACACGGCGCCGGCGGGGTGCAAGCGGTCGGTTCCAAATTTTTCGATCATCTCAGAAAGAGGCATGACCTCTTTGCTGTCAGGATGCGACCAACCCAAAAGTGCGACAAAGTTATTGAGCGCCTCAGGTAAGTAGCCTTCCATTTTGAACTCATGGCAAGACGTGGCTCCCTTGCGCTTGGACAATTTTTTGCGGTCTTCATCCAAGATCAGCGACAAGTGTCCAAACTGCGGCTCGGGCCAGCTCATGGCTTCGTAAATCATCAGCTGACGAAGCGTGTTGGGGAGATGCTCTTCGGCGCGCAAGACGTGCGTGATTTTCATCAGGTGGTCATCGACCACGTTACAGAAGTTGTACACGGGCATGCCGCCCGTTCGAAGCAAAACAAAGTCACCGACCATATCCGAGGGGAACTTCACTTCGCCGCGAACCAGATCAGTAAAAACATAATCTTTGCGAAGGTGACGGGTTTTAAAACGAACGACACCTTGTTTGCCAGCTTTGATTTCGGCTTCAGCTTTCGCCAGGGGCCAATCGGCGTAGGGACTCTCGACGTGTGGAGGCTTTCCCTCTTTCATCAGCTTTTCGCGCTGAGTATCGATCTCGGCATCACTCAAAAAGCAATGGTAAGCCTTGCCGCTTGCAAGCAGTTCGTCGGCATACTTCTTATAAAGATCAAGGCGTTGGCTTTGTCGGTAAGGACCGTAATCGCCAATGTCTTTCAGCGTTTTTGGATCGGGTCCCTCGTCCCACGTTAGACCCAACCACTGCAAATCTTCGATCACCATTTTAAGGGATTCTTCAGTCGAGCGGGCCTCGTCGGTGTCCTCAATACGCAAAACAAATTTGCCCTGGTGCTGGCGAGCGAACAAAAAATTGTAGAGCGCTGTGCGAGCACCGCCCACGTGCAAATATCCCGTGGGAGACGGAGCAAATCGAACACGCACTTCATTGGCACTTGGGGCCGTCTTGGCAGAACTCAATGGAACCTCCACAAGGGGTAGACGCTGGCCTCTCAGGCTAGCAAACATTCGCCCAAAATGTTAGAGCCCATCAGGGATGGGCTCTAAAATCAGGTCCACAAATTTTGAAAGATTCGAAGTGGGCTCCTAAGAGCTTAAAAACCGAAGATCGCCTTGACGTCTTCTTGAGCTGAGAGCTCTTTCTCGTCGACAGCTAGTGTCAACTCCTTCATGAGGAGCTTACGAGCGGTCTCGAGCATATTGCGCTCGCCGTACGACAATTCTTTATCGACTTTGAGCACAAACAAATCACGCAAAACTTCGGCGATCTCATAGACCGAGCCGGTTTTGATCTTTTCCATGTACTCGCGGTACCGACGGTTCCATGTTTGATTGTCAATTTTCACATTGGTTGATTTTAAAATCGCGATGACCTTGTCGGCCTCTTCGCGTGAGATGATCGGACGAAGTCCAACGCTTGCCGCATTGCTCTTGGGAACCATCACTTTCATTCCAGTTTCGCGGATCTGAACGATGTAGAAGTCCGCCTTACTGCCCATAATTTCTTTGGTTTCGATGGAGATCACAGTGCCGACCCCGTGTCCCGGGTAGACGGCATTGTCGCCCACTTTGAAGTCCACATTTTTATATGGCATCTGGGCTTTTGACCTCTCGCGGATCGCACTCTCACGAGGTCCCAATTTATTCATGCAAAGCCTCTCTTTTCGGGTTCGAAACATCTCTTCAAAACAAGACCACGTCAGACAGTCTTCGAGCCGTCAGAGTTATAGCCCATTTGACACGATCTATCAAAAGAAAGCGGCCTGGGAGCACCAGGCCGTGAAAAAACAACAAGCTGAAGCTCCAGAGTGCAGCTCTTCGGAGAGGTGCACGGGGCTTACTTTTGGACCTAAATTCAAGCACTTACCCGCATGGGCAAAATCCGATTACTTGACGGTGAGAACCAACGCGTAAGGCTGTTTACCTCCTTATCGATGAATTAACTTGGTTGAGGGAAAATTGAAGGGTCCACCCGCCTGGATTTAGAGGCCTGCATGATATTGATCGAAATATGTAAGCGGCAGGCCAGAGGCCTGGAACTGTCAAAGCGAGATCTGCGACCGGCGAAGCGAAGCTGAGCCACAGGAGCAGATCTCGCAATCCCAGAGCCACCAGCGACTGCAATGAGCCGACCTTCCCTGAGCACCGCCGCTCAATCGGATTCAGAAGACTGCGTAATGATGATGGGAACAAGGGTCAAAAGATTTGGCGTTAATACGTAGGTCCAGGAGCTTGAATGTAAGGCTTGTGCTATAATTTTTTTCTGGAGGAACCCATGAAAAGTATCTTGTGTGTGCTGATTTTATTAAGCACGGTTACTGTTACCAATGCTGCAAGTTTGGAAGCTTGTAGGGTGAGAGAATACATTCAACTCGATATGGATGTTATTGCATCAAACATTGCCAATGTTAATACGACTAGAACGCCAGAGGGAGGTCCCTACCAGAAAAAATCACTTTTTTGCGACAATCATTTATGCGAGATAGTATCCAGCCAAGCGAGTCTTCTTAGATACGAACCAAATAGTCCAGATGCTGATGATAGTGGTTACGTGAAATATCCCGACATAGATCTTATGGAGGAACTTTCAGCAATGATAGAGGCCACGCGAGCCTATGATGCTGTAGATAAAAACTGTAACTAAACACTTACCTTTTGAAGCACCGAGCATCGACACGCAGCGATCTTCACCGTAGCCTAGTACCCATGAGGAGATTTCCGATGAAGAAACCTAAATTACTTTTTCTCTTTATGGTGTTTGCTTTGCCTACATCATGCGTTTCGAAGCCCGTAGTCACTGATGGCATAACTGCAAAAGAGAAAATTTCAGACAACCTCGTCGTCTTCCCTCTGCTCCACACGGCTTCAGGGAAGACTTTGGCACGCTACGACTTTCGAACTCACAAGCTCGACGAACTTCAAAATCTATCGACTGACATGAGCCTTGAAGACGTCAGTATTGATAAAGACATCTTTCTGCTAAAAGACAAAGCTGAATCCAGAGTTACCGCCTTTTCTGCTGAACTTGGAAAAGTCGTCTTCCAAAAGCAATTTGATTCCCCGGGAAAGCGCATCGGCGCAGTGCGTGTCTCTCCGGATAAAACGACATTTGCATTTGCCTGGCGACCGAAAGGCTCTGATGTTGAGGATGATCTCGTCATCGTTCGTATCCCTCAAGGAATTATCCAGACTATTCCTGCGGTTACAAAA
Organism: Bdellovibrio sp.; assembly: GCA_046318155.1. Lineage (GTDB taxonomy): Bacteria > Bdellovibrionota > Bdellovibrionia > Bdellovibrionales > Bdellovibrionaceae > JAHBUS01. The sequence continues at coordinate 12,439 of JBKCUU010000034.1, read as the reverse complement.
AAGGAAGTTTCGGATTTATTTTGGAGCGCCGATGGAGTCGCCATTTATACTGCGACCTACGACAGTAAGGATCGGGAAACCCATTGGGTAAAGACAAATACCAAGTCCCTAGAACGCCAGTTAAATACGATTCAGCCCAAGGCCTATTTTCATCCGTATTTTTCGAGAGAGACTGCGGACTGTAAGTTTCGGCTTGGGGTTACCGAAGATGGATCCGGTTCAACAAAACAAGTTCGCTCTATTGACAAAATTGAAGCTGATAAACGCACGACGGTTATCCGATTTGCATCAGGTTTGGAATCCCATCCACATGGCAGCAATTATCGCCTGTGGCCGACCTCTTCTTGCAGAACGGCGCTATTGCGAGTTCATGATGTGCTTTATGCTATTGATTTGGAAAACCGTAGGATTGCCGAGATTTCTACCGCGTTTGCGGGGACCGCAGATATAATTCCAACGAAGACAAAAAATTAGCGTTCATAAGCCACTTCGTTCTGAAACAGCAGCCCAGCGACTTTTCGTTGGGCTTTGTTTTTTCAAGAAAATCCATTTTTTCTAAAAAACGCTGAGTTTTGCTTTTCTCGCAGAACCTACTCTTTATTTACATTCTGCCGAGCAAACGATTCGCTGGCTCCAATTGAACTGCCAACAGCCGTCCAGCTCCCAAGCTTCAAAAAAAGAGCCTTTAATTCCCTGCCCAACAAAATTTTAGCTTCTGGAAAGCATTCATACTCGAATATAAGCACTGTAGAGCCATGGTTAAGGTGTTCGCCTACTTGTTCGACCTGCGCACCTAGGCAATACCGGCGAGAGCGGTGGGGCCGTGCTTGTCTAAGAGTTCATTCCGCAGGTGTTCGTTTTCGGGTTTGGCGAGTTTCGTGTCGGCATTTAGAAGGTCGAAGGCAGCTTCGCGGGCCTCGGTTAACAAGGCGACGTCGCGGACCAAGTTTGCCATTTGAAATCCCGGAAGACCCGATTGGCGGGTACCTAAAAACTCGCCCGGTCCCCGTAGTTCAAGATCAAATTCGGCAATCTTGAATCCATCCGAAGTTTGCTCCATAAAAGCGGTGCGTTCGCGGGCCTCAGTACTGACGGCATAACCCATGATCATCACGCAAAAACTTTTATGCGCTCCCCGCCCCACGCGCCCGCGAAGCTGATGCAGCTGCGACAAACCAAAACGTTCGCTGTGCTCGATGATCATCAAATTGGCATTCGGAACATCCACGCCCACTTCGATCACGGTGGTCGAGACAAGCACCTGAATGCGTCCCTCGCGGAACTCGTTCATGATCTGATCTTTCTCATCCGACTTCATTCGTCCATGCAAAAGACCAAATTGAATTTGCGGAAACTGACTGCGTAGTTTTTCAAATTCATCAAAGGCGTTCTTCAGATCAATTTTTTCGGACTCTTCGACCAAGGGGTAAACGACGTAGGCCTGTCGGCCGCGTTCGATCTGAGCCGCCATAAAAGCAATCGCTTCCGGGCGCTTGGACTCAAAAATCACCCGCGTTTGAATCGGTATCCGGCCTGGTGGCAATTCATCCAGTACCGACACATCCAGATCCCCATAAACGGTCATCGCCAGCGTTCTAGGAATGGGCGTTGCGGTCATGACTAAAAAGTGCGGAGAGAGTCCCTTGCGTTTGAGCTTGGCCCTTTGCTCGACGCCGAAACGGTGCTGCTCATCAATCACGACCACCGCCAAAGATTTAAACTGCACGACGTCTTCAATCAAGGCATGCGTACCGATTAAAAAATGAATGTCGCCCGACTCAAGTGCCGCGTGCAATTCACTTCGCTCTTTAGTTTTGGATTTTCCGGTCAGCAAGCCCACCTTGAGGCCGAGGGGTTCAAACAATTTTTTGGCGTTGCGAAAATGTTGCTCCGCTAAAATTTCGGTCGGAGCCATCAGACAGGCTTGATGACCCGCCTCAATCGCCTGCAGCGCCGCCAGCATCGCGACCATTGTTTTGCCTGAGCCGACATCGCCTTGAACCAGGCGGGACATCGGATGTCGCTGACCCAAGTCTTGACTCACTTCGCGAATCACCCGCTTTTGTGCCTTGGTGAGCTCAAAGGGAAGACTCTGAATCAACTTTGCACTCAGCGCTCTGCCGGCCGGAATGGCGATGCCCGGCTCTTTTTGCAGCCCCGTTTTGCGAGCGGCTAAATAAAGCTCCATCCAAAAAAACTCTTCAAAAATAATGCGGCGGTGAGCGTCTGACCTCTGCTCCATGAGCAGGGCCGCTTGATCAACTTGGGGGTTATGCAACTGCCACAGCGCCTCCCACCGGGTCAGCAAATTGTATTTTTCTCGCAGAGCGGGCGAAAACTTCTCGACGGGCACAGCCTCGGCCGGCAGGTGCTCAAACACCGACCGGATCATGCGCGCAATCTTCATGCTCGAAAGATTTTCGATCTCGACATAAATCGGCGCGAGGATATCTTGCAGCTCTTCATCAGGTTCGATATCGCGCAGATCGGGATGGTGAAACTCGAGCTTGCCGCGGTAATTGGTGACCTTGCCGACGATGCGCACGTCTTGAAAGGGTTGAAAGCGCTCAAAATAACCTTTATACGGAACGCGAAAATATTTGCAGTGTATCTGCCCGCTCGAGTCGCGAATGAGCACATCGTACATTTTGCGCTTTGAGCGGCCCATCATAACTGAGGAGACCTTGATGACCTGAGCCTTCAGGCTGACCAGATCATTTTCCTTGAGAGTTCCGATATTGCGAGCCGCGCGGCGGTCTTCATAAGCGCGCGGATAGTAGGTCAACAAATCCAAAACGGTTCGAATCCCACGTTTGGCAAGCAAGGCCCCCAGCTTTGGTCCAACACCCTTGAGGTATTTGACGTCTGTCTCGAGCTTGAGTTTGGGTTTTTTTAGATCACCTTGGTCCCGCATCTTGAAGAAAGCCTAAGAAAAGCCTGGTCTTTTGTCCACTCATTCCATGTCTCAGAATGGGAATTTAAAGCAGATTCAAGACAGAGGCGGTATACTAAAAGCATGGAAAATCACGGCTACTTCAAAGTCAGAATCAACACCTTGATCCCTGGTAAACCGACCACATTTGACCTGCATTTGCGGATCAACAATCAGTTAATCACATACTTGCGCGCCGGCGACAAATTGGATGAAGAAAAGTTACGCGCCTTGATGGCAAAGGATACGGGTAACCACTTTCTGGTGAAGGAAGAGGACCGACGTCAATACAAGGGCTATGTGCACAACCAAATGATGTCAGACACGCTGGGTGTGCGCGAGAAATCAGTCGTCTTGCGCGAGTCTTCAATGACCTTAGTTGAAGAATTGTTTGAAAATCCAGATGTGAATAAAGCGCTTGATCAGTCGCGTCCCTTGATTCAACAGTTTGTCGAATTTATGGAGGCCGAACCCAGGGCGATGGCGCACTTGATTTCACTCTCGGGCCACGACTTTTACACCTACAACCACTCTCTGGATGTCAGCATCTACTCGCTGGGATTGTGTGAGGCTTTGAGCTTCTCAAAAGCCGATCTTGAAGAGATGGGAGTCGCCGCACTTTTTCATGACATCGGCAAACGCCAAGTGAATATCGATATTCTGTGCAAAAAGGGCCCCCTGAACGACGCCGAATGGGCGCAGATGCAAAAGCACCCCCAATTCGGATTGGTCCTCTTAAAAGAAAATCCCCTTGTGAGCGAGGCCATTAAGGCCGCCTGCTTCGAGCATCACGAATCGTGGGCGGGCAATGGTTATCCACAACAGCTCGTAGCTGAAGAGATTCATCCTTTTGCCCGGATCGTTGCAATCACGGATACCTACGATGCCATGACCACTCAGCGCTCTTACAATGTCCCGATGACTCCGACCGAAGCCGTCACCATGATGAAAGAAAAACTTGCGGGCCGCTACGACCCCGAGATGCTCAATGCGATGTATTCGGTGCTTTTTAAAATGAAGGCATCCTGAGGAGACGATCGATGACGAAGGTCATTCTCACTTTTTTGTTTTTGTTTTCGGGTGCCGCCTTTGCCGACATCGAACCCATCAAGCCCGAATCTGCGTGCGAGCGTTTTTTGGACTCTCACGGACAAGAGCAGTGCTTTACGGCGACACGCGAGGTGGGCGATTCTTACGTCGTTGCACTTTGCAATGACCAGTTCTCGAATGACGAGTTCATGCGCTGTCTCGAGAATTCAAAGCTCTACAGCTTCGATCCTAAAAAACTAGGCGCTTGCAAGAACGATGAGTTCTCGGACCTTGAACGCGTCAGCTGCATGAATACCGTGGGCGTGCAGCGACCCGTGGCTGCAGATCAAATGCGCCTCCCGGCCAGCACGAAGAAGGCGAAAAAAGACAAAGCCAAAAAGACCGTACAAAAGAAACTGCAAAAGTAAGAGCGAACGGTCCGGCTGAAGTTAGCGAGATTGTTTCTTTGGGTTGAGCTTGGGCTTTACGCTTGATCTCGACTTTTGGAACCAATCAAGCTCACGAAAACCACCCGTCCAATTTGCCGCCCGCAAAAATCCGAGTTCTCGCAAAATCAAGGTCGCACCGGCCGACTTCACGCCGCGGTCATCAATCACGTAAATGAGATCCGACTTTTCGACCCCGATACTTTTTAACCGCGCCTCGAGTTGGGCGTGCGCTGTTCCTTGTTCACTCAAAAAATCGACCCAAGGAACATTGATCAGCTTGGGCATGAGGTTCAACCTGTTAAACAGATCAGCGTCCTGTAGATATTCTTTTTCGGTCCGAACATCCAAAACGACCACACCCGCTTTTAACTTTTGAATATCTGCCATGGCATCGGCGCGCTTAATTTCAAGGGACTCGTCAGGCACTGGTTTCCAAATCGTCACCTCGGCCGGCGGTGGCTGGGCTTCGTTGGTCATGCTCGCACGAATCGAATCCAAAGCGGCAAAGCGAACCTTGGTCAGACCCATCCGGCGCAACGTCCAAGCCAAACGGCCCTCTTCGCCGGCGCCCGCGCGTCCGCTGCCTAAAATCAAAACATCAGAATCGGGACCAATCCCCATACGGGCTAAACGTCTCGCGTGAAAGAACAAATCCTGCTCGAGGTAGCCCTCAAACGGTGCTTCTTTTTCGGTAAAATCAGCCCACTGTACAGAAAGGGCGCGGCTCGGATGCGACAATGCAAAAGCAAATGGGGCCCGGGCATCCACGATCACCGTTTTTTCATCAAGCACCGTTGCTCGCGCATGCAGGGGCGTTTTGGTAAAGTTGTCTTTGGTCTCAAAGGTTTGCGTTGGCGTGGTTTGACAACCCACACCCAGCAACAAAAGAACAACCGCCGATCCGAGAGCTTGAAAAAGACCCGTCATCTTTGATGCTTCATCGTCGGAAACAAAATAATATCGCGAATGCTCGGGCGGTTCGTGAGCAGCATGACGATGCGCTCAATCCCGATCCCGACACCACCCGTTGGTGGCATTCCAGTGTCGATCGCATGCAAGAAATCCTCATCCATGGGATGCGCTTCGTCGTTGTGGACGCGTTTTGACTCTTGCTCTTTGAGCCTCTGGTATTGCTCCTCGGGGTCATTCAACTCGGAAAAGGCATTGCCAATCTCCATCGCGCCCGCAAAGGGCTCAAAGCGCTCAACCAAGCGCGAATCTTGGCGGTGAATTTTGGTGAGCGGCGAAATTTCAACCGGATGATCAAGGACAAATGTCGGATGCCACAGGTGCTCTTCAGCCGTGCCTTCAAAAATCTTCATGACAATTTCACCACGCGACAAGGCCGCCAGTTTTTTGGGATCCTTGTACTGCCCGTCGATTGAAATCAATTTGGCCTGCAAGTCCTCGAGCGAAGCTTGGTCCGGATCAATTTTGCCGTACTCACGAACGCCATCAAAAACGGTCAACCGCCGCCAAGGGGGCGTGAAATCGATTTGCTTGTCTTGAAACGGCACGACAAACGAGCCCGTGATCGTTTTTGCCAAATGCGAAATCAACTCTTCGAACTGATTCATCTGGTGGTTGTAATCCGTATAGGCCTCGTACCACTCCATCATCGTGAACTCAGGATTGTGCGTGCGATCGATCCCTTCGTTGCGAAAGTTTTTACCGATCTCAAAAACTTTCTCGAAGCCGCCAACAATCAAACGCTTCAAATAAAGCTCAGGCGAAATTTTCATGAACAACTTCATGTCCAAGGCGCGGTGGTGTGTATCAAAGGGATGAGCTGCGGCGCCGCCGTAAATCGGCTGCAACACGGGCGTCTCGACCTCGAGAAAGCCTTTGCCCTCCATCCATTTACGAATCTCGCGGATGATTTTTGACCGGGTCTCAAAGACCTTGCGCGATTCAACATCAGAAATGAGATCCAAGTGACGGTGGCGGTATTTGATTTCGATGTCGGCCACACCGTGAAACTTCTCGGGCAGAGGCTCAAGTGTCTTTGTTAGAATCGTAAAATTCTTCGCATGCAGCGAAATCTCGCCTTTTTGAGTTTTAAAGGCGTAGCCCTCGACGCCGACGATATCGCCCAAATCGATGAGATCAAAAGCGGTTTTCGCCTCGGGTGAGAGCTCTTCGAGCTTCAGGTAAATTTGCAGAGAGCCGGACTGATCCTGAATATTAAAGAAGGAGGCCTTTCCCATTGCACGCAAAGTCATCAAGCGACCCGCCAAGCGAAAGTTCGAATCCAACACCTTTTCGCCGGCTTGAAGTTTGGCGTCGAATTGATCACGAATCTCTTGAGTCATCGCCGTGCGGTCAAAAGAATAAGGAAACGGATTGATGCCCTTTTCGCGAAGCGCGTGCAGCTTGCGGCGTTTTTCGGCGCGCAGTGGATTCTCGGTTCGCACCTCTGATTTGATCTCGTTTTTCACGTTCGTCACTTCAGGATTTTTTTCGGACATCGGTCACCTCTTTGTAACGGGTTCGATTAGAGCGGCTTGCCAGCGAACGCATCTTGCACGTCTTGCAAGAGCTTGATCGCTTCTTTCTTGGGACGCTGAAAGGCATTGCGGCCCATGATCGAACCAAACGCGCCGCCTTGTGCGAGTTCTTTGACTTCGCTCAAAAGAACGTCGGTCGTCTTGGCCTCGCCACCGGAGAAGATCACGATACGTTTGCCGTTAAAACAAGACTGCACCACGTGCTTCGTTCTGTCGGTGAGCGAACCCACCCGAATTTTTTGAGCGTCATACACTTTACGAGCGGCCTCTTGCTCGATGTGTGCCGTTGGCGGTTTGACTTTGATAATGTGCGCGCCCAGTTGAGCCGCAATGTGTGCGGAGTAAGCAATCACATCGATGCCGGTCTCGCCGTCTTTCGAGATTTGCTCGCCGCGCGCGTAAGACCAAATCACAACAACGAGGCCCGCTTTTTTAGCGGCACCGGCTGCAGCCTTAATTTCTTCGTACTGATGTTTCCGTTCACCTGATCCGGGGTAAATCGTGAAACCAATCCCTGCACAACCCAAGCGGAGCGCATCGTCGACACTCGAGGTCAGGGCCGAGATCGGAGATTTGTTGCTCCAGAGTGTATCGGAGTTGTTGATTTTAAGGATCAGCGGAATCTCGCCAGCGAACTCACGCGCGCAGGATTCAAGAGCACCGAGGGGGGCCGCGTAGGCGTTGCAACCGGACTCGATCGCCAGTTCCATGTGATAAGCGGGATCATAGCCATCTGGATTCATCGCGAAAGAGCGCGCGGGGCCGTGCTCAAAACCCTGATCAACGGGCAATATCACCATCTTGCCGGTGCCTTTGAGTCGACCGTGATTCAGCAAACGTGAGAGATTTGTCAAAACGCCAGGAGTGTCAGCGCCGTACCAGCTTAGGATCTCGCGAACGCGTGGTGTCATATTGGGTTCCTTCCGATTTTGAAAGCAGACAAAAAAGTGGCTTGAGACTAATAACAAGAAGACCCACGAATCAAGGAGATTCTCGAGTGAACAAAGTGCGTTTTGAACACACCCCAAATCCCGCGACGTTGAAATTTCTGTTTGCCGAAAGAGTCACCGAGAAATCGCAAGACTTCAAAACAGCGCAAGAGGCCGAGATTTCTCCGCTCGCTTCCAAGATTTTTGGCTTTCCGTGGACCTCGGGTGTTTTTTTGGGCCCTGACTTTTTAGCCGTCACCAAACAAGACTGGGTCGACTGGGATGTTTTGGCCGAACCCCTCTCGGGCTTGATCCAAGAGCATCTCGATCGCGGCGAACCCGTGTACCTAAACATCGACACCAGCCTCTCGACCAATGATGAAGACGCCAATGACCCACCTCTGGTGAAAGATATCAAAAGAGCAATTGCTCGAGACATCCGCCCGGTCGTGGCGCTGGATGGCGGCGACATCGTCTTTAACAAACTCGAAGACGACGTGCTTTTTATCCAAATGAAGGGCGCCTGCGCGGGCTGCCCGTCGAGCCAAGCGACGCTCAAAGAAGGCATCGAAGTTCGCATGAAAGAGCTGTTTCCTGGCATCAAGGAAGTGGTGGCCGTTTGAGCCCGTGGGCCATTGAAACCCAGAGCGTCTCGCGGGTTTACCAAACTTACATCAAGCCCGAAGGCTTGGTGAATAGCCTCAAAGGTTTTTGGAACCGCCAGCACAAAGAAAAAGTCGCGTTGCAGCCCACGACGATCCAAATTCCTCGCGGGCAAATTGTCGGACTCGTCGGCGCCAACGGTGCGGGCAAAACCACTTTGCTCAAAGTTTTGTCGGGACTTGTGCACCCCTCAGGTGGTGAAGCCAAAGTTTTGGGCTACAAGCCGTCGGACCGCAATCCCCATTTTCTGCGCAAGATTTCAATCTTGCTGGGGCAAAAAAATCAACTCTGGTGGGACCTCACGCCTAAAGACAGCTATGCGCTGCTGGCTGAAATTTATGACCTCGACAAAACTGAGGCCAAAAAACGCGTGCACCTCTTGGCCGAGATTTTAGGTGCGACGCACGTTCTCGAAACGCAGCTTCGCCGACTGTCTCTGGGCGAGCGCATGAAAATGGAAATCATCGGCTCTTTGCTGCATGAACCCGAGGTGCTGTACTTGGATGAGCCCACGATTGGTCTCGACATCGTCGCTCAAAGTGCGATTCGTAAATTTTTAGAAGAGTACGTGGCTCTAAAAAAACCAACCGTGATTTTGACCAGCCATTACATGGACGACATCGCCAAGTTGGCTGACCGCTTGATGCTGATTTCTCAGGGTGCGATGGTTTATGACGGCACTGTTGATGGATTCACGCGCAAGACCGAGAGCAAAAAATTGCTGCGCTTCTCGCTGGCCGAGCCCCTCGAGAAAGACCTGCCAATTTTAGGTCTGCACACTTTACCAAGTGCCCAGCAAAATCTATCGTTGCAGGTGACCAACGACGAGCTGGCCGAAGTTTTATCGAAAATTACGCATCTTCCCGGCATCAAGGACATCACCATCGAAGAGAGGGATTTTGAAGATGTTATTCGCGAGTTTTTGGAGAAGGAATCTGGCCTTCTTCCGTCTCGCGGTGCTCACAAATCTTGAGTACCGTCTTAATTTTTTAACGGATGCAGTCCTGCAGCCGACCGTGACGTCGTTGATCGAAGTCACGCTTTGGTTTGCGCTTTTTGCGGGCGCCGGCGCCACGCAAATTAATGGCTTTGGCCTCAATGCCTATTTGTCTTACGCCATCTGGGCTGCTTTTATGGCCCGGCTGACGTCGACGTGGATGTATGAGTTTAAAATGGTCGAAGAGATCGACTCAGGTTCAATCAACTCGCTGCTGACTCGGCCCTTTTCTTTTTTTGAATATTATTTGAGCCAATTCATGGGCTACAAGTCGATCACGACGGTGGTTTCGCTCTTAGTTCCTGTGGCGACCTGTTTGGTTTTTGAGCTCCCGGTCATTTGGTCCCGCTTGATCCCCGCGCTCCTGTTGGTGATGTACTATTTGCTCGTGGTCCAGACGATTAGTTTTATTTTTGCGACGTTTGCTTTTTATTTGAACCGCACGCACGCCTTGACCGTCGCCAAAAACTTAGGCTTGTGGCTCCTCTCAGGCGAACTGGTCCCGCTGGATCTGTTTCCAGAACACATTAAAAATGCGCTCACGTGGCTGCCCTTTTCGAACGCGGTGTACATCCCCGTGGGTTACCTGACGGGGCGCTTTGATTCTGAACTTTATTATCGCGGCTGGATCACGGCGACTTACGGACTGATCGTGTTTGGTTTGATTGCGGCCTACAGCTGGAAGCGCGGCGTTTCGAAATATGCTGGGACGGGGGCCTAAATGCTCAAGTACTTGCGTTTGTACCGCGCTTTTCTGGTCGCCAGTCTCAAAGCTGATCTTGAGTACCGGATGAATTTTTTGTCGCGCATCGTGACCGATATTTTTTGGTACGCGGCCCAGATTATTACGTTTGAAGCGCTTTTTCTGCACACCGAAAAACTCGGAACCTGGGGCCTCCCCGAAACCCGCGTGTTTTTAGGTATGCTCTTTGTCGTGGATGCGCTTTACATGATTATCCTGAGCGAGAATCTAGATAAAATCAGCGACCGCGTTCGCAAGGGTGAAATGGATCTGCTCCTTGCCAAACCCGTGAACTCGCAGTTTATGATGAGCTGCCAGCGCGCCAACACCGCGATCACGGGCAACTTGTTGCTGGGTTCGGCTTGGCTGATTTGGTCCTTAGCTCAGCTCCCCGATTTTAATTGGTTTCGTCTTTTGTGGTTGTTGATTTTGATCCCCTCGGGACTCATTGCTTTGTACGGCATTCGCTTTATGATTTCGACGACGGCCGTGATCTTTACCCGCAGCGAGAACTTGCAGTACATGTGGTATCAGCTCTACCGGCTAGGTATGCGGCCGGATTCAATTTACTCGCCATGGCTTAAGTTTGTCGTGATCACGGTTCTGCCCGTGGGCTTAATTGCCAGCGTGCCCTCGCGCTTTTTGCTGGAGCCCCCAGACTTTTATCTCCTGCCACTCACCTTGTTTGTTTCGTTCTCGTTTTTATGGATGAGCCGCCGTTTTTGGAATTACGCGCTTAAGTTTTACTCGTCGGCGAGCTCTTAAGACCCAGCCAAGCATCACAAAACATCACCGTGCGCCCGGCGCCCCAAGAAAAAGGCGCCTCGGACCGATAAGCCCAGGTGCGAACCGCTTTGGGCTCGCGCAAATCTAAAATTTCGGTGATCGCACCTTGATCTCGCGATTGCAAAAGTTCGCGAAGACAAGTTTCGGCAACGGTGAAATCGTTCATCAGCAGAGCCACGCGCCCCACTTCCGCAATCAGCCAGGTCCAACGAAAACCATCATGATAGTGACGAAGGCCGACGGCCTTGGTCAAAAAACTAATCTGATCCGGCCGGTACGGAGGATCCACCGGCAATCCCAATCCTTGCCTCCAGAGGTGCGAATTTTTGAGATCTCGCCAGAGAGACTCAGTCTTCGCCCGCCACTCAGGAAACTCCAAGCCCATCTCAATCGCGTGCAGTTGGGTTTCAAGCGACGCTTGAGCTCCCGCTTGTTCCAGCGGGATCAACCCTTCGGTACGAGCAAAATGAATTTCAAACAAGGCCTGCATATTCGCTGCTGTCTCAGCCGTTACCCAGCCAATCGATTTTGCTTTGAACAAAACCCAGAGCAAAAGTATGTTCACGTAACTGTTCACACCTTCGCGCCACGCGCTGTCTTGCCAATCCTCAAACGCCCCTTGCACCAGCAGCTTTTTAAATCCTGCCGTTTGAGCTTGGTAGTAACCGAAAACCCGCTTGATCGACTCCTCGTTTGTCGTCCAAAAGCTGGAGTCTTTCGTCGTCTGCTTCGCTGGCAAACCGATGGTAAAACAAGCCAGCAAAACCAAAAGACCCGAATCAAGAGCCCGCGTTCCATGTTCGCCATAAAACTCGGGTTTTAATTTGGCAGAGCCCCACTGGGTGCTCTCACTCGGTTGCAACTGAAAGGGCCTGAGCAAGGTCCATTTGAGCACCGTGAACTTTGAATGGCCGCGCTCAAGAATCCGAGGAATAAGGCCGTCTGAGTCCTTTGCACAGTTCAGCAAGGTGGTCAGGTGGTGCTCGGCGACCTTCTGATGACCGGTGGCCATAAGCCCCGGAACGGCGTAGGCAAAATCCCGTGTCCAAAGACTGGCAAATTGATGCGCACCTGCGCGCAAAAAAGTTCCACTGTCGTGCGTGACCAAATTGGCCCGCAAACTTTGACTTGCCACTTCCTTGAGCTTTTTGACATCATCCACGCATTCATCATTTCGAACCCATGACAAAAAGTCGAGCGTTCGAAAGCGGGAGGACACGAATGGTCAAATTGACTGGACTTTATCAGGGTGACAAACATTGCGAGTTCACGCACGGTCCCTCGCAAAGCAAGCTCGAAACGGATGCGCCCAAAGACAACAACGGCAAAGGTGAGCGTTTCTCGCCCACCGATCTGATGGGTGCGGCGCTAGGATCGTGCATGCTCACCGTCATGGCCATCGCCG
>JBKCUU010000033.1:0-21391 GCA_046318155.1 Bdellovibrio sp. | reverse complement strand
GGCTGGTCGGGAGCCCAACCCGTATATCCATCATGGGTCGTACAACTGCTGCCGGTCGGAGTTGGAGCCGGAGTCGGGGTCGGAGTCGGGGTCGGAGTCGGGGTCGGAGTCGGAGTCGGAGTCGGAGTCGGAGTCGGAGTTGGAGTTGGTTCAACTACACAAGTGCTAGAATTGAAACTGCCCGATAAACTTCCGTTGTCACAAGATCTCCATTCTGACTGACAATTTTGTCCTGCCGGTACACTAGGCGAAAAATAGGCGAGTACTTGCGCTCGATGGAGTACTTTTTGTCCGTCAAATGAACAGTTTCCAGGAGAATCGACTGAACAACTCAAAAAATTGTATCCGCCATCAAGAAAACCGTCTGTGCAGAGTCGAGTTTGCTCCTGGCAAGTCGCCCCATACGGAACATTTGGTTGAAGAAAAACGGTGACCGTTTGACCTGATGGGATTGTAAATCCATTGAACAAGCACGAGCGATGTGATTTTGGATTGCAGCTGGGAAACTCAAAGGTTCCGCTCAAAACGCCTTGATGACAATTTCGAACCTCCGAAACACAAGTGCCATTCGATTCTTGGTAGGCTACAACAGATTGTCCCTCCGGAATCATTTCCCAATTAAAAAAACAGTGGCGTGGAGTTTCCTCGCAGGATCCATTGCTGCAGTTTGAAGTACTTCCCTGAGAGATTTGCCCGTATTCAGCGGCTTTTTGAAAGTTGACAGGCGCACAATTTTGGAAAGGCGTCATCGACAACAGGATGAAAAAAATAACAAGAGCAGGGATTCCCCGAATCTTTCCCATTCCCTTTTATCGGAAGTTTACAATACTACTTTAGACTTAAGTCCAATCTTTGAAATCCCAATTTGAGACAGTATCCTGAATTCCTCTGTATGCGATCCATTTCGCCTCGTTGTCAGGCGATAGGAGTGATGCCCATGATGACATCGGCGAGCCGTTCATACTCTTCGATGGTCTTGGCTTTGGGGATCTCGGTGAACAAGTATTTCATGGCTTCGTAAATATTCACGTCGTTGACCTTGGCGGTACACAGCAGACTGTAAAACATGGCGCTGGCGTGGGCACCTGCTTCGGTATCGGCAAACATCCAGTTGTTGCGGCCGATCGCAAATTTCCGGATCACACGTTCGGCGAAGCCGTTGTCCACCTCAAGGCGGCCGTCCCCCAGGTAACCAATCAAATATTTGTACTCAGATCTAAAATACTTAAAAGCCTCACCGATCTTGCTCTTGGGCGGGATTTTGCCGTGATTGTTATCCGCCCGGGTCTTAAATTCATCCCAAAGAGGAACCTGGATTTCTTGCCGAAGCCTCTGCCGCTCATCCGAAGGCCAATTTCTTGAGGCACGAGAACCTTTCAACCTCTAAGCGCTTTTGCCACAAACAAAATCCAGACTTATCAAAATACAAAATCTTGATCACATTGCGCCGCCGACCACTGAACACAAATAAATGCGGCTGCATCAGATCGCCCATGTCAGCTTGCTGCACGATTGCGCTGAGGCCGTTCATCGCTTTTCGCATATCCACAGGCTCTTTGTGGATAAATACTTTTTTAAAGTCCCCAGGGGATTTCATCGCCTGACCTCGATCAGTTGATGAATAAATTCAGCAAGCCATTTTGCCTCGGGCAAGTTGACCTTGCACTCAACCTTGGACTCAACCTTGGGCCTACAAACCCTGACCTCCGCAAACGGATTTGTCGGAACTAGATTCGCCGTAGATTTTTTTGTCTTCAAACTTAAATTGCGCCGCCATTTATCAAGAGTCTGACTGGCAAGCCCATTAGCCCTGCAGTATTTTTGAATTCCGTCCGGGTACCGATTGGCAAGTTCAATATGCTGCCGCCAGAAGGCCTCATATAAAACGAATCTCTCTCGCCTCAGTTCCGATCACCATTACGCATGCTGCTGAATCCGATTGAGTGGCGGTGCTCAGCTCTGGGTCGGCGCCTTGCATTCGTCGGTCTCTCTGGGGATGGCGAGATCTGCTCTTGGACCTAGCGGCAAATGTGATTACATTCGATGAACGGTAGAGCCCTTCTGCGCAAGCAGGGACAAAATTCCATGTGGAAACTTCTAAAATGCGACCTGCTACAATCTTGAAGTGAAACGCCCACATTTACCTCCGCTACGGATGCTGCGCCGCTTCGTTTCTTTTTTCGGTGTCGAAGAGTCACCACTTCCCATGGCACTTAAAATGCTAACTCCCGGACAACGGGGCATATCACCACCAACGAGGAGGAAACATGGGATTTAAACGACTTCTGTTAGCATCTTTGCTGAGCTTTTTTGCGACGAACGCTGCCGCTCGCGAAGATTTTGTTCTGCAAATGGGTAATCAAGAATTCAACGGGGCATCGACGATCCGTCTGAAAATGCTCCTGCAGGAACAGTATGGCATTCGCGCCAATGACTACGAACTTGTTGGAGTTCGCATGGTGGCCAAGTCCCAGTTTGGCCGAGGATCAGCGCGCTTGACTGTTGGCGATTGGAGTTCGCATTCTCAGCGCATCGACGGGCACCCAGCGACTTGGAACGATAGCCACCCAAGGACCTATGCACGTTTGGATTTCGGCAACGAGTCTTGGCGTCAAAACGGCCCCTGGCAGTTGCAATTAAACGGCAATATAAAGATTCAACGCATCGTCGTTTCTTTAAGCAGATCATTTGATGACGGCTTCGATGACGGTCATCCAGGCGGCCATCATCGTCAGTCGATGGTTACCTGCTTCTCGAATGGCCACGCTCTCCAGCAGTGCCCGGTTCAGGGGCAAATCATCGGGATTCAAATTGTGAATCAGATATCCATCGCTCCCTGTGTTGAAGGCCGCAGCTTCGGTACCTATCAGGGCGGAATCTGGGTGCGCGGTGGGTGTCGCGCCACATTTCAGGTAACGACCGCAGGTTTCTAATTTCTCAGTCGTGCGTCCAGGCGCCTGGCGAAAGCCAGGCGTTATTGAACGGTCACCGACCTTTTTCTGCGTCGCTGTATTCTGGCAACGTGATCAAGAAGGTGGTATTTGCAGCAGCTTCAAGATACTCAAGTGATCCACCGTGAGACTTCATAATGCCACTTGAAATGCTAAGTCCGAGGCCCGTTCCTTTGCCAACTTCCTTAGTCGTAAAAAATGGATTCATCATTTTTTGAGAAACATCTTTGCCAATACCTGTTCCTGAATCAATGACCTGAATCTGCACAAGTCCCACTTTTTTGATGCCCTTGATTTCAATCCATTTGTTCGGCAGTGCCGAGATGGCGTCAAACGAATTGTTTAGCAGGTTCATGAAGACTTGCGAAAGTTGAGTGGGTCGAGAATTTGCCGCAAGATTCGGGTCACAATGAACTCGAATTTCTATCCCAGCATTCTTGAAACGCTCGTAACAAAGCTCTAAGGTCTCTGCTAAAATTTTGGAAACATTTGAAAGTTCAAACGGATCGCCATCAGCATCGCGCGAATAAGTTCTTAGGGCCTTCACAATTCTAGCAATTCTATCTGCCGTATCTTCGATGCCCTGTAAGTGTTTTATTCCGTCATCCCAATCAAGAGATTTTTCTTTCGCCTTTCGAGCAAGCATTGCAGACTTAATTTTGATAATTGCGAGCGGGTTGTTGACTTCATGTGCGACCCCGGCCGCCATTTCGCCGAGCGCCGCCAGTTTTGCAGATTCGGCAACCATAGCCTCAAGTTCTCGCTGGGAAGATTCAAGATGTTTCAATTCTGTGATGTCAGTAATGACTGCCAGAAAGCTGGTCACTTTTTTTCCTTCAAAGTTTGGAATGTAAGTCGCCAACAATTGGCGTGGCTTGGCATTTTTGTTCTGTAGAGTTTTTTCAAATGTGACGGTTTCTCCAGAGAGAACTCTTTTTATATAAGGAAGATTCTTCAGGTAGAGCTCTTCACCCAATAAGTCTTTCATGTGAAGGCCAACAATTTTGTCTGGGGTTTTGTTGAAATACTCAGAGTAGACGGCATTCGAATTCAAATTGATTTGGTCTGCATTCCAAAGACCAATCATGTTGGGAATACTATCTAGGATAAAACGTAAATTCCTACTTTTCTGCTCAACGATTGTTTTTGCGACGACTTCTTCAGTTATGTCTGCAAAACTCGTGATGGAGTGAGTAGGTTTAGAGTCAGTAGACTGAAAAATCGGAGCCGAGTTTATCTTAATCCAACGAACAGCATTCTCTGAATTCCTGATTCCCATAACAATATTTTTTTGTGGCTTTCCATTCTTTAAGCAAACCATGGCTGGGTGTTCTTGACCTGGAAAATCAGCTCCATCTTCTTTGATGGCTCGCCAGCCTGGGTCTACAGCGGTCTTACCTAAAAGTTGATCTTGAGTTAGATTCAATAAAGTCGGGGCCGCCGGATTGAATTCGATAACAGCGCCCGTTTTATCCTGCAAGACAACACCCTCAGGTATGGTGTCAATTGCAATATTCTTAACTTGCAAATCCTGTTGGGTTTTTTTCAGATTTTCAATTTCCTTACGGAGCTGCAAAAGCCTTGTCACTTGCTCGGAAAGCATGGCCAAGGCTTCGATTTGCTGACTGGTCAAAGCTCTTGGCTTCGAGTCAATGACACAGACTGTACCGATCTCAGCACCATCAGGTGATTTTAATGGAGCTCCTGCATAGAAGTTGACATGAGGCGCTCCCGTAACAAGCGGATTATCAAAAAATCGCTCGTCTTTGGAAGCATCTGGAACAACGAAAACGTCATCCCCCAAAATCGCATGTGCACAAAACGCTAAATCCCGGGGTGTTTCTGAGGTTGTAAGGCCAACTTTTGATTTAAACCACTGCCTATTCTCGTCAATTAAAGAGATGAGTGCGATTGGAGTTCCACAAATTTGTGATGCCAGAAACGTAATTTGATCAAAATCTCGCTCTGGAAGAGTGTCCAGAATCTTGAGTGACTTGAGCGCTTCAAGTCTTTGCTTTTCATTATGGGCTTTTCGAGCTGGTTTCATTCACTCCTGTAACGGTATTTGCAGTATTTTCTTGATGGTCGAAGCGTCTTGGACTCGTTCAGGTATTTCCGGGTGATTTGCGTGCTGGATCTTTGGCCAGCGATGTTCTGGTTGTAACCGCTTTCTTTGAGTGCGCCAAATGCCAAGATAAAACATCGAGGCTCAAATTGACTGACATGCATTTGGATAGACCGACCAGGCCGGGGCTTGGGTTCACTTCAATCACGACGGTCCCAGACGAAGAGCGAATGAGATCCACGCCTGCGTTGGTGAGCCCTAAAATCTCGACCGACTTTAATGAGATTTGAGTCTCTTGCAAGGTGAGATTTGTTCGCACAGCGACAGCACCCTGATGCAAATTTGCTCTGGGGTCAGCTCCCGTTGCCTGGCGCCTCATCGCACCCAGCACGCGTCCCGAGTCGACCAACACCCGAAGATCCTCGCCCTGCACGTGAGCTTGAATCAGTCCCGCACCATGACTCACCCGCACCAAATCCATTTGCGCCAACGCTTGAATGGCGTCATACGCCCAACTCACGCCGATTCCTTGCGAACCTATTTGTGTTTTGATCCAAAATTTAATTTTCTCTGTCTCCGAACTCGTATCAAGGTCCGCGAGTTTGAGTCGATCCTCAGGCGAGAAGAACCAAGTCTTCGGGACAGGGACCCCGGCCGCACCTAAGGCTTTCAAGCTCATGATTTTGTCTGACGAGAGCTCCATCGCCTGAGATGAATTCAAAAGCCGAAAGCTTTGCGCTTCAAACTGCCGGCAAACCTCAAGCCCGCGCTCGCGCGAGAGCGTGCCAAGCCGGGGCCAAATCAAAGTTTTGGCGTCGGCTAGAACTTGGACATTTTGATGCAAAATCCCCGCAGGAGACATCTGAATCTGATCGAGCAATAAAACTTCAAAAGCAATCCCCAGGCTTTGGGCTGCCTTTTGAATCAATCGGGTTGAATCCGCCAGAGCGGTGCTTGCCAAGATTTTGAGCTTCATCGACAATAGAAGTATGACCCTCAGCGAACGAAAGCAAATTGTAGTTGAGATGCCAGGCCGCGACCGGCTTGTCGCCACACCTGTTTCATTGGGATGGACGTTCGAGGTGATCGGCTGTGCCGAAATCACCAAGCTTGTTCAGCAGCTGACCACTCAGCACGGCGCAGATCCCTCGGCGTGGAGTTTACCCGAGGGCGACGGTCACGCGGCCATGATGCTGCGAGAGCTGATCTTGCGCGTGCGCGGGGAGTGGGCCTATCCTTACGAGCATCTTGAAGTCTGCCACTGCCGCTCGGTTGCGACCGAAATGGTGGATCAAGCGATCCTTGCTGGCGCACACACCTGCGAGCGCGTCTCGCGCCGAACATCGGCAAGTACGGCTTGCGGAACGTGCAGGCCCGACGTTCAAAGAATTTTAAGTTATCGCTTAGCCAGGGACCGCTCGGCGTCTGAACAGTCTTAATCACCGCCCGGTGGCTTTTTTCCGGTCATATCGGTTTTCAGTTTTTCAGGAAAGCTGCCCGTCGCGGTATAGTGCTCGAGCATAGGTCCCAGTTTTCGCCGGCATGAGCCGCCGCAAGGGCCAACGCCCGCTGCGGTTTGATCAAAAATCTCATTCAAAGTTTTTGCACCGCCGCGGATACAAGTTTCGATCGTGTCACGACTGACGTTGTTGCACCGGCAGATAATCTCTGAACGAGGTTTCGGTTTCAAAACTCCTCAGCTTCCTTTGTTCAAAAGCCGGCGTTAGGTCCCGGTCTTCGCAATTGTTTTTTTGGCCAGCATCAGTTTTTGGGTCATTTCTCGTATGACTTGCTCTTTAATTTTATCAAAAGGTCCACGTATCGAGGCCCCGGCTGCGTGCACATGTCCGCCGCCGCCTAGGCTCTCGGCCACCGAAAGAACTTCGATCTCGCCCTTTGAGCGCAAAGAGAGCTTGTAGTGCCCCGGCGACTCTTCACGAAACAAGGCGGCGGCCTCAAGGGATTCAATTGTCATCACCATGTCGATCACATCACGTGATTCATCGGGTTCCAAGTTGTAATGAAAGAGATCGCGGTCTTGTAGTTTTAATACGGCCAGGCGCCCTTCCGCAAAGTACTCGATTTGTCCTAAAGCTTTGGCCAAAAAAGCCATCTTCTGAACCGTCTGTCCACCAAACAAGTGGCGATGAATCTCCTCGGGATCGATATCGTATTCTAGCAGCTCGGCCGCGATTCGATGCGAATTCGGTGAGTTGCGGATAAAGCGGTAAAGCTGAGTGTCAAAGGTGATTGCGGTGTAAAGGCAGCGCGCAATCTCGCGGTCGAGCGGGATCTTCAACTCTTTGATAATTCGGTGCGCGAGCTCACCGGTGCTGGCGGCGCGCACATCGATGACCGATTCGCGCGAGGGCGAGGGGCCTTGCCTCAAAACGGGGTGATGATCAACAAACGAAATCGCTTTTGAAATCCGCTCGAGGTGCGGAAACAAAGGTTCGATCAGACGCTCATCATTGGTGTCAAAGATCAGCGTCAGATCCACACTGGCCGGCAAATTTGGATCGTCTTCAAAGTACTGAATCCACTGATCCGGTTTTAAGAAGCGGTACTTCTTTGGCGTCGCATCGACATTCACGATGTGGACGGTTTTGCCTAGTTTGCGAAGCGCAAACCCCAGCGCGAGTTCGGCCCCGAGGCCGTCACCGTCGCATTGACGGTGCGTCGAGAGCAGGAGCGTATTTGCTTTTAAGATGCGTTCAGCCAGTTGTTTCAACCCAGAACTCCAATCACACAGACGATCACCTCACTTTTCGGCCAGTTGGGACATTCTCTTCATAGATAACGCGTCATATCTAGACGGGGGTCTTGCTCATCTCGAAGGGTCTTGCTACGGTTCCTGGTCTCGTTTG
The DNA here is from genome assembly GCA_046318155.1 of Bdellovibrio sp. Lineage (GTDB taxonomy): Bacteria > Bdellovibrionota > Bdellovibrionia > Bdellovibrionales > Bdellovibrionaceae > JAHBUS01. Next base: position 13,508 of record JBKCUU010000033.1, on the reverse strand, counting down.
CAGGAGGATGACATGGGCGTCGACATCGTAGATAAGCTTCCAATGACAGCGCATGGCAAGAGCCTGCTCGATCTCGAGTTGAAACGTCTTCTCCACGAAGAACGTCCAGCCGTGATCAAGGCCATCGAAGAGGCTCGTTCTCACGGTGATATCTCTGAGAATGCCGAATATGAGTCAGCCAAAGACCGTCAGGCGATGATCGAAGGGCGCATTGCGGAGCTTCAAGCAAAGATTGCGATGGCCGAAGTCATTATCCCTTCAAAAATCGTTTCGGACCGTGTTGTTTTTGGAGCAACAGTCCAATTGCAAAGTCTTGAAGACGATACCGAGTCGACCTACCAAATCGTCGGTCTCGACGAAGCTGATGTTAAAGCAGGCAAAATCTCGATTCTCTCGCCCATGGCACGCGCCATGATCGGCAAGAAAAAAGGCGATGTTGTCACCGTGCAAAGCCCCAAGGGTGATCACGACTACGAAATCGTTTCTTTCAAGTTCGTCTAGTTCCTGTTCAATTCAAATTGTCTCACCAAGATGTTTGCTCATTTGAGGCGAGTTGCGCGACAATAATGGGATGATTCCTGGTCGCAAGACGCCTCATCCTGAAGAGAGCCGAAGCCTCGTCGCCGAGCAACCCGGTTTGTTTTGGAGCTTAGCCGGCACGCTGACGGTCCTTTTTGTGGGACTTGCGTTTCGTGCGACCTTTTCTTCCGAAAAAATTACGGCGCTGGTCCATCAAGCGGCGGGCCAAGTTCACAAAGACGTCAAAATCGAATTTGCTTCCGCTGCTTTGAGTTTATCCGACGGCCTCTTTCCAGAGCTGGCGGTTGTCATCAACAATGTTCGAGCGAGCGTGGACTTGCCTTGTCAGATGAGTCCTGAACTCAATGTCGATCAGGTCCGATTGCCCCTTGAAATCATGGAGCTCATTCGTGGCCGCGTGCGACTCGCCACCGTCGAAATTGGGCATAGCGATTTGGTCCTGCAAGAAATCCCCGAAAGCTGCGCGCGCGCGCCTGCGATTGAAACAAGCGCCTCACCTGCGCCCGCTCCTTCGTCTGCCAAAGGCACGCAAAAAGCGCCGCTCGAAGTCGCCGCCGAAAAACGCAATCCCGTTGAAAATATTTTGATTAAATCGGTTCGAGTTCAGGCGCCGAACGAACGGCTCTCGGGACTAGAGATCCGTCGTGTTCGAGTGAATGCTCGGCCCGAGTTAAAAACTTTGCAAGCCAAGGGCACTTTGATTTTACCGACCGAGAGTTTGGCCGGCGACTACGGTTCAAGCGCAGACTTCACGATCGACTATCGAGATTTGCCTGAACCTTTTCTGGAGCTGCGCGCGCAAGGGACATGGCGCGAGGGAACGTACCGTCTTAAAGCCGAATCTGAAGTGCAAAAGCGCACGTCCAAAATCGACTTTAAGGCCGAGCATTTGCCCTTGTCGCCGCTCGTGACCCTGCTTCACCGCGAAAATGGGGTGACTGCTGATTTGAGCGGCAAACAAGCCTGGATCTCCTTTCATCTTTCGACCGCCGAGGGCGAGGCTCAGCCACTGGGGCCGCTGATGCGCCTGAACCTCAAAGACCTCAAACTTGAAGGTGACTTGGGCGAGATCGAGTCTGATAAAATCAGTTTTGAGCAAGTGTCGCCGCTCAAGATGAAGCCGTTTAAGATCGGACTTCGCGGGGTTAGACTCGAAAAGATTTTTAGTTTTTTGCAGATTCCAATCCAAACGCCCATTTTGGGTGAGCTCGGAAGTTTTAATGGTCTGCTCAGTTATCAAGATGACAAGCACTATGAACTTGCCGGAGAGAACTCGGGCTTGCAGTTTGTTTTTTCGAACCGCGGCTCGCGTGAGATTCAAACCCTCAGCTTGATCGGCGGCAAGGCGATCTTTCGCAATGAAGAATGGTCTGTGTTGATTGACCGGATCCGTCCACTCGAGGGTTTGTTTTTAGGATCGGTCAAAGTCAAAGCCGACCGGTATTGGAAAAGTGTTCACGCGGTTCTCGATATCGACGAGATGAGCTTGCAACCGAACGTGCAAAAATTAATGACCGGGGGCGGAAGCCTGGGTGCTTGGAGCGGCGAGATCGATGGTGTCTTACAATCCGGGACAGTTCAAAAGCTCAAGGGGCATTTGTTGGTCACCGATCTGGTGATCGAAAATCTTGAAGTCGCCCGTGCAAACTTGAGTGTCACCTCCAATCCGTCGCGGGCGGATGCATTTATATTTGAATTTGTTGGCAAGCGCCTCAAGCTGCGCCGTCCGTCGCCCTTGCTTGAAACTTTAAACCCTTTTCTCGGAGTGAGTGAGCAGACTTACGAATCCGATCAGCTTCGCCTTCAGCTCGAATCAAAAGACTTTCAGGTTTTAAAATGGAAAATGCCCGCGATCAAAGTGGGTTCTGCAAGCTTAAGGTCGGAAGGCGGCTGGAACGAAAAGGGCGAGCTCTCGGGCGATATCGTTCGTCTTCAGCAAGGGACCGAAACGCGTTGGGAGCTTAAGGGCACTCGCGCGCTTCCGGGGTATGAGCAAGGACATACGAAGTGACTCTCGCCACGGTTTTGCAAAAAAATCTGAGAGCGCAAAGGTGGACGGCGCCATTTGAGCTTCCAAACTGGCAGGCGCACCGCGGATTGCACGCCGGCACAGGGTTGATCGAAAATACATTGCCCGCTTTGCTTGAGGCCGCTCGCCAAGGCGCTAAGATGGCTGAGCTCGACGTGCGCGTGACAAAAGATCAAATCCCGGTTTTATTTCATGATGAGAACTTTCAAAGATTGACTCAGCGTCAAGGTCGATTGCTCGAGACCACGCTTGCCGAGTTGAGGCAGTTTTTTTCGGTCGCGACGTTGGCCGAAGTTCTTTGCCATCCCCAGGCACCGCGGCTTTTTAACGTCGAGATCAAATCATCCGAAGTCTTTAATGATCCACTCGAGCGCCGAATCGTCGACGTCGTTAAAAAATGCGGGGCAGGTGAGCGGATCTTGTTTTCGAGTTTTAATCCGTTCAGTTTGTGGAAGATGCAAAGCTTGCTTCCCGAAGTTCCTCGCGGCTTGCTTGTGGCCCCGGATTTAGAGGCAAGAGCGCTGCGAGAAATGTGGCTGGCGCCGTTTCTAAAACTTCATTCGATCCATCTCGAACAATCGATGTTTTCGACAGAAGATTCGGTTCAACAGTGGCAATCGCAAGGATTTAAGACCGTCGTCTGGACGGTCAATGAACAACCGCAAGTCGAAAAGTTCTGGCGCTGGGGCCTTGATTCGGTGATTACGGATCACACCCCCATCGATTATTTATGCGTTAGTCAATAAGTTCCAGCCGAAGGAACGTCTTCAATTGGTGTCGGCTCGGGGATATCGAGCATCGACTCGTCACCACTTTGGAGTGGTGCTGATTTTGTTTCGATAGTCATTTCTTCCATCAGGCCATCAGGACGAGGGGCGATGGCTTTAGGCTCAGGCTTGAGTTTTGCCACTTTGCTGGACAGCTTTTTCTTGGATGGTAATTGCGAAGAGGCTTTCGTGCCCGTGAGTTTCTTAATTTGCGACTCGTAATCACTTTTCATCGCACGCAATTTATCTTGGTATTCTTTTTTGAGCTGATCAATTTGCTGAGTGCGTGAAGTTGTGATGCAGCCGCGGTACATGTCAACAGCAAGCTCTTTGGCTTTGATCCGGCACAACAGTTCATACTCGGGTGGTCCACTTTGGGCGAGCGCGATGCTCGAGACGGTCAGGAGTCCTAAAATTCCAAGTCGAGCGCGTTTCATCTCGAACCTCCCAGGTTCTTTGTTCGATTGGAACTGTTCCAAGAACGGTGCCACCTTTCAGAAACGGCGTCCCCTTGATGCCTTTGAACTCACGAAAACTGGGATGAAAAAACTATCAAACTGTCACGAGAATGGTCAGCTTTATTGGTTCTTTGGTTCTTTGCGACCTGAGGAGGCCAGCGTTTTGCCTCGGTAGTCCGAGGATCCCGCATTCCCTCCAGTAGATTTTTTTCGCGAGTATTGTCTGGCTCCGTTCTCTACTCTTGGCACCTTCCACGCCAAGCGCCAAAAATGGGACGTGTCTAGAGCTTGGACGGCCCCGCGAGTCCTAGTCCAGGCTCGGGCTCGGACTCGTTTTTGCTCCCGGTCGATCGACTGAACCGTAGGAGGTCGACTGTGAAATTGCTCTTAAATCTTGTTCCCGCACTTGTGCTGACGTTTTCGGCGCCCGCTGTGCTGGCCAAAAATTCGTGCCACTCGGTTTTTAGCAAGATCAGCCAGTCTGCCGCCGTCCGAAAACTTGTCTCAGAGGACGCCTATATGCAGTGGCTGAAATGGGAGCAAACGGCAAACCTTAAGCAATATCATAAGCCCACAACGACCATTGAAGTTCCGCTGGTGCGCTTGAGCCCCGCTGCTGTCGATGTCGTGGTCACCTCCGATGCTCCCTCCAAACTGATCAATTTATTCAAAACAGAGCAGGGCGATATTCTGTGGGCGAAGCATCCTTATAACCTTTCTCCCGAAGTTCCCTTTCGGGAATCCCCTTCGACCGATTCGATTTCTGTCTATATGACGTCTTCAAGATCTTTGGCGCTGACGGGGGACCTCAGGGGTTACACCATCAAACTTGCCACCGACCATCCTCATGGGCCTCGAGGTGAATACCAACCTTCAAAAATTAAAACGAATGACGATATCGACTCGGCCCTCATCCATACAAATCACATGAAAGAGGTTGATCAACTTTTTGGCGTTGATCCCGTGATCATGATGCTGGGTGAAGTCATGACCGTCGCCGAGAAAAAAACAGGAATTGGCATGGTCGTCAGGGATGTCAGAGCGACGGATGATGGAAACTACTATTTGCCTGCGCTCTCGATTCCTTACGTTGGCCGCGAGATTGCTCAAATCAACGGCACCTCTTTCGAGGCTTTTTTTGAAAGGGCCTATGCGCAGCTACTTGGGGAAGCCAAGGCGAGGCTCTTGCTCAGAACAGGACTTCAGATGGCGACCCCCAATCCACAAAATATGCTCCTCCAGCTTGACCGCAATCTGAAACCAACGGGCAAACTCGTTTTTCGAGATGTGAGCGATGCCTATCTTGTCGATGTGGTTGCAAAAGGTCTTAACTTCAAGAAAAAAATTGAGCTCGATATCGCAGCTGGATATCCACCCAAAGTTGGGATTAATCCCTTTTGGTCGAACTCTCTCTGGCGTTTTGATGAGGCCGGCAAGGATTCAGTTTCGACATCGACGATCGAGAGCTGGGCTAAGGCGCACAACAGAGCGTTTATTGAATACATTGAGCGAGAGCTCAAAATTGACACCAAAGAGGACACCATCAACAACACACAAGATGAAATGGATTATGTTTACATGGCTCTGAAATCTGATCTCGGGCAAGCCAAGCTTTTGCAGTACCGAAAGCGACTTGAAGCGCAGGAACAACGCCAGCACCAGCGTCAGCAGCGAGAGTTTTCTAAGGCCATGTAATTAGAGCCGGACTTTGGTATGACCGACCGTCTCTCCCGCCCAATTCAGAATCGGCGGACAGGCAAACGTTTCAATCTCGGACAAGATCTCGGGTTTGAGAGTTGAATGCTTGCGTAGCAACGCCGCGAGAGCCGCCTCGCAGGCGCGAGACCCACCGTCTCGGGCCTTTAGGCTGATGGCTGTGCCTTCGTCAAAGAGAACGGCACTATAGACCCCCTCGGCTCCTATTTTGGCGAGGATGCTCCCCTGAGATAACAGACCCACTTGACTGCAAAGCGAGGTGCGCCCACCAATCATCCAAGGCTGGCGGGCACAAGCTTCGCGGATTCTTTGCAGACCCCAACTTAAGTTTGCGCCGTAGTGATCGGGCCGCAAGAAGGCCGACATCATCCGCGCGAGCGCCCTTAACTCCAGGCTATAAGTGGGAATCCCGCAACCATCAATCCCCCACGGGAGCTGATCATGCTGAACGCCAGAGAACTGGGTGAGGAGGCGACGAATCTCGACTTGAAGTGGATGATCCCAGTGCTGATAGCCCTGGGAGGGCCACTGATGGGCCCGGCAGGCCATCAAGAAGGCCGTGTGTTTGCCCGAACAGTTGTTGTGCAGCCGAGTCGGCAACTGACGGTGGCGAACCAAGTCGTGCAGCGCCTGCTCATCTTCAGGAGGCTGCGGACCGCAGATCAAGTCTGACTCCTGCAAAAGCGATTTCTGCTGCCAATCGAGCAACACCTCTAGATGTTGAGCTTCGGCATGGTGGGAGGCGCAAGCCAAGGCAATCACTTGATCGTGGTGTTGCAAGGACTCGAAAGCTTTCGAGAGCACAAACGGAAGAGCCTGCAGAGGCTTGATCGCGGACCGAGGATAAACGGCGAGGGTGGGATCACCATAAGCCGTCAAGACTTCGCCCATGTTGTTCACGACAACCGCATCGACAAGATGAACACTCTCCACAGAGAGTCCTCGCACGATCTCGACAAAGAGAGGTTCGCTCATCGACAACCTCCAAATGGAGTCAGAAAGACGAAGACATTAGAATCATTGAAGAGAGCGTGCTCATCAAATAGTCCGTTCAATTGCAGGAATCCGATTCAAAAAGCTTGAGATTGCTATCGAGGGCGGCGAAAAAATTAGCGCTGAACGATTTGAAATATCGGCGGCCCCGCTCGTCGTTGGCCTCGATCAAGTACAGTCCATCCCATTTTAAAATGCTGCCGCGACCATCGGCCGACGGCAGAACGCTGACGCGGGCTCCGCCCACAAAGGGATGGTCGGCCCGAGCTTCATAGCGAAAAACTCCCGTTCCATATTCAGTCAGGTTGTAGGTATAGGTGGGGGCAAACCAGCCGTTTCCGTAGGTGACCGAAATCACCGCCCCCAATTGGGCTCGGCCCGTGACGCTTGAAAGCTGTGACGGCCAAATCTTTGAATCTTCTGAATCCACCAAGGCCCGCTCCAGATCCGTCCAAATCAGATCGTGGCGCGCGCAGGACTGCACTTGATGATCAAACTTGAGAGGCACACGTTCTTGCGCGAAGACCTGCCCACTGATCAAGACACAAAGGGCCAGTCCCCAAATAACCCGCAGAGAATGGCCGCAGTACCAAAAAAGTTGACCCATCGCTTACCTTTCATTGAAAGATTCCATGGCGGACAAAACATTGTGTATACCCGCCGGATTGTCAATTTTCAAGACCGATAGGGCGTCGCGCGACAATACTTCCATTTGATGACAGGGATTTTCAGGCATTAGGAACATTGAGAATAAAAAGTTTTACATTTTTGAAACGTGAAGCATCGAGATTTCATCAAGAAACGTTTTTTTCATAGCTGCCCGGTGAGGTAACATGGATCAAATTGATGCAGCTTGTGAAGAAAAGCTCACGAAGGCTGCAATTCAAGAAAAACAAAGCCATCTTTTTCTCGATTACCATGTCACCAGCACCAACGAAATTGTTCGTGGTCCTTGAGTGTTTATCGAGGGCCATTGTTCGATCAGTGATACACAACTTTGCAGCTCAGGCCTCTGCGAGGGATTGTTTTTTCAAAATCTTTCAGTGCAGTTTTGAATCCATAGGTTCGCTCTGGCCAGTGTCGGTAGTCTTCCCAGCGAAGTCCCGACTCAGTCACGTAGCGATAGAAATCTTCAATCATCGCTGCTTTTGAAGAATTGATTTTACGAGCACCATCGTAAGCGACATGACCTGAGAATTTTTTTAAGTACTCGATTCTTGCCACAAACAACTGATGCAAAAGACGTAGTTCCCGGGCGCTACGCTGCATGGGAATACTTCTGAGTTCAAGTCTAGGCCAAGGGTTCTTTTCTTCAGCAATTGACGTCATGTTCGCAGATTGAAATTTTTCGGACTTGTCGCCCCCGTCGCGAGAAATCGGGAAGCCAGGGGCAAAATCGAAATAAACTTTTGCTTGAACCTGGGCGGCGAAGTCTTGGATCGAATGCTTACTCGAATCAAAGTCTCGCGCAAGTTCCTTGAGATTTAGTCTTTGTTGCTCTTTAAGGCGCTCTGGGTGCGGAGCATTGATCAGATCTCGATAGCCCAGAATTCCTTCAGACAGCCCAACGTTATTTAGAAAATCAATGTAGAAATTTCGGAACAACCGAGTGTCTTGACCGAACGTCGATTCAACTCCAAAATTTAAGTGCCCGGCCGTATCAAAAGTCATCTTGAGGCTATCGGCCGTGTCCCAAATCAAACGCTGTAATTCTGGTTCGATTTCGGCCACATTCGAAATGCGTGACGAGGTAATTTCGAGAATTCCTGGATCTAAGGTAATCTCAAAATACCAATCTGGTCGGGGGAAAACACGATACTTTCGAACTCCGTACTTATCTTTGAGTTCTTGGATCTTGCAATCAGAGCATTTTCGCTCAATTTGTTTTTTAAAATAGGTTTGAGCTCGGTACTGAGCCGTTGAGTCGACAATTCCAGCGTCTTGATTCTTTGAACCCAATTCAATTTTTTCGCTGGTGAATTCAAGTTCAAAGGCGAGTTCGGCGGGACTTGCTGCCGCAGATGCCTGGAGGCCCCAAACGAAAAGACACAGAATCCAGTGTTTAGCCGAATGAATATTTTTGTTAAGCAACTTGAGTGTCATTGTGAGCTCTAGAGAGCAATCCAGCTGCCTTACGAAAGGCTATAGAACCAATAAGGGAGAACTCCAGTTGTCAAACTTAGTAGCAACTGATCAATCTTTTTTGTGCGTCCAGGTGGTTGTCTCATTTTGAGAACAAAGCCATCCCTGAATAAACTATGAACGTCTTCTGGTCTCTTGCGCGAGTAAGGCTGAAAAGTTTGTTGAAACCCGTGATTAAAGAAAACGGCAATCTGAGTTTGGTCTCAGAGGATAGCTCCCAAAATCACAGAGACAGCCACTGACTAAGACCCAGATAAAAAGGAATTCCAAAAACAAGGTTCATCGGAAAGGTGAGGGCCAAAGGAAGAGCCATGTACAGGCCTGGATTTGCAGAGGGGATCGAGGCGCGAATCGCGGCTGGAGCCGCAATGTAAGACGCGCTCCCGATGAGAGTCGCGAGCAAAACAAGATCCCCTCTTTCGATTCCAATAAAATGTCCAATCAGCACGGCAGCAGATCCGCAAAGCAACGGGAACAAAGCCGCGACCGGGAGAATGTAAAACTTAAAGCGCCAGGCTTCGCGGAGCTGCGTTTGGGCCACGATCCCCAGATCAAGCAAGAAAAAAACAAGAAGACCTTTGAAGGAGCCCTGGATAAACGGCGCGATTCCTGTCCAAGACTTGTCGTTCATGGCCAGGCCAATCAAAAAGCCACCCAACAAAAGAACAACAGACTTCGCCGAGAAAATAGCCCAAAAAATGGGCTTGTCTTTTTGCTGCTTGATTGAAAAATCTTGATAGAGATAAACCGCGACCAAGATGGCCGGGATTTCCATGATAGCCATCACGGCAACCATATATCCGCTAAACGGCACGCCTTGGTTCTCTAAAATGCCCTGAGCGGTGATAAACGTGACGGCACTGACCGACCCATAAGAGGCCGCCAAGGCGGCGGCGTTCGCAATGCCCACCTTTGCTTTTGCTAAAAAGAACATCAGCGCGGGGAGAGCAAAGCAGGACAAGAGCCCCAGCGTCACCGTCGGAAAAAATCCTATCAAGCTCTCGGCAATACGCACTTCGTGTCCGCCTTTAAGGCCCAGTGCAAGAAGCAAAAAAATCGACAAAAATTTTGAGATGGCTTCTGGAATTTGCAAGTCGGATCGAATCCAAGACGCAAAGACTCCCAGCACAAAAAAGAGGATAATCAGGTCAAAGTGTCCGAGATGGTTCATCACTTCCGGTCTACACTAAACATCGCTTGAAGCAAAGATCTTGTGTTCATTTATCGATGACTCGTTAAGCGATTCCTGAGGTACGATCAACATTTATTAAGAAGGAGTTGCGTATGAAATGTCCGGCCTGTAAGGATCCCAGTTTAGTTCTCTCTGAACGGCAAGGAATCGAGATTGATTATTGCCCCGAGTGCCGCGGCATTTGGCTCGACCGGGGAGAACTCGATAAGATTTTAGAAAAGTCGATCCGTTCTGACGAGCCCCAACACCGAGCAGATTCGCGAGACTCGTCTTACAGCCGAGACTCAAATTCGGGCTCGCATCATAAGCCCTACAAACGTAAAAAGTCGTTTCTCGAAGAGATCTTTGATTAAAAAAGACCAGTGAGTGACTTTGTTGAAAAGCCCAGGCGGTGACTGGTTCCTTCGATTCAATCTGCCGATTGTCCGCAAAACCAGCGGCGTCCATTTGAATCGGTTTTGAGCTCTCCGGGCATGCGCCCCTGAAGTCCGGAGCCAGAAGCCTCCAGCCACCCTTCGGTCAACTGCAAGTCTGCCGCATCCATCACGACCACGTGTGCCACTCCCCAGCAAGGGGAGGGAGTGCTTATTATCAGATCCGCTTTTCCGGCTTCGGCGGTCAGTGACCACGCTTTTGTTTGAAAAGTCACAGGGCTCGTCCAGGGCCCAAAAATCACCTCGGGCATCGCGCGAGGTGTGAAGAAGCCTTGGTAGCCCTTGGAGCCCGAATTGGATTCATAAGAAGGAGCGATCAGGATCGAATCTTGTTTTTTCAAAAGCTGAAGATCCGCGTCGATCATGCTCATGATTTTTATGTTCGAGGCTTGGGTGGCCGCGAGGTAAGACTTTTCAAGATCAATGTCAGGATGGTCTGTTTCAGGAGAGATGCTTTCAAAAAGAATTTCAACTGGCGTCTCGGCCTTTTGCACTCGCTCCTGCCAATCCCTATTTTTTTGATTAAAGCGTAAAATTAAAGCCGCCAGATTGCCCATGCTATAACCCTCTGAGTCCAAGCTGGTCTGTGTGCTTTCGACAAATTCATAAAAAGCAGGATCGCTCGCGCGAGCCACCGCTTTTTGCTGCAGCTTCTCCTCGCTCATTTGGCAGCCAACTGCAGAAATCAGCGAGGCCATCACATCCGCATACCGGGCCGTTCCCTCATAACCATCGGTGCTTGCTGGCAACTCGTGCGGGCTTTCGGTCTTCCATTTTTGGAACCAAAATGCGGCTTTGCGCAGTGAGCTGGTGTCGCTTTGGCTTGAAATGAAATGCTCTTTCATCCGGCGAAACATCATGTGCCGATAAAAGCGCGGCGCAGGATCTAGCGGGACAAGTGTCGTTCTTTGTGCGCCTTCTTTTCGTTTCCAGCCGGCTTGGCCATGGTAATGAAAACCTTCGTGAACGATCAAACGAAAGATGGCTTGCACGGTCGTGAAGTAGCGTTCGTCTTTCTCGAGCAGAAAAGAAACTGTCTTTGAACCTTCGTATTCAAAAAAACTATAGGTGCCGCGTGTGGCTTGCGGCGGAACCGACGAAAGAGGAAGCTCGGTCATTTGGCCACCGGCTTGCCCGCGCCAAATGAAGGCGACTTGATCTTGCACCGTCATGATGACATTGATTTGACGCCAGTCATAGGAGGGCCAAATTTGCGAAGGGCATTCGAGCATTGTTTGAGTCAGTAGCTTTCCGACTTGATTGAGGAGTTCGCGTTGCTCACCAAGGGATTGGCGTGGTGTTTGCGAAGCCACACTTTGGAAGCGCAAGGACTCATCAAGATTGCCGATATGCAAAGCTGAACCAGTTGGTGCTGACGAGTTGCAAGCGGTCAGACCGCAAATGAAAAGCAGGCTCAGTATCAAGGTTGGTTTAAAGAGAATCACAAGGCCTCCTGGTCTGCCTTGTTTTACCCGATTGCTGAACGCAAATATAGCGGGTCGTCAGGGCTGAATCAAACCAGAGAGTTTCTTCAGGCCTGTCTAAAAGCGTGACAGGGTAAGGTCAAAACGAAGGTCGTATTTTTCTGGGCCGAGTCATAGGCGAGGTGGCCGCCGTGCGCTTTTGCAATTCCAAGAGAAATGGCGAGGCCCAGACCTGTTCCGTTGCCAAGTTCTTTTGTTGTGAAAAAGGGGTGCATTAATTTTTTTGCCACCTCCGCCGAAATCCCAGGTCCGCTATCAGAGACCGAGACCTGCAGGTCCTTGCCTTTGAGCTCGACGTGGATGCGAATCCACTTTTCGCTCTGAGCATGAACGGCATCAAACGAGTTGCCGATCAGGTTCATGAGAATTTGGGCAACTTCAGAAGGTCGACAATCGAGGGTCATCGCTTGGTCTCCGGTGACCTGAAGCTCAATACCATGGCCCTTGACTCGATCCGAGCAAAGATTGAGCGTATCCTCTAAGATCGATGAAAACGAGACTGGCTCGGTGGGATCATTTTCGGCTTTGCGTGAATACATGCGCAAGCCCTTCACGATTTTAGCAATGCGATGAGCTGTCAGATTGATGGTTTCAAGATCTTTTAAAATGGCTTCTGTGCCGATGGAATTTGATGTGATTTTACTTCGAAGCAGGCTGGCTCGCCCGGTAATGATGCTTAAGGGATTATTGATTTCATGGGCGATTCCGACGGCCATCAACCCCAGTGCCGATAACCTCGAAGCCTCGGTGAGCCTGGCTTCGGATTCTTTGAGTATTTTGACTTGGGCTCGCAAGTCGAGAAGGCGAGTCGCTTGGTTCGACAGGGCTTTGAGCGCCCAGGCTTGGCGGGCACTCAGTCCGTTTTCGCGCGGCTGTGTATCCATCACACAAACGGTGCCAATCGGCAATCCTTGCGGCGACAGCAGTCGTGCACCGGCATAGAACCGAATAGGGGTGTCGCCGGTTGTTAGTGGGTTTTCATGAAAGCGCTCATCTTTTGGTGCGTCCTGCACCACCGTCACCTCGTCTTGAAGAATGGCATGGGCACAAAAGGAAACCTTCCTGGGGGTCTCCGTTGTTGTCAGACCTACTTTCGATTTAAACCACTGCTTCTGCTCGGCGACCAATGAAACTAGAGCGATCGGAGTCTCGCAAATCTGGGAGGCCAAGAGGGTGATCTCATCAAAGTCCTGCTCGGGCATCGAGTCCAGGATATCGAGCGCTTCAAGAGCCTCAAGTCGTTCGGGTTCACGCGGATGTAGGGGGGCGATTTTCATTGCCTGAGTATAGGGGCAGGAAAACAAAAAAGACCACGAAAAATAAACTAAAAAGCTATATCTTAGCCAGGGTCGAGTTTGGCTCTTAAATCTAGAGCAAGTCACTTATAACACGCAATCCCAAATCCACACGCTCGCCTCAAGGGAGGTCGGGCAAGAGTATTTCTGATTTTCAAAGCGCTGGCAGCTTGATTTTTGCGATCTGTGCTTTCATCGTTTTTTTCAAGTTCGCAAAGCGAGCGGCCAGCGTTACTTTTTTTGGTCCTTTGCCTTTTTTTTCAGTCGCGGCTCTTGCCGCCATCGTTTTGGTTGTTTTGGTTGTTTTGGTTGTTGGCGTCTTTGTCGTCGTCGTTTTTGTTTCTTTGGCAGAGGTTTTGGCTTTGATTTTTGTCATTTAGGACTCCGTTATTTACTAACGCATAAATAAAGGCGCCTTTGTCTTGTCCATTCTGGCTACAAAATTAAGTACTCGAAAA
>JBKCUU010000032.1:0-39557 GCA_046318155.1 Bdellovibrio sp. | reverse complement strand
CTTTATCACTCTTTGCGGAGTCGCTTCACGCAACGGGATCATGATGATCTCGCACTATTTGCACCTGATGAAATTCGAGGGCGAAAAATTTGATAAAGCGATGGTCATCAGAGGCTCCCAAGAGCGTTTAGTCCCAGTTCTGATGACAGCGATGGTGACGATGCTGGCACTGATGCCTTTGGTTTTTGCCAAGGGCCAAGCGGGCAGCGAGATTTTACACCCTGTCGCGGTCGTGATCGTCGGAGGCTTGATCAGTTCGACCTTGCTCGATTTAATGGTCACGCCGACGCTATTTTATCGTTTTGGCCGACGAGCAGCTGAGAACTCACTGAAACCAAAACCCGAAGGTGAACAAATTTAAACACAATGCTGCCAGACATGGCAGCTCAAGGAGTATTTATGAACACACAAATTTTCTCTCGATCTGGCGTTTTACTCACTCTGATGATTTTGCTGTCGGCACCGAAGGTCTTGGCCCATGAAGGTCACGATCACGATGCACCCGCGATGGTGCAAGCGCCCAAGGGCGGCATGATCAAGTCAGTTGAGGCCATGCACATCGAAGTGATCGCGAAAAAAACCGAGATCAAGATTTATGTCTACGACAAGGATCTCAAAGCGATGCCTCTCGAGGGAGTGGTGGTGACAGCACAAACAAAGCTTCCACGCGCCAAAAAGTCCGAAGATCTTGCACTGAAAGCGATGGATGGAGGATTCGAGGCGAATTTCGATGCCAAGGGTGCGCACCGGTACAGTCTCATCTTGAGCGTCAAAGACCCTCGTCAGGCCCATGCCGACAAGCTCACGTTCAACCTTGAACCCAAAAAATAGGAGTCCGGCGTGACACCCCTGTTAGAAAAAGTTGCTCTCCTGTTGATCCTGGGAATGGTCCCTGCTGTGGTGCAAGCCTCTCCGGTCGAAGTGACCTCTGCAAAGCTGAAGGAGCTGCTCGAAACTCGAAATGCCAAAGTGGCGGCGCTGAAACTGGATGCCGACGCCGCGCAGGAGCGCGAAGGTGCTTTGCTGCGTTCTTTTTTACCTTCGATTGAAGTCTCGACGGCTCAAGAGAGTTTTAAAAAAGGACAAGGGGATCAAAAATCCCAGCCCGCTTACGGCGTCGAAGCCAAGATGAATCTCTTTAACGGGGGTCGAGACTCACTTCGCGAAGACATTCGCAGTCTAGACTCTCAAAAAAAAGCAATCGCCATTCGAAGAGGCCTCGCCGAAGAGCTCGACAAAGCGCGCCCGGTTTATTGGAATGCCTTGTACCTGAGAGACAAAATCCTGCTGCTGCGAGAGATGATCGAGGTCAATAAAAGCAGTCTGGCCTCGGCCTTGAGACGCATTAAAAACGGCGTGGCGACAGATTCTGATCGTTTCGAGTTCGAAATGAAGACAGTCGATCTTTTACGTGAGCTGAAAGATGCCGAGCTTAAATTTAAAAGTGAATCGCGCTTGCTGATTCTGCTCCTGGGTTTGCCAGCTCAATCCGAGCTTCAGCTGAATGAAAAGTGGACCCATGATCATGATCTTGATGCGCTGATAAAGCACCGCTCGGCAGACCATGAGTTTCTGCTGCAAGAAAATGAGTTGCAGGCAGATCAAATGAAGTTGATGGCGACAGAGGCCGGCCGCGCGTGGTGGCCACGACTCGACGCCTATGCCGGCTACAATCAGTTCAATCAGCGCATCGAAGAATTTCCAGACGCTCAAGACCGAAGAGAGTCCGTCGTGGGAATTCGCCTCTCGGCCTCCTTGCCCGCGGGCTTTGAAGCCAGCCGTGAGTCCGCAGCCCTTCGAAAAGAAGCCCAAGCTCAGCGGTTGAAATCAGATTTTTTGCGCCAAGAAGTCGAGAATCACTTGAGTGCCGAGTTCGAAGAGCTCAAATCCTTGCACGATCAAGTGCATGATGCCGACGAGAATATCGAACGGGCTGGGCGCTACAACAAGCTGACGCAATCCGAGTATTTGCGCGGAGTGAAAAACTCACCCGATGTCTTAGGCGCCTCCGAGAAACTGTACGGAATGAAAAACAAGCGTCTCGAAATCATGCGAGACTTTCAGATTGCAAAGTCTCATCTGCTCTCAAAGATGGGAAAATAAAAAAGCCCCGGCTTCATCACCGGGGCTTTCGAATTGATTTTTCTAACAACTCTTAAAGCTCGTTCTGCAAGCGCAAGAGCAAGTTGTTGTTTTCGGGCTGCGCAGGTCCAAGCTCGGGCGCCTTTAGCTCCAACTCCTCGAGCGTGTAGCCAGTGAACAAGTTTGTGTCACGAGACATGTGGTTTCGTAGGGTTTGCTGAGCCGCGTACCAGCGCATTTTGTTCGAATCATTTAAGTCTGCGCAAGTCGCGAGCTCTTGGCTGCCGGTCGCGCCCCAACGAAGCTCGATGCAATGCCACGGGCTAAAAGACATGTGAGGCATGCGTTTAAGCAAGTTCTCGAGATTCAGTCTGACGGGACGTCCAGCCGAGTTGTTGTACGTGATCGAGCAAGACTTGAGTGTTTCACTCGCCGCCTTCACGATGTCGGCCTTTAAGTTCTGACCTTTGTAGACAAAGTCAGGGTTGCGGCGGTCAATTTGTGTTTTGAGTTCTTTGGCATAGTTCAGGGCACTGTTCACCGAGTTGCGACGACGAACGTCTCCGCCTGGTGTGGAGTACATGTCCCAGTCCCCCGCTCCGCCATAAATGGTGTTGGGTAAGACCTCGGCGTGAGGATTGCCCGCGATCCCTTTTATCGTCCCGTCTTGAACAAGGCTGACGCGCGAACCAAAATCGTCGCAAATGGCTTTCATGCGGATCTTGAATTCTGAAATCACATCAACTTTGTACTGACCGTTAAACATTCGACGTCGCAAAAACTCTTGAAACATTGGCGTCGTTTTACCAGCGCCTAAGACATAAGCTAGTTTACCATCAGCGTTCACCGTGTTGCCAAACATCTCGAGCGAGAAGTCTGCGATTTCGGCATTGGTCAGCAGGCGAGTGGTTCCACCAAAATACGTTCGTTTAAAGTAATCATAACGGGCGCCTTCGACGACCACGGGTCTAAAGTTTTGAAACCAGCCACCGTGTTCGATTCTCGAGCGTTTGTAAAAATCAATCGAGTAAGGCCGGCGAGGAGAAATACTTTTACGATCAATCAAAGCGTCAAAAACCATCACTTGTCCATCAGCGGTGATGTCATAGACCACACCCACATGTCCTGAGGGATCATAAACCGTTGTTCCGGGACGAATCGCTCCGCGCATGATGGCGGGAGTGTAGTGATCACCAAAGTCCGTGCGGGGATCAACACGCATTGTCGCCGTGTGAACTGACTCTTGAATCGTTTTGTGCATGGCAAAGAAATTCGTTACTCCCGTGCGAGTATCTGGCAAACGAATTTTGTGGGTGGCCATGTTTCCGTTCCAAGAATAACGAACATCCGTTTGCTCTGTTTGTTTGCCCTCAAGAATCGTAAGCTTTTGTTCTTCAGTTAAAGGAAGAGCCACCATGCGGGCCGAGAAAACAAAAGGAAGTCCGTTTTTCCAGGCATAGTAAGAACGCAAGAAATAAGGCCAATCCGCGCAGTCCGACCAGAACTTATACTGTTCTGTGGGCGGATCAGAGTATCTGTAAGGGTTGGCTTCATCGCGCATGCACGAGTCCACCGTTGTGCAGCCCGAGCGGCCAATCGCCTGAACAAATTCCGAGTAGCCAATTTCGTCGTCTTGAGTCCACTCTGTTCTTTTCAGCTCCCAGGTCCCATACTCGCCAGCGGACTGATTGTTGTAGTCATAAGTGGGCTGTTGAGGTTGATAGCGGGGTTGGTTTCGCCGGCGAAAAAGATCAAACAAGCCTTGAGCTTGGACTGGAATTGAAGTCATCAAAAAAATTCCAAGCAAAGCGGCGGTGGCGGCTTTTGCCAAAAACGGATGTTTCGTTTTGCTCATGGTCTCTCCCGTGTTTCAACTGTCAAACTTATGAGCGAAAGTTCCCTACCGCGTCTTCGGTTCTTAACCGACGGCGCCTTGGTTCGATTTCGTTCGCAAAAAGAACCAGAGTTACAAGATTTGAACCACAATTGAAAAAGCGACCTTTTCAAAATATCGACAATGGTTTCCACAACCGCACTTGAACCACGTTCCGTGTCCGGCCCCCGCGATCCGGACACCGAAGCAGAAAGGTCCCAGGACCCGCGCGCGCCAATCTTGAAGCGCGGAGCTCCCAGTCACTAACAACAAGAGGAGAATTTATGTTCTGTAAACGTATAAAAAAATCCGAGTGGACCGCGCATCTCACAATTGGCTGTCTTTTTCTGATCGGCCTGCTTGCTGCGGGCTGCGTCGAAGTCGTCGATGACAACTCAGGCGACAACGGCGACGTTAATAAACAGGTTCAAGTTCTCTCTGAAGATGGCGGATCGAAGGCTGAGTGGGCCCATGAAGAACTTTTCTTCAGATTCAAAGGAGTCGACGGCCATCCTCATGTTTACTGCCTGCAAACCTTGAGCGGAGCTCATTACATTCAAGGTGATCAGAGCAAAGGCAGTCAAATCGACTTTCAAGATTTTAGTGATAAGACCAATCTGGATTGCCAAGCCTTTCTGCGCGGAGGCTCCCCTTTTGTTGTTCGAACACCGCAAGGACCTATCAAGAGTCTTCTCCCCGAAGACTTGGTTTACACGGGCGATACCGAGCTCGACCTTCAATTCAGTGAGCCACAAAGCATTCGAATTGAGTCACAGGGACGGATTTTTATGAAAAATGGAACTTTTTCGACAAATGGTAAAAACTTGTTGATCAAGTCTCACGAAGTCTTTTTTGAAAATGTCATCATCCGTAACTTTGTTAAGCGGGTGACTGCACCCGATGAAAAATCGGGTCAATCAGGAGGGCATATTCGCATTGAGAGTTCTCGCGCAAGCGGTGTGCTCGTTCTCGACATGCGCGGGCAAAACGGTGGCCGCGGAAAGTCTGGTCTTGCGGGAGTGGGTTGGACGAAGTCTGGAGGACTCGCAAATGGTTTGGATGGGAGCCCGGGTAAAAATGGGGGAGCGACGGGCGACCTCGCTTTTGAAATACAGAACTCTTCGGGCCTTTTGCTCGACGTCAGAATGGTTGCGGGCGCTGGGGGCCCAGGAGGGATCGGGGGAGAAGGAGCCTCGAGCGGTACCTCAGCTTGTGACCCCTTCACTTACATTTGCACGCCGACGAAACCTGTCTTCGGACCCTCGGGACAGCCAGGGGCGTCGGGAAGCTCCGGGTTTAGGGGTGCCTGCAGCGAAATTCGGCAGAGCTCCCACCGTTTGTGCCCACTCCAATAACGAGATCCCCACGCCGCCCCTCAAAAGGCGGCGTTTCTCATTTTGGGACAGACCTACGTCCGTCTTCAGAGGTCGGGCTTGGCGTTTGCTCTAGCAGAGTGCGGGGACACGGGGCAAAATAAAGCCGTGGGGGACTGCAAATGAACCGGTCGGTTGTGCAAAAATCGGTGATCACTCGGTGGGCCGTGAGCCTCTCAGTTATCATCGGAATGAGCACAGGATTTTATGGACCCCAATTGTGGGGCCAGGGTCAATTGAGGATCGTCAAAGCCGATCTCGTCGCGTCGACGGGGTCTTGCGTCGGTGGTCTCTCGGAATCTCAGGCCCGGCAGGTTTTGGCCGAAAACAACATCACCTTTCCGGGTGCTAAATCTGAAGAAATCGTGGCGCTCGGTAAAGCCGTCCAACAAATCAATGCCATGTCAGGTGACCGCACGCCGCAAATCCGCGGCACGCGCGTTGAGTTTAACAATCGTATGGCCTACTCTCGCCAAAAATCAACGAATCCACCAGTCATTGAAATTTGCCGGAATGGGCATCCGCATTTAGGGAACGTCGGACTTTTGGCTCATGAGTTTGGTCACCTCGTTGGCAATCAAAACAATGCGCGCATGTACTCGCAATACAAATCTAGGATCAATCCCAGGTGCTGCCTCACGAAGTATTCGTGTGAAAATCGCAATCCGCAGCCACGCAATGAAGAGTTTGCCGAAGTTTTTGCCGCTTTTATTGCGAACCCCTCCGTGGCCGAAAATGCCGGGGGCAGTTGTGCCGCTGCTTTGAGTTTTTTTAAAGGTGCATTTAAAAATGGTGCACAAGCCGGTTGCGGAAGCTCACCCACGATCTTGGCGAACTCGGCGTCGGATGCGCCCATTCGCAGTTATACAGATGTTCCTCAGCTCGATCCCGTTCAAACATCGGTTTCAGCAGCGGGAAGGACGTCGGGCTCCGCCTTTACAGTCGGTCCTTGGATGGCGATGATCGGGCCTTTGGCGGCGATGGCGTTGCCGATGCTTATGGCCAAGCAAAAACCAGCCGCAGCGCCGGCTTTGCCTGTCGCGGCACCGATGCCCGCGCCGCAAATCGCACCGGTTGCCCCCGCCGGATCCCTTGTTCCGACAGGGACGCGCTAAGTTCACAAAATGTCAAATTTCAGAAAGAATCCAAGACGCTGCTCGCGCCTTGGTTATTTTTTCAGCTATTTTTTCAGCTATTTTTTTGGAGCCGAGGCTGGAATATCGTAATAATCAGGCGCGACGAAATCAGGTGTAAAGGGGTACTTGTAGCTCTTATAGGCCGCCAGCTTTGGTTCGCCCACCTGCTCGTAAGCTTCGTCCCACAAGAGTGCGAGCAAGGCCGCTGAGCGGGCCATCTGAGTCACGACGAGAGGCTCAAATTTTTTGGCGATCGTTTTATCGATCGGCTTTCGTTCGGCTGGAGTTTTAAGATCCATGCCTTTTTCTTTTTTGAGCTCTGACTTTTTGATGATCGGATCGACGGCGTAAATCTTTTGGATTTCGACAAACGAAGAGTCGGTGAGAAGCTTCATGCGTTCAACGACTGAACCCGGGCGCAAAAACTGGGCTTTAAGTTGCTCGGTTTTAACTTTCGAAGCGGCCGCTTTTTGCAATTTTTGAGCGGCCTCGACGACCTTCGTGGTTAAGTCGTAGGGCTGAGCCGCAACGCCCGAATCTTCGTAAAAAGCATGAATGCCGCCGTGACCTGCGCCCCAGCCGTCGTAATCAAGCGTTCCGTGAAAGGGTTGTCCCATATCGCCAACAAAGTGGCCCATCAAGCCTAAGTTCACGACAAAATCATAAGCCGACTTGTTGTAAGCCAAGTTTTCGTCTTGTTCCTCTTTGAAGCCGGACGGAATTTTAGCCTCTTTCCAAGCGGGGCCAAGGGCAATGGCGCGGCGAAAAAATTGATCGGCGCGCCACCAGGCCGAACCAAACTCAGTGGGGATCGAAAACACCGCCGAGCCGTCTTTGGCCTTGCTGGGTTTGCCTTCATAATCCGCGATAATTTTTTTGTAGTCGGTCGGAATGTCGATGACTTTAAGGCCGATCAATTCAGAATCAATAAAGTGCGTGGGGTTGCCTAGTTTACCAACATCTGGCCCCAGGCTTTTCCAATAAAAATCAGGAATGTTGCACAGGTGACCCATCATGTGCGGACGGCTGGTGAGGTAATCTTTGAGTCCTTTTTTTTGCACCAAAAAACTCGCCGCCTCGCAGATCGTGTGGTGACCGCGCCCACCCCACGCGAGCGATTCAGCCGAAAAAGACAAAACCAGCACGAAGGCCAAGATGGATAAAACAAAAAGAACGCCGGCGCGTTTTACAAATGTCATCATACGTGTTTCCCCAAACCTTTAGGCACGCGCTGGTGCCCAAAAAAGCCGATCAATGCGACCATGGTTACCAAGTAAGGCATAATCTGAACAAGCTGAACGGGAATAAAGGTTGACGCGCCTTGCATGCGAATTTGCGCGGCATCGACAAAGGCAAACAGCAAGCAGGCCGCCAGTGTGGGAATAGGTCTCCAGGCACCAAAGATCAGGGCTGCCAGTGCCATGAACCCCCGGCCTGCTGTCATCCCTGGCGAATAAGATGAGGCCAATGAGATCGAGAGGCTCGCGCCGCCAAGCCCTGCCAGTGCGCCGGTCAGCGCTAAGCTCAGTGAACGAACCAGGCCCACCGAAACACCAGCCGACTGCAAGGCCGAGGGTGATTCACCGGCAAATTGAATCCACAAGCCAAAGCGAGTGAACCGGATCATGAAGGCAGTCACAACAACAAGAATCAGAGCCATCCACATAAACTCGGATTGCAAGCGGTCCTCAATGGCGATCGATGGCGTCGAGCCCGTTGAATCAAAAACAATTTTGGTAAAAAACGGGCATAAGCCAAACGCAAGAAGGTTGAGCGCCGTTGCCGAGATGATTTGATCCGCCTTTATCTTCAGAACAAAAAAGCCATAGATCTGCGCCCACATGATACCGACCATGACGGCAGCACTCACGCCCAGCCAAGGAGCTCCGGTAAAAGTTGTCGCCGTTGCGGCGGCCAAGGCTCCAACCAGCATCATGCCTTCGAGTCCGATTTGGATCACGCCACTGCGTTCGCTAAACAGCCCACCGAGGGCTGCAAAAATCAAAGGAGTCGCTAAACGCAGAGTCGAAACCAGAAGTTCTTCGATCATTTCTTTTTTCCTTTCCACAAAGAAAAAGAAGACACCGACAAAATCAAAATGGCCTGCATGACTTTTGCAAAATCACGCGTGATCGCATTGGTTTCAAGATCCAAATCACCAGCTCCTTTTTGAAGAGCGCCAAAGAGAAAGGCAGAAGGTAAAATGGCCCAAGGGTGATTGCGGGCAAGCAGGGCCACCGCAATCCCAATAAAACCGTACTCGGGCGAAAAACCGAGGCGGTATTTGAGGTGAGCACCAAAAATTTCGTTTAAGGCAACACCGCCGGCGAAGGCTCCCGCTAAAGTCATGGCCAGAATTTTGACTTTTGGGGCCGGAATTGAATTCATCAAAGCCGCTTCTTCGTTTTGCCCGGTGGCTCTGAGCTGAAATCCCCAGCGGCTTCGAAACAACAGGACACCCAAAATGAGTGCAGCCGCGACCGCAACGAGGAAAGAGGAATTCAAGGGTGTGTCGGGTGCGAGCTTATGGAGTGGATCCCAGGGGAGCCAACTCATCAGCGGCGATACGGGGGCACTTTCGGGATTTTGCGAATTTGGATTTTGGTTGCTGGTGACAAACGAAGCGGCCAAGCCCGCAGCAACAAAATTCATCATCATCGTGAGGATCACCTCGTGCGCGTCACGCTTCACTTTAAAGTAGCCTGGAATAAATCCCCACAGAGCGCCGGCCAGCAGTCCACCAAGAACCGAGACGACTGAATACAGCAGCGCCACCATCACGTGCATGGGCGGGTACCAAAACGTAAAGAACAGACCCATCCCTGTTGTGACGACCGTCGCAATGGTCAATTGACCCTCGGCTCCGATGTTAAAAAGGCCTGCATGAAACGCGATACTGACAGACAGACCCGTAAAAATCAGTGAAGTTGTAAAAAACAGGGTGAGTGCAAGATCATCCCAAGAGCCAAAGGCGCTCTTAAACAAAACACGGGCCACATGAACGGGGCTCTCGCCCGCAAACCAGGTGAGCGATAAGCAAATGGCCATTCCGACAACAAAACCAAGCAGGGCTCGTTTCATGCTTCACCCGCCATGAGGCAACCAATGCGATTTATTTCGAACTCTTCGCGCTGAAGCGTCGCTTTGATTTGCCCTTTTGAAAGCACGATCATTCGATCAGACAAACGCATCAGTTCTTCGAGTTCAGATGAAATCAGCAAAACGCCCACTCCGTCTTCGCGCGCTTGCATGAGGGCCGCGTGAATGGTTTCGATGGCGCCGATATCAACACCCCGAGTGGGTTCGGCAACGATCAGCAGCCTGGGTTCACGGCTGACTTCGCGTGCGACGACCATCTTTTGTTGGTTACCACCTGAAAAAGCTGAAAACGTCAGATCTGCGTTTCGCGGACGGACATCATAGTCTTCCATCGCGCTCAGGATCTCTTTATCGCGGCGAGTGCGGCGGATCCAGGCGCCCTTAAAAAAATCATGCCGGCCCAGCAGAAAATTTTCTTTGGCAGAGAGTCCTGGCACCACGGCCTGATGCAGGCGGTCTTCTGGTACCAAGCCGACTTCAAGCTTGCGGATTTGGGCGTTGGTGAGTTCGAGGAGATCGTGTTTACCAAACTTGATCGTGCCCGCAATTTTCATTTTTGATTCTTTGGGGATGACCAGGGCTTTGATGAGTTCGCTTTGGCCATTTCCGTGAACACCGGCGACGCCTAAAATTTGACCCGCGCGGATTTCGAAGGTGACATTGTCGAGGCGCTTCACGCGATTGGCCGTGCAGGTCAGGTCGTGCACACGCACCAAAATTTCGTTCGAGGCGTGCTTGCGTTCAAATTCTTGAGGTGAAAAATTTTTGCCGACCATCAGGCTGGCCAGGTTATGCGTCGATTGGCCGTCGAGGGGAAAAGTGCCGGCAACTTTGCCTTGTCTGAGGACCGTGACCCAATCGGCCACTTCAAGGACTTCGCGCAATTTGTGGGTGATCAAAATGATGGTCTTGCCTGAATCGCGCAAACTTTTGAGCCGCGCCAAAAACTGATCGACCTCTTGCGGGGCCAGAACGGCTGTCGGTTCATCTAAAATTAAAATCTCGGTCTCAAAGGCAAGAAGTTTTATAATCTCGAGGCGCTGCTGGAGTCCGACCGAAAGTTGATCGACAGTTTTGTCCCAGGGGAGCGGCATCGAAAACTGGTTTGAGAGCTTTTCGAGTTTGGCGCGCCAAGCATCACGGTCTAACTTTTCGAAGAAGGCCGAGAAAAGCGAATGGGGCTCTTCAAGAATCACGTGATCCAAAGCCGTGAGAGCCGGTGCGAGCTGAAAGTGCTGCTGGACCATGCCTAAGCCTTTTTGCTTGGCTTCGATCGGGCTTTTGGATTTGAGTTTTTCACCGCGAAGCCAGATCTCTCCGTGATCAGCGGATTCAAGGCCAAAAAGGATCTTCATCAGCGTGGATTTACCCGCGCCGTTTTCGCCAATCAGGGCGTGGATTTGCCCCTTATGGATTTGAAAGTTGATGTTCTGATTGGCGCGGACCTGCCCGTAGGCCTTGCTGATGTTTTTGAATTCGAGCAAGGGTGTTTGCATGGGGCCCTTACTTTTTAGATTTGTAATAATCCGGAACTTTGATTTTGCCCGCAATGATTTGGTTTTTAACTTCTTCGGCGCGCGCTTTCATGGGAGCGGTGATTAACTTCTGGTTGTGCGAATCAAGTGCGTAATCAATTCCAGACGATTTTAAACCAAAGCGATCAATGCCACCTTTGAAAGTGCCCTCTTTCGCCGCCTTGATGGTGTCAAACACGGCAACGTCAACCCGCTTCAGCATGCTGGTGAGAATAAAGCCGGGCTTCAGCCAGTTTTGGTTGGAATCGACCCCGATCGCGAGTTTCTTTTTTTCTTCGGTGGCATCAAAAACGCCTGAACCGGAGGCTCCAGCTGCGACGAACACGACATCAACTTTTTGATTAAACTGTGACAGCGCCAGTTCTTTGGCTTTCGCGGGATTGTTCCAGGCTTCGCCCGTGATCCCGATAAAGTTGCTGAGGACTTTTGCTTTGGGATTTTGGTGGAGCACGCCCGCCTTAAAACCCATTTCAAAGCGCCGAATGAGTGGGATGTCCATTCCGCCGATAAAACCGATGGTTCCGGTCTTACTTGCCATGGCCGCCAAAACACCGACGACGAAAGAGCCTTCGTGCTCTTCAAACAAAAGCGAGCGCACGTTGGGGGCCTGGATTTCGCCATCGACCAGGGCAAATTTTTGATTGGGATTTAGAGCCGCAACTTTTTTAACTGCATCTGTCTGGGCAAAGCCAATACCGATAATGAGATCGAAGTCTTTTTTGGCAAATGAGCGGTGCATGTTTTCGAGAAGATTGTTATCGGTGGCTTCAACGAATTTAAGTTCGATGCCCAGTTCTTTTTGAGCTTTCATCGCGCCTTGATAGGCGGAGGAGTTAAAACTTTTGTCGTCTTTGCCACCCTTATCGAGAACAAGGCCGACTTTAAGTGCAAACGCGGGCAAGGGAAAAAGTGAAATAATCGCGATGTTAAGAAAAATTGCCAGTGGGATGGCTTGGATTTTTGGGTGGGAAGAAGGTCCAATTTTATTTTTCATGGCGGCAAGATAGGGTCGCGTCGAAGTGAAGTCAATCTTTGATTAGCAAATAATTTCAAATACTTAGGTTGGGGCTTCGGCATCATTCGACTAAAGCAAACTGTGACTTCATTATAATCGTCTTTGTCATGGGACAAAACAGCGGTAGCTTAAAGTTCAACAAAATGTAAACTTTAAAAGGAGTCGTTATGGCATTCTCATTACCAATCAGTCACGAGCAGGATTTTCGGCATCTTTCTGCGAGCCAGGCTCCCGCTCAGACGGGGCATCCTCTCTGGGGTGTGCCTAGTGAAATTCTGATATTCCGTGAAAACGAAATCATTTTCCGTGAAGGCGAAGTGCCTCGTGGTCTTTATCTTCTCAAGAGCGGAGCCGTGAAAATGGTCGCCCACCAAAAACATGCGCGCGGGCGCTTATGTTCGGCCGAGTACCTTAACAAGGTGGTTGCTCCTGGTGAACTCTTTGGCTTTAGGGCGCTGATCCAGGAGAGCCCCTATGATGATTTCGCCAAGACGCTCAAGCCAAGTGAAATTCAGGTGTTTCCGAAAGAGACCATTCAGCAGATGATGTCGAGTACAAATCCTCTGATGAAGATGCTCCTGACCCAGTTGGTGCGCGATCTCGAAACGAATGAGTCGCAAAACCAAACGCATTACTTGGCCTCGGTCCAAGAGCGGATTGCGCATCAGTTGCTGAGCTTGGCGGACAAGTTTGGAACACCGGCGTCAAATGGCGTGTCGCTCAACCTGCGGCTGACTCGTCACGAGCTGGCTCAGTTGGCGGGAACGATCAATGAGTCGCTGTCGAGACATTTGACGGAACTAAAAGACGAAGGTGTTCTTGAGGTTCGCGGAAAAGAGATCGTGATCAAAAACCGCGAGGCCTTGGTTCAGCGATCGCGACGTTCGGGTCTTGAAACCTCAGTTGAAGCGGCGACGACCGTTCGGGGGCCGACCCTTAATCTCAATTGATCTTTGCTGGGGCCTCGAGTACGAGAGGCCCCATGCTTTTTGAACCCATCGGTCATTTAGAATCCTGTTATCCAGATAAATTCGGAACGCCTCGCCAGCCTGGATTGGTCGAGCATTCACTGGCGCGCCTGAAGATTCATCGCAAGTGGCAACCCGAAGAAGCCCTTCAGGGACTTGATGGGTTTTCTCATGCGTGGGTGATTTTTGTTTTTCATCAAAACGACAATGCCCGCTATCACGCCAAGGTCCACCCTCCGCGACTGCAAGGGGAGTCGATTGGAGTTTTCGCGACAAGGTCTCCGCACCGACCCAATCCCCTGGGACTTTCTCTGGTCAAAGTGGTGCGCGTTGAAAGCGACGCCGTGATCTTGGCTGGCGTCGACATGATCGACGGCACGCCGGTTTTAGACTTGAAACCTTACTTACCGGATGTCGAGTCTCAACCCCATGCTCGGGGCGGCTGGGCCGCAACTGCGACCCAGTCGAAAATTGAAATCGAGTGGAGCGAGGCTTTGCTCGGAGTTCTCAAAACATGGTCGGATCAGCTGAAAAACCAAAATGAAAAATCCTTTGCTGCGCTCACTTATGATGAGCTGCGTCAATTGATTGAGGGGACCTTGGCACTCGATCCTCGGCCAGTCATTTACCGGGGGTTCGAGGGTCAAACTCAGACCAAATATCGAAACTCCCACGCAGTTCGCTTTTTAAATGGAGATGTCCATTTTGAATTTCTCACCGACTCTCGGGTCAAGGTTCTCGAAGTTCGCCTTTCGTAAAACGAAAGGGGACTCTCTCAAGGCATGCAATTATTGCATGACAATTTGCTTTTGCAGTTCGCGGGAGATTGTGGTTTGTGTCAGACAAAAGAGGGGGACCTATGGACTTGCAAACAGAACGCCCAGCCACGCTTCGAAAAGTACCAACTTTGAGTTTACGCTCTTACACCGAGGGTTCGAAAACGGATCAAGTCCGCTTTATCGAAAATTTGTTTGGCGGCCTTAAAGATTACGGCTTCATCATCCTCAAAGACCACGATGTCGAGCCCGCCCTCCTCAGCAAAGCCTATGATGTTTTGGCTCAATTCTACGCGCTTCCGACTGAAGCCAAACTTAAATATGCTGGAGTTCATGGTGGTCAGCGTGGCTACACTCCTTTTGGAACAGAGCACGCCAAGGATTCTCCCGTGATGGATCTGAAAGAATTTTGGCACGTGGGCCGTGAAGTGGCGGATGGTCATCCGTTAAAAAAATATTACCCCAACAACGTTTGGCCTTCGGAGCTGCCTGAGTTTAAAACCACATTTTCGGATTTGTATTTTAAGCTGGAGCAAGCTGGTAAAGCCATGCTCCAAGCGCTGACTTTTCCATTGGATGTACCAAATTTTTACTTCGACAACATGATTCAAGACGGAAACTCGGTTTTGCGTCTGCTGCATTACCCTCCAATTCCTCAAGGGACGGATCCTCGTTGCCTGCGAGCGGCTCCGCACGAAGACATTAACCTGATCACGATCTTACCCGCGGCGACTGCCTCGGGATTGCAACTGAAAGACCGTGATGGAACTTGGCTCGATATCGAGAGCGAGCCCAACTCTTTGATCGTTGATGCGGGTGATATGCTGGCGCGTGCGACAAACGAAGTGATTCCGTCGACGACTCACCAAGTGGTCAATACGCCCGAAGCGGTGTCTTCGAGTCGTTACTCGATGCCCTTTTTTATTCACCCGAATCCTGAGGCCATGCTTTCATGCATTCCCTCATGCAAAGGTGGCGGTGCGAAATATGCTGACATTTCAGCACACGACTTTTTGATGCAACGTTTGCGCGAGATCGGTTTGCTGAAATAGGCAGTTGAAAGAGATCGCGGAAATGGATTGCCGAAAGAGAGCTGGTGTTTAGTTTTCGGACATCAGCGTCTGGCCAATTTCAAAAACCCCGTAGTCGAGCCAGCGATGGTTGCCGAGCGGGGTTTTTTCTTTATGCAGATACCCCATGTGCCCGCCCTCACGTTCAATGTGAAGGCGAACCATCGGCGGCAACGGCGCGCGGAGGTATTCTTGATAGTCGACAAAGGGATCGTTGGCGGCCGTCAGGCAAGCGGTGGGTCGATCAATTTTTTGAAGGTACGTCTTTGCACTGCAAATCGTGTAGTAATCAAGACCTGAGGCGAAGCCAGATCTGGGTGCCGTGAACAAATCGTCAAAGGCCGACACCTTCATTAGCGGGTGAACTCCACGGGTCGGTTGCAGGTGCCCCTCGCGCTCAAGCTTTTTGAGAAGAAAATGCAGATTCGTCATGAAGTTGATTTCGTAAAGGCGGTTCAATGACTGCGACAGTTGACGGGCGGATTTTTCGAGGTGGATGGGGGCATTGACGGTGATGGCGGCGTCGGGGAGGCTCAGATCCAGCTGCGCTTGGTTCTGTTCAAAATCCGCAGGATTAAAAATCTGGGCAGGCGGAACGACTCGGCTCATGAGCAGCAACAGAGCGTTGGCGCTCATCGAGAATCCTATGGCGAGGACTTTCTTCTTTGGAAATCGACGACGAACCTGAGCGACGGCAAAACCCAAATCATCGGAACGTCCGCTATGATAAGGATGCTTGGCCAGACCCTGACCCTCGCCGCAGTTGCGGTGATTCATTCTGACAACCGAAGCAAGGCCACTACTTAAAAACTGGTGGGTGATTCGGTGCATGTATGTGGAATCCGCAGATCCCGTGAGCCCATGACAAAGCAGAACAACCCACTCCGAGTCTTGTTCGTGAACTCGCAAGACCACTTGATCCTGATCAGGTAAATGCACAACCCACTTCGAACCCTGATGGGATAAGGGCCTCGACGGAAGCAAGTCGCCAAAAATCGTTTGGGAATGACGGTCAGGGGCCCAAACTGGACTTTGACAAGGAATAAGGGGAAAGCTCTGAATCAAGCTCATGGCGTATTTTAATTGGGACGGACAGCAATGCAAGACTGATTGTCGCGGGCCGTGATGATCGCTATGCTCTTTGCATGACTCGCCAAAATCGAACCCTCGGGTTCTTGGTTCTTTTCTCGATCGGCATTCTGACTGTGCTCTTGTGGGGCGCGGGCGTCATTCCGGGACGTCAAGAATCACTCGCAAGACCTGATTCACCGACAACCGTGAGTGATCTTGCCGAGCCAAGTGGCCCCGAAAGCATGGGTGACCTTGCGCCGGGAGCCGAGTCCGCCATTCCAGAACTCAAAAAGGAAGCCGAGCTCTCGTTTGCTCAGATCCTGTCCGACATGGATGAGTGCTTTGGCTTAAAAAGTCCCGAACTTCCGCCTTCGTCGAGCTTGAGTATCGAGACGGTGCTGTCGCACGTTCAAAGCGATTGGGGTTCGCCGATTCGGATCGAGGATCGATGGATGAGCTGGCACTTAAGAAACCGCGAGGGACGCGAGCGCCGCTTGCGACTTGAAGTCACCGAGAATGACGAGGGCCGAACGACACGCGAACTGCATTACTTCGCGGTTGACCGCGAAGGGCTGCCCATTCCTTTGGAGCTTGATCCCGAAAAAGCTCGAAACCCCAGCGATGAAACTTTGAATCAGATGCTTCGCGAAGGTGACGTGTTTTTTAAGGAACGCGCCGGTGTGGTTCAGTTTTCTGATAATGGACGGATTGATTTTGTTAACATTGATGGAACGCTCTCTGAAATTGAGATGGTCAAAGGCGAGGCCATCTTTCGCTGCGTGAACATGAAGGCCCGCGAAGCTTGCTCTTGCGTCAAGTAGCCTTCGAGCGCTTCCAAGAGCCTTGATCGCATGTCCCCTGCTGCGGATTAGGCCTGCAATCTTGTCAGCGCCTCTTGCATGGACGTGAGTTGCGCTTTGGATTGCTCGAGCATTTTGCGATCGGCTTCGACGACATCTTCAGCCGCGTTTTTCACAAAATTATCATTTGAGAGACGCCCCGAAAGACCGGAGATGTCTTTTGTGAGCTTCTCAATGCCTTTTTGAATTCGCTTAATTTCTTCGTCGATATCAACCAAGCCTTCGAGCGGAATCACCACTTGCAACCGCGAGTCTTCGACCACGACAGGAACAACCGCACATTTCGCGAGCGACCCCTCAGAGCCAACTTCTAAATTTTCGATGCGGCCAAGGTTCATGATCGAGACGCGGTTCGCGAGCAAAACTTTTTGAGCTTTGTCGTCAGACGGGTTCACGCGAACATTGATTTTAATGGCCGGACTGATGCGGTTCTCACCGCGAACATTGCGGATCGCCGAGATGACTTCTTTGAGGACTTCGACTTCATAGGTGGCGGCCTCAGAGCCAAACGCCAAGAACTCGCGGTCATTGCGAACGTTGGGATACCGATCGGTGATGCAAGCTTCGCCCTTGAGAGGCAGCTTTTGGTAAAGCTCTTCAGAGACGAAAGGAACAAAAGGATGCAGCAAACGCATAATTCGGTTCAGAACATGGGAAACCACAAGTTGCGTGTTCTGCTTCTCGGGTGAAGCCGGTCCGTTCATCACGGGTTTGATAAACTCGATATACCAATCACAGAATTCATACCAAACAAACGAGTAAAGGCTTGTCGCCGCATCAGAAAAACGGTCTTGTTCGAGGGCCTCGTCGATGATCTTTTCGGTGCGCCCCAGTTTTGTAATGATCCATTGATCAAAAACGGATAAGTGCGCCTTATCTGGCATCGCAGCTAAGCCGTTTGCAGGAACTTGAAAGTCCTGCAAGTTGGTCAGCGAAAACCGAGTCGCATTCCAGATTTTGTTCATGAAATTGCGGTAGCCTTCGGTGCGTTGCTCACTAAACTTAAAATCTTTTCCCGAATGAATATGGGCCAAAAAAGAAAACCGCAAGGCATCGGCACCATACTTGTCGATCATTTCAACGGGATCGATCGAGTTGCCCAAGGATTTTGACATTTTGCGCCCTTGAGAATCACGAACAATCCCGTGCAAGTAAACTTTGCGAAAGGGAACATCGCGCATGAACTCAAGGCCCATCATCATCATGCGAGCAACCCAGAAAAACAGGATATCGTGACCCGTGACAAGCACGCTTGTGGGGTAAAAAGTTTTGAGCTTTTCGGACTCTTGCGGCCAGCCCAATGTACTAAAGGGCCACAGGGCCGAGCTAAACCAAGTATCCAAAACGTCTTCGTCTTGTTTGATCCCTGTGCTGCCGCAACTTTCACACTTTGCAGGATCTGTTTCGGCGACCGTCACGTGCCCGCACTTGTCACAGTACCAAGCCGGAATGCGATGACCCCACCAGAGTTGGCGCGAAATGCACCAGTCTTCGATGATATTCATCCAGTGCAAGTATACTTTGGTCCAAGACTCGGGCTCGATTTGAGTTGTGCCAGACTCAACCACGCGGCGGGCGGGGATCGAGAGATTTTCTGTTTTGACAAACCATTGCTCTGATAAGAAGGGTTCTACAACGGCGCCCGAGCGCGAGCAGTGACCCACGTTCAGAGTGTGGGGCTCTTCTTTTTCAAGAAGGTTTTGGGTTTTGAGATCTTCGAGAATGCGCTTGCGCGCCTCTTGCACTTTGAGGCCTTTGTAAGGACCGGCGTTCTCATTCATCTCGGCCCGTTTGGTCAGGATATTGATGAATGGAAGGTTGTGCGTTTTGCCGATTTTATAATCGTTAAAGTCATGCGCGGGTGTGATCTTGACCACGCCCGAGCCAAACTCGCGATCGACATACGTGTCAGCGATCACGGGAATTCTGCGACCAAGCAAGGGGAGAATGACATTTTTGCCAATGTATTTGGTGTAGCGCTCATCCTTGGGATGCACGCAGAGAGCCGAATCACCCAATAAAGTTTCGGGACGAGTTGTGGCCACGCCTAAAAAGTCATTGGTGCCTTCAACTTGATATTTAATATGCCAGATCGAGCCCTTGATTTGTTTGTGCTCAACTTCAAGATCCGAAATGGCCGTTTCAAGTGGGCCCGACCAGTTGACCAAACGTTGTCCGCGGTAGATCCAATTTTTTTTGTACAAGCTAACAAAGACTTTGCGAACAGCCTTTGAGGGGCCCTCATCCAGCGTGAAAACAGCGCGGTCCCAATCACAAGAATCGCCCAGGCGGCGCATTTGTTTGTAAATGCGATCACCGTATTGCTTTTTCCAATCCCAAACTTTGGCGAGAAATTTTTCGCGGCCCAGTTCAGTGCGGGTGAGGCCTTCTTTTTTAAGTTCGCGCTCAACCACGCTTTGGGTTGCGATGCCCGCGTGATCTGAACCCGGAAGCCAGAGGGCATTAAAGCCGTTCATGCGTTTCCAGCGAATCATGCAATCTTGAATCGTGTGGTCAAGAGCGTGGCCCAGGTGTAAAAAACCCGTCACGTTCGGAGGGGGTAAGATGATGCAAAAAGGAGGTTTGGTTGATTGGTCTTGAGCTTTAAAATAGCCCGCTTGTTCCCACCATTGGTAGATGCGGTCTTCGACCTCTTGAGGGCTGTAGCGATCAGAGAGTTGTGTCATAAATGTACTCGCAAAAATTAGGGTCTTACTCGTTTTTTCTTATTCGACTTTAGGTCGATTTGCATCTCTGTTTTGTTCAGCTCGTCCTGAATCTGCTTCTGACGCTTTTTTCTCTGTGCATCAGGAGAAGGAGGTGGTGGGGGAGCTGTGAAGAGATTTTGGTCGACGCCGTCGTTGGTCTCTTCTTGAAAGTTAGGGCCGGTGACTCGCGAGCGTGCAGCCGGCAAAGTCGTCATCTCGTTGTCATTCGAGACGGGACCAAGTCCCCAATGGTAGCCGATATTGGCAAAGGCACCATAGCCGGTGCTGGTGTTCTGCCCCGTGATCGCCATCGTGATGCCCCCCGAAAGGTCCCACTCGCGCGAGGCACGCCACTTGAAATAAACTGAACTTTCGATAAGCCCAGGGTTGACCGCATAATACCGCTTTGCGCAACCGTTCGATCGGCATTGGTACAAGTCGCGCCTAAGTTCAGAATCACTGCCGCTGTCGTAACCGACACTGGTGTAGCCCCGCAAATCAGCGCCCAGGTGAAAGGATCCAAAATCAAACTCTCCCAAAATGCCGTAAGGAAAGAGTGATGAGAGGCCCTTATCTCGGTGGGTATAGCCGCCATAGGCACCCAGATGCATCATTCGAGTTTTCACGAGCGCAATGAGGCGCCCGTTGATTGCCATGGCGCCATCGCTGATGGCAACGGTGTCTTTATTGACGTCATTCGCCTCAAACGGGAATGTGAAACTCAATTCGGGAATGAGCGAGAGCGAGCCTTCGCTCATCAGAAAATCAAGACCGACCTGAGCCTCGGAAAGTGCGCTGTTCGTGCGAGTGTCACTGGGAGATTTGGATTGCGCCGCTCCCATGGTCATGCGGCCAAAAGCCGCCCATTTCGAAAAGATCACCGAGCGAGCGCCCACATCAAAATTAAAAATTTCGTAGGCGTACCCTGAGGGCAGTGAATCGTACGAGTTTCCAGATTTGGTAAAGTTGCCTTGAGCAACGTAGTACCGCGTTTGTCCGTACAGGTCGATATTGCGAACCGTGTAGGTTTTAAATTCGGAGCCACCGGGGGTGAAGGCCATGAGGGGCGAACAAAACAGAAGCAACAAGGCTGAAAGGGCTGACTTTTTCATCAAAGTCTATTATTCCTGGGCCCGATGACTTCGCCAAGAAAATCCCATCTCAGTATCCTGTTCTTGACCGTCTTTCTCTACTTGGTAGGGTTCGGCGTTTTGATTCCTGTTTTGCCCGTCCTCAGTCGAGAGTTTGGAGCGAGTGCGTTGCAAGTGGGATTGTTGATGTCGGTGTACTCACTGATGCAGTTCTTATTTGCCCCTTTCTGGGGGCGACTCAGTGACAAGTACGGACGCAGGCCCATTTTGGTCTACTGCTTGCTGGGCGAAACGCTCAGTTATGTTCTGTTCGCTTTGGCTGGATCGATTGAATTGCTTTTTGTCTCGCGCGCCTTAGCCGGTTTTTTCGGAGCTAGTCTTTCGACGGCCTCGGCGGCGATTTCGGATGTCACGCCTCCGAATGAACGCTCAAAAGGCATGGCGCTGATCGGTGCGGCCTTTGGTCTGGGGTTTGTTGTCGGGCCTGCCATTGGCGGTGCGCTGACTCTTTGGGGCGAGCATTTGTTTGGCACGCAGATTTTAGCGATGAAGTTTGCCAGCGGCGGGATCGCGGTCTTGTGTTTTTTGACGTTTCTTTTTGCGCTTTGGAAGTTGCAAGAGACAAAAACCATGTCGGCAGCGCCGGCAACCTCCGAGAGCCGCATCGAGAGGCTTGGTCTCTATCTTCGCAAGCCTGTCGTCGGAACTCTGGTCGGTAGTTTTTTTCTGAACTCACTAGCGATGTCGACGATGGAAGCGACGTTGATTTTGTTCGCGGCCGACCGGTTCGGATGGGGGCTTGTCGAAGTTAGTTTTGGTTTTGCATTTATTGGCGTTCTTTCGGCTTTTAATCAGGGCTTTCTTGTGCGGCGACTCTTGCCGAAATTTGGTGAGCGGGTGCTGGTGCGCTTAGGTCTAGCGTTGATGGTGATGAGTTTTTTAACCATCGCGATTTCGATGCATGTTTGGACCTTGGCATTGGCCATGGTGTTTTTGAGTTTTGGTCATAGCTTTTCGAATCCCTCGATTTTGGGGACGATCAGTTTGCTCTCGCCTGCCGATAAACAAGGTGAGGCCATGGGGACCACGCAAGGAACGGCCTCACTTGGGCGTATCATTGGGCCTTCTGTCGGTGGTTTGCTTTATGGATCTGTGCACATGGTCGCGCCATTTATGCTCGCGGGTGTTTTCTCGCTCATCAGCTTGCTGGCGGTGATTCGTCTGGGGTCACAAATTCCTGATTCGGCCAAACAAGAATCGGGAGCCGAAGCATGAGCTATGATCTTTCGCAAATCTCCTTTTTTCAGTTCGACAACTTGGTGCAAAACCGAATTCCCTTTTTGCTTTTGCATGATGGAGTCGATTTTTTTACGATCTACCCTTTAATCATTGAGCGCGGCCACCTCGAGAAGTGGTCTTTCGAAGTCGATTTTGCGGGCGCGCCCACAAATTTAATGGGGCGCCTCGCTGAGCGAGGTCTGCCGGCGTCGCTGCCGATCGTGCTTCTTTCAAAGAACGAGCAGGACTATCAAACGTGGCTCAAGGACCTTGACATGCAAGGGTTCTCGAATGTCCACTATGTTGAAAATGGCTGGAATCCCAAACCCTCGTGAATTGAATAAAACAAGGAGGTCTTGTGAAATTGCTTGGATTAGCGCTCATCATGGTCGGTAACTCTGTTTTTGCATCTACCAACGGCTATGATTTGAAAATAGATCTGTCGATGAACGGCAAACAGGTCTCTACTCCGCGACTTATCTTGAAAGCTGGAGAAGTCGGAAAAATCAACCAGAGCACCGATGGTGAGAAAAGCTTCATTGAAGTTGTGGCGACTGAGGGGCAAGTTCAGAAACATAAAGGCATTCTGATGAACTTCACGGTCGGACATATCAGTAAAAATGGCGAGCGAACAATTGTTTCAAAACCGCAAATACTGGCCAAAGAAAATGAGCCGGCCTCAATCACAATCAGTGAAAAAGACGGAACTGAGATCTCCTTATCGGTATTGGCGAAGAGAAAGTCTTTATAGTTCTTCGTTTCAGGATGTGTTTCTAGGAAGTAAGCCTTAGCAAATCTGACGGATCGCTTTGGCGATTTGTTTCACAATATCAGTTTCTTCGTACGACTTTCTTTTGACGATGAAGACATCTGCCTCACGCAATTTGCATTGAGGCAGGCTCGCTCCCGAACGGCGGCGTTCGAGGCGGTACTCGGCACTCATACGCTTGTTGTGCTCGCAAACCACGAAGGATGGAAAGTAGCCAGCCACGCGCCCTTGGCGGCACAGCTCGAGGGCGGATTCGAGCAGAGTCACTTGATGCAGCACCTTTCTCTGAAAGGCGTCTGCGGGCCAGCCATCAAGCCCTTTTGCTTTGGTGGGCGTTCCTTGCAGCGGTAAAACGGGAATCACGAAGGGGAGTTTGTCTTGAGGCACGCCTTCGAAGGCACCTACCTTTGTGTAAACGCCCATTTCGATCGCTTTGACTTTTAAAAAATCGAGCGCCGGGTGGGGAACGGGCATGTAGGTAATTCCTAAATCAAGATCACCTTGAGCAATGTGCTTTTCCATTTCGCCAGGAAGCAAATCATGCAGCTCGAGAGAATGGTCGTCCCACGCAAGCTTGTCTAAAAAAGTCAGAAAATAAGTCGAGAAAACTTCGAAGGTTCCAATGCGGATTGGTTTTGGACCGGTGTGATCTGCCAGCAAATCCGATTTGAGAGACTTAAAGTGATCGATCAAGAGAGGCGCTTTTTTAAGTAAGGCTTTGCCTGAGTCGGTCAAAATGATTCGGCGCCCGTCGGCAATCCAGATTTTGGTTTCGAGTTCAGATTCTAGAAGGCGCATCGCCTTTGAAAGTGCGGGTGGGCTAATGCGTAAGATCTCGCTCGCTTCACGGAGGCTTCCTGTTTCGGCGATCGTTAAAAAGTATTCAAGACGTTTAAAGTTCATAAATCTTTGGTCAACATATCGGTCGTTTTATTCAATTTTATTATTAGGCCAGTGCAAGTATTCCTGGTGCCCAACCATGAAAGGAGCCCTTATGCGGCCTCAGTCCCTTGTTATCGCCCTTGTCACACTCTTAACCTTGCCCAGCCATGCTAAGCTGGAGGCGCACGAATGGGGGACGTTCACCTCGCTGGTCGGCTCGAATGGAATCACGCAAGATGGAATGGTCCACGAAGATGAAGTTTTGCCCAGCTTCGTACACGAATTTGGCGAGCTTCGCCAGGAGGTTCCGGTTCAGCCACCCTTGCAGCCAAGACCTCGCCCTTGCCGCAATAAGATTTGCTTCGGCGATGACTTCTTTGAGAACAATGTCGTTACTCAAAAGATGGAAACACCCGTGATTTACTTTTACGCCGATCGCGCGCAAAAAGTTTCGGTCAATGTGCGGTTTCCAGAAGGCGTAATCACGCAAACGTTTCCGGGACCAGTGCGAACATCACCAACGCGAGCCGATATTCAACGTCTTGTGAACGGAAATACAACATTTGATGTTGAGGTTTTGAATTCGAAGCAAGGTCTGTTTCCGGCGGTCGATTCGTCAAACATCTACAACCACGCGCGCCTTGTTGCCAGCAATGCGATTCGTTCAGGTGCTGAAGAAGAGAAGTTTATCTTTTACCGAGGGATCGGACGTTTTCAACCCAAGATGTCGATTCAATCAAAAGGTGGAAGGCTTGAGATGGAGGCTGATCCCAATCAGCTCCCGCAGGCCGCGTTTCTCGTTCACGTGAGTGAGAATGGAGAAGGGCAAATTCTTGCGCTGAAGCTGCTGCCTCAACTGGGCCGCCAAGCGCTTGAGCCGGCCATTTTGGAAGCCTTGAAGAATCATCAAGGACCCTCAATCGTGGGCGCTGTTCGCGGTGAGCAGGCGCGCGGAATGCTTGTCGATGCCTTGATCAATTCGGGACTTTTCAGAGATGAAGCGTTCGCGATGATCAACACTTGGGAGCATGGCTACCTCAAAGTTCCAGGCTTGCGGCTCTTGTACGTGCTGCCCTCGAACGAAGTCGAAGAGATTTTACCTCTGACGATGACGCCCGTACCGGACAAATTGGTGCGAAGCTTTGTCGGGCGGATTGAGATTTTGCTCGACACCGAAGAGCAGCGTGTCTTGGGTCAGATTTTGAGCCAGGGCGAAAGCTTTCAGCCTGAGTCGCTGGGTCGCTTTGCCGAACCGATCTTGAGACGAGTTCGAGAGGTTTCAGCCACGATGCCTCTGTTTGATCCTGCGCATACTCTTTTGCTGAATCAATTGGTTGAGCGAGCGAAGAAAGCAGAGTTTGTTTCGAATCTTGAGTAGTTGTCATAGGGCCAAAAAACAAAAAAGCCCGGGATTGCTCCCGGGCTTTTTTGCATGATGGATTGGGTTTTTTCAGGCTTTCAAATCATGTGCTGAGCACATCTACTGGAGATCGAACCCCTGATTTTTGGTTGTTGAAAATCGATGGCGCAGCGTTTTCTGAACGTCGCGGGTGAAATTAAATGAAATGAAATTTTATTGGTGGGATTCGGGTCCACTCAGAAGCTCAATCGATCAAACTCAAGACAGGAAATGATCGCAAATCAGAGCGCTAACTGATCCGGAGACAAGTGCTTGTTGACCGGCAAGAGTGGCACTTATTTTGGCAAAAACTAAGGCCGATTTTGAAGAGTAATTTTATTAACGTTAAAAATGTGGACGCTGTTCAACCTGCGTAGGATTTTTCTTCTAACTTTGCACGTACAAGTCTATGAGCGCGCCGAGATTTTTCTTCAGTTTGCCATACTCCAGTTTTCCAATTTTTTTCAGATACCTTGCCTCAATGCCACTTATGATTTTGATCAGCGTACTAAGCAGCCCCAGCCCTTTGTTTGAAAATTTGACTCTGACAATTCGACCATCATTTTTATCTGCTGTCTTTTGTACGTACCCTCTCTCGACTAGGTCTTCAATCTGCTTACTTGTTGCCTGTTTTGAAACACCAGAAAGCCTCGCTAGTTGGCCCACAGTTACGCCCGCTTGATCAATGTATCGGAGAGTATTTAGATCAGTGCGCGTAATATCAGAATAAGAAGACTCACACAAATCTGAGATGATCTCGTCTTCAAACAAATTAAAAAGAGTAATCATGAATCGCGCAAGGGGTTGATGATTATCTATTTCGCTTGGGTGGACTTTCAGTTTTTTGATTCTTTGAATTGAGCGTTTCATTTAGCGAATGTCCTAAAAAAATCGATTAACTCTTTCGCAAGAAGCTCTGGCGCTTCATCGCCTACAAAGTGTCCAACATTCTTGAATCTGACAACTTTTGCTTTAGGGAAAATGGCTTCCCATCTCTCTAGGTTTCTTGTCGACAACAGTTTGTCAGCTTCGCCCCATATGATTTGTACAGGCGTTTTGATTTTTGATAGTTGATCTGCTTCAAGCCAGACTGAATTTTTAAAATCAAAAAGTGCTTTCAAGAATCCAATCGGTCCATGGCGATCATCTTTCGTTGGAAATTTTGAAATATAATGCCGATGTCTTTCTTTAGTGAGCGGCGAGTGGCTGCCCCAGGCCAGTTTTAATAATACCTTTGGGCTAAAATTAAAATATTTGTAAAGAAATGGAAAAATTCCCGAATCTAGCAGTATTTTTTGCGATTTCATTTGCGGCTCTGTTTCAATTAAAGGCCAATACCAAGAATTGATGATTGTGAGGCTCAGCACCTCAGAATCCGACTCTGTCAGAAGTGGGAGGGCGATGACTCCCCCAAAATCATGAACTACCAAATGAAATTTTTTGATA
Source organism: Bdellovibrio sp. (assembly GCA_046318155.1). Classification (GTDB taxonomy): domain Bacteria; phylum Bdellovibrionota; class Bdellovibrionia; order Bdellovibrionales; family Bdellovibrionaceae; genus JAHBUS01. Next base: position 13,126 of record JBKCUU010000032.1, on the reverse strand, counting down.
CCTTTCTGTCGAAGAGTTTGACGAAATCGAATCCGATGAGCCGATATCGAGTAGTCGCCATCAATCGGCTTTGGAGAGTCCCCGAACCCTAAGTGATCAATCAATATACTCTGGTTGGAGTTTTCGATTTGATTCGCAACTTGTTCGTATTCACCAGAATAGGTTGGGGTACCGTGTGCAAATACTACTGGTGCGCCAGCTCCACGGCGAGAAAATTTTAGCTCCACGTTTGCATCCATCCTAATATCCTCCAATTGACATTATAGTCAATCAGATTGACCATAATGTCAATCTGGTTGACTAATATTAAGGGGGTTGTCGCATATAAAACTCAAAAAGAGTCTTCACCGATTTTTTGAAGTAACCTTGGCTCTAGTTCAAACACGATATGTGGAACATTGGCGACTCCTAGTGGTTATAAAACGAATGTTTCTGAATCATTACATAATTAATATTGTGTTTATTTCCAGGCCCAAATGACAATTGATCGCGTTGAGCGCGCAAAAAAAACCCGGGATTTCTCCCGGGCTTTTTTGTTTTCAAACTCTTTTTGATTAACTTAAGGATGGCTCGAAAGAGGCGATATATCAGCCGATCGTGACCCGTGACTGTTATTTTGATTGTTGGCGGAGCTGTTCTCGTAACTCACGCCGCCCAAGCCAATATTGGGCATGTACTTCTCGCCTTGCTCGAGCAAGCTCATGTGAGCTTGAGCCAGGGCGCGAAGGTTCGCTTCGAACTGCATGCGTACCCGTTTAAGGTCGGCGATTTCTTGGTAAATGCGCTTGAGTGAATCGCGTGAGTCGCGGGTCACGATCTCGGCTTTTTGTTGGGCATCGGCCAAGATCAACTTGGCTTCGCGTTCGGCATCGCTGCGAATTTTTTCGGACATGGTGCCAGCGGTTGAGATTGTTGATTGCAAAATTTGATCGCGCTCGCGGAATTCGGCAATACGCGTGTCTTTTTCGCGAAGTGCTTCACGCAAAACATTGCGTTCGTGAATCATTTGTTCCATCTGACTTGCGACCATTTGCAGAAACTCCATGACTTCCATTTCATCGAGTCCGAACATTTTTTTATTGAACGTCTTGTGGCTGACATCGATCGGAGTCATTTTCATCTACTTCCTCCATGAAGCAAATTAACGGATCTGGCTAAAAACTAAACAGCTCGTGCTTAGAATAGGTTGGACTAGCCTTGTTTCGCAAGTTCCTGGTTTCGCAAAGCCGCTTTTTCGAAGCTGTAGCGAAGGGCACGCTCAATTTCGAACTCACGCATGGACTCAAGTCCAGCTGTCGTCACCCCTTTTTTGGACGTGACCTTGTTTTGCAGGTCCTCCAAAGGCAGGTCACCATGGAGCGAGGCCAGCTTGGCCGCGCCTAAAAATGTTTCGACCACCATTTTTCGGGCAGTCGAGGGCTCAAAGCCGCGCTCCTCGATCCAATCTTGAAAATACATCATGAGTTCAAAAATAAAACCGGTTCCGCTCGAGCAGCTGACCGTGAGTGCTTCGAGCTGCTCTTCGTTTTCGACCTGGTGGATAAATCCCAGAGGTGAAAAAAGATCTTCGACAACGGTGTCCAGGGCCTCACTATCGGCCCCAGTTAAAAATCCGATCACACCTTGGCCAATGACGGCAGGCGTGTTGGGCATGACGCGGGCAATTCGGCACTGAGGAAGTTTTCGCTGGATCTGCCGAAGTTGAACTCCGGCCGCCAAGCTAATCACGATTTGGCCGTCGTTAAATGAACCGGCGAGAGGATCAATGGCGCCCGAAAGATCTTGTGGCTTCATGGCCAGCACCACGATGTCACACTTGTCGATGACTTCTTCGTTGGTGGCAAGGGCTTGAATGCCCCAAAGGTCGCTGACCTTTTGCAGTTTTCCGGGTGAGCGGTTCGAAGCAAAGATATGTTCGGGAGTGACAACTTTAGATTCAACAAGTCCCTTGATGATGGCCTGAGCCATGTTGCCGACACCAAGAAAACCAACTTTGTAGTGTTTGACCATACTCAAACCAGGATAGGTCCTTTGATCGGGGCGGCACAAGTGAAATCAAGTTCGAGCACCAAAGAGCACTGTCCCAAGCCGGACAAGAGTGGCGCCTTCGTCGGCGGCGACGAGGTAATCCGAGCTCGTTCCCATCGACAGCTCTCGAATTGAAACGGCACTTTTTTGAAGTTCATCCCGCAAAGATCGTAATTTTTTAAAATAAGGGCGCGAGGATTCGGGATCTTCGGCGAGCGGGGGCATCGTCATCAACCCCGAAATCTCTAGATGCTCGAGAGCTTGGAGTGCAGCCAAGTTTTTTTCAAATTCGCTCAATGAAAAACCACCTTTGCTGGTTTCATCTGCAAGATTCAGTTGGATCAAGATTTTCTGTTTTTTGCCGGCACTTTCGAGCCGTTTGTTGAGAGCTTCTGCCAGCGCCAGCGAATCGATCGAGTGGATCAAATCAAAAAGACCGATCACCTCTTTTGCCTTATTTTTTTGCAGTGAGCCGATCAGGTGCCATTGCAGCTGAAGGGCGCTCAACTCAAGCTGCTTTTGTTTGGCTTCTTGCACATAGTTTTCGCCAAAAAGAAGCTGACCTTCTTGATGCAGTTGTCTGATATTTGAACTGGGATGGCGCTTTGAGACGGCAAGAATCCGTCAGTTCGAAGGAAGTTGGCGTTGGATTTTTTGGAGCTCGCTCATGCTCAGGAGTCTATCTTTAAGACGGTCGCGGCGGTAGTTGCCAGCCGTGTTCTTGACAAATTTTAAGAACAGCCGAAACCGGAAGGCCGACCACGTTGTCATAAGGACCCACAAACTTTTCCACAAACTGGCGGCCCAGACCTTGAATCCCGTAACTTCCGGCTTTGTCCATGGGTTCACCGGTCTGGACGTAAGCCTCGGCCTGTTGTCTCGAAATGAGATTAAAGAAAACATCGGTCGTCACAAGATCGTCGAAACTTTCGGACCTCGACGAGAGCCCAAGAGTGATGGCCGTCATGACTTGGTGGGCCTCATTCGAGAGACGTAACAAAGTGTTGACCGCGTCATCAGAATCTTCAGGCTTTCCGAGAGCTTGGCCCTTATGGACAACCATCGTGTCTGCGGTCAGTAAAAGCGCCTCCTGGCCCTTGGTCCGGTTCCACTGCGTTTTTGCGGCCACAAATTTTCGCTGTGAAATGGCCCGAATCTGAGCCTGAACCGTCAGGTTTTTCTCCAGACTTTCCGATACTTTAACTGGAAAGACCGTGATGTGAAATCCGGCCTCTTCCAAAAGACTTTTTCGACGTGGTGACTCGGAGGCGAGTACGAACTCTTTGATGAGCATGCCTTCACAGATACCGCGATTGGGGACGAAATGGGAAGCGCAGAATTACTGCTGATATCGGGGCTGCTCCTCGGAGCATTTGCCGTGTATTCGTTTGTTTCCATTTTGCTGACGAACAACACCGACAAAGAACTTTTGTCTTGGGCCAGCGGCAATGAACCCGAGCGGTCGAAGTCAGCGCTTATCAACTGGTCGCGTCCTCTGGTTCATCAATTTACTTTACAGCACGCCTTTCGCATTAAGAGCAAAAGCTACCGCAAAAAGCTCGAGCGCTTGATCTTAACTTCGGGTCTTTCGCGCCAGCTCAACGTCGATGAGTTCATTGGTTTGCAAATCTTTTGGGGAATCGCATTCCCTGGATTTTTAGGAATCATGAATTTCGCTCTGGAGGCTGGCTTGCACTGGCTGCTCTTTGTTTTGTTTGTTCCGGCTGGCTGGAAGTTTCCAGAAATTTATGCGCGCCGAGAAAAAGGTGTTCGTGAAGTCAATATGCGGGCCGATCTTCCGTTCTTTGCCGATCTTTTGGCGCTCTCAACCGAGGCCGGTTTGGACTTTATCTCGGCGATTCAGCGGATTGTTGATAAGGCCGAAGGCAGCACCTTGGGCGAAGAGCTGGGCATCGTTTTAAAAGATATTAAGCTTGGAGCTTCGCGCTCGGCTGCCTTGCGTGGTCTGGCCAATCGCAGTGACTTGATGGAAATTACAAGTTTTGTTGCGGTCCTGGTGGATGCGGATTCGACGGGTGCTTCGATTTCACAAGTTCTCAAAGATCAATCTGTGCAAATCAGACTCGAGCGATTTGTCAGAGCTGAAAAGGCCGGTGCGCGTGCTTCTCAGCTGATGCTGTTTCCGATAATTTTCTTTATCGTTCCTGCGGTTTTCATCGTGGTCTTTGGACCCGTGGCCGTCAACATGGTGAGCGGAGGCTTTAACTAATGAAGAGCCTGCTCAATCAAACGCAAGATAAAGTTCTCTTAAAAGACATGAGCATCGCTTCGACCTCATGGTCGCGTTTGAAGGGTTTGCTTGGAACAAAAGACTTGGGCGAGCAGCAAGGGTTGTGGATTCATGCCTGTAACAGCATCCACACTTTTTTTATGGGCTACGCGATTGATTGTGTGTTTTTGGATTCGAAGTTGAAAGTAAAAGCCTTGGTTGAAGATGTCAGGCCTGGGCGAGTCGTCTGGCCCCAGTGGGGAGCGACTTCGGTGGTTGAGATGAAAAGCGGACGGATCAAAAGTCTGGGCGTAAAAGTGGGAGACCAGCTCAATGTGGGGTCTTAAGTTTTTGAACGGCCCTCTGGCCGGACAAATTGTACCCTTAAAAGTCGGTGGCAACCGAATCGGCCGATCCACGTCTGCTGATTTGCAACTCTCAGTCCCTGGCGTTTCGAAAGATCACGTTGAAATCATGGTCGCTGCGGACAAAATTTTGATTAATGACTTGCAGTCTTCGAATGGAACATTTTTGAATGGAGTTCGTATCAAGGGCGCGCTCGCCAAACCTGGCGATAAAATTAGCATCCACAACGTGCTTCTAGAAATCGTTCCTTATAGTGGAAGCCGAGTCTTGGCTTTACCTCGCACCGGCGCGAGCCATGTGCCCGCACGTGCAGGGAACGGTCAAAATGCGTTAGTTCCTGGTGGTTCTGGTGCCGCTGTCCCTGGGCATTTTGTTGGTCAGCAGCAATATGAACAACCCCTGATGAATTTGACGGAGCCCGAGGCGGGACCTCCGCCACCTCCGCCGCCGCAAAATCTGGCGGGCCATGTTCAAAACGTCATTCAAAAATCACAGGATTTTGTCGAGAGCGTAGCGCTTCCGGGCGTTTACAACTTGCCGCGGGTTTTTGATTTTAAACAAGTCATTCTGGGTTTTATCGGGATCTATATTATCTTGGTGACGTTGCTTTCGATCGTTCCGATGAAGCAAATCACGAGCGAAAGCATTCAAAATGAGAGCCTTCGCCGTGCGATTACCGTGGCGCGCTCGCTGGCGGCTGCCAATGAGAAGATTCTTCGATCCAATGACCTGTCGAGCTTTAGTACCGATATGGTTTTGCGCGAAGAAGGAATCGAAGACGTTTACATCGTCTCAAAAGAGGGGATGATCGTGGCTCCACCCGAGCGCACGGGCTCGGCTCCGCGTGAGACGGGATTTGTTCGAAAAGTGCGCGGTCAACCGCGAGAATACTCTGAAGAGCTCGGCACTGGACAAATCGCCGCGGCCGTTCCTGTTTTGGTTTTTGACCCCGAATTGCAGCAAAACACGGCCAAAGCCCACGCGATTGTTGTTTATAATCCAGGTAACCTTGCCTTTGATGACGGCCGTGCTTTTAGTTTATTCGTTCAGATGCTGTTTTTGGCCTTTATCATTGGCGGAATCTTGTTCTTCTTTCTCTACAAGCTGATCGAGCATCCTTTCAAATTGCTTAATAACGAGCTCGATCAAGCCTTGCGTGAGGGCCGCGATCAAGCGTCGATTGATTTTAATCTTCCTGTCTTGCAAAACCTAATGACCAATGTGAACAGCTTGCTGGCCCGTGCGGCTGCGGGCTCGGCGCCGCAAATGGCCGTTGCCGGAAAAGGCGCGAGGGATCAAGAAATCTTTAATCTCATGCAGCTCATTGGTTATCCGTGTATCTTGATCGCCCGTGATACCCAAGTCGTGCGTCTCAATAGCGCGTTCGAAGGTTTAACGGGGATGACCTCTGACAAAGTCGTGGGTTCAAAAATTTCAGAGATCCCAGATCCGGCGATGCAACAAAACTTTCAGCACCTCATGAATCAGGCGGATGTGAACATGAGCCGGATCAACTCTGATAATCTTGAGTTGTCAGGTCATCTGTTCACTTTAAGTTGCCAAGCAATTTCGAGTGTCGGTGGCGATATCGAGTACTACCTCATTACGATCATGCCCGCACAGACTGCGGAAGGAGGAGCCGCGTGAGTGCAGCCCCTCTTTTAAAAGTACTGAAAGTTTCGATCGAAGTCGTTCGTGGCCCCAATGCAGGCCATGTTTACGATTTTGAAAAAGCACAAATCTCTATGGGCAGGGGCCCTGAGAATGATTTGGTTTTCGCTCAAGACGTCAAGATTAGTCGCCAGCATATTGAGCTTGTAGTCTCAATGAATCAGGTCATCGTTCGTAACTTGAGCCAGAAGAATCCCATTTCTGTTGACGGCGAAGTCGTGAATGAAAAGGCTCTTCGACCAGGTGTTATTGTCCGTTTCGGTGACTCTGAGCTCAAGATCCAATTTGAGCGGCCGGCCGAAGATCTGAAGCCAAACTTAGTCGCGGTTTCCTCAACTTTAGGTCCTTTGCAACCGATTCCTTCAGTGACTGCACCGGTTGCGATCATGACCGCACGGACTCCGTTTCCGAATCAAAGCGCAAATCAGACGCCGGCCGCATTTTCTTCGAAGGCGATGACGACTCCCGGCGGAAACGCCGTGGGTGCGCCGCAGGCAGGCGGAGTTGGTTCATGGAATAGCAACGCGGCACCAGCGGGGGCTGGGGGCGGCCGAAATGTCGGAGCGAGCGCGGCTTCAACCTACCGCCCACCTTCTGCTGGCGGTGGACGCGTTAAGCTTTATGTGATCATTGGTGTGGTTTTGGTCGGCGCTTACTTCTTTTCGCAAGATCAAATCCGTCGTAAGAGCGAAGTCAAATTGCGAGATACCGTTTCGACAGAAGTGGCGATCACTGAATCGCAGTCCGAGTACGATAAGGCCGTTAAGGAAATAGAACAGAAGGGTCACGATACGATTCAGTACCGGCTTTCCCAAGAGCAATACTTGCGTGGCTTTCGTGACTACCGACAAGGTCAATTTGTTCGCGCGATGGAAGCGTTTCAAGCTGCGTTGTCTTTTTACCCCAACCACGAATTGGCACGAAAGTACTATGCGCTGGCGAAACGCAAATTTGACGAGCAAATTCAGTTTAATATGATTCAGGGAAAACGCTACTACGGGCTTCGCAACTACCGCCTCTGCATGGGGCACTATTCGACGGTTATTAAAATGAAAAAAGATGAGCGTGATCCCATTCGCCGCGAAGCTTTGCAGTATCACAACGAGTGTGAAATTAAAATGCGAGGGAAGTACTAAGTTATGGCACGCTTGAAGGTCTTTCTCAATGGCCAGTTGACCTCTCAGCACGACCTGACTGAGGCGCATGAGCTTATGGTCGGACGGGGCGAGACGTGCGACGTGCAGCTAGCACCCGAGCGAGGCATCTCACGCCAGCACTTTAGGATTCGCTATGCCGAAGGGCAATGGATCGTCGAAGTGTTATCGCGATATGGCGAGTTGTACAAAAATGGCGAACGCCAGTCGATCTTTGCGGCTCGTGACGGAACAACGTTTACGGTTCCACCCTACGAGTTTGTTTTTGAAAATGAATTCGAAGCCGTCAACGTGCACGGCATGCAGCCGGACATGGACATGGATTCTCAAGGCCATGAAGAAGATAGAACTCACATCGGGTATTTGCCTTCAAATGCTTATTTGCGCTTGGTGGATCACCAAGGTCGAGCCTTGCAAAACTTTAAACTCGAAGGTCAGGCCTGGATCGGTGGTCGCGATACGACCTGCTCGATCTACATTGATAATCCGCTCATTGGCCGAAAGCAATTTGAAGTGCAAAAACAAGACGATGCTTATTATGTCAGGGACTTGGGCAGTATCAACGTGACACTTCATAACGGTCGCCCCCTCGCAATCGAGGACTGGACTCCGCTTCAATCGAGCGACGTCATTTCGGTGGCAGATTGGTCATTACACTTTGAGCTGCGAGATGCGGGCTATGAGCAGCGTCTGCAAGAGGTCGACCCGGCCTTAATGCTTCCAATGAACTACGATGATGAGGTGGCTGGCGCCGGTAGCGCCGCCCGTGATGCCTTTGCGAGCAAAACCAATATGGGCTCTTCACCGGCGCAAGGCTTTGCGGGATTTGATGCCAACGGAGTGCCGATCGCTTCTCCCACCGTGAAGCCAGGTATGAAGCTTTTTGGAAAACAGATCTCGGGACTGACGCCAGCGCGGTTGGCGATGGTCGTCGTTTTGTTGCTTGCTGGTCTGTACGGGATGTTTGGTCAGGACGAAGACAAACACGTGATCGCGAAGTTGCAAACTCCCTTTGATAAGTTAGGTCCTGACAAGCAACAGGTTGTTAAACAACTCTATCTGACTGCGCAGTCGCTGATCGCCCAAGGTCGCTATGAGCTTGCTCGCCAAGAGATCATCAAGTTGCACCAGATTATTCCGTATTACGAAGATTCAAAGCAAATAGAAGAGACGGCGAATCAAGGCCTTGCCATTTTAGCCGAGCGTGAAAAAAATGAGGCGGTCGAGCGCCAGCGAGCTCAAATCGAAGAAAAAATTCAGAGGCAAGTGGCCGACTGTCGTGCTGCTCTGAACGAGAACTCAGATTCACTTTGGCTGGATGGATGTTTGGCTTCAGTCATGGAATTCAATCCCGAGCATCCCTCAATTGTTGCGCTTCGCAATGAGGTCGACCGTTTGACTCGCGACCGTGCCATGGCGCTGGCCAACCAAAAAGATTACGAGGCGAAGGTCGCCGCCCACCGCGCCGTCTTTGCACGCGCGCAGAAAGTTGAAAAACAAGGGCTTCCGATTCCTGCGATTGCCGCTTACCAAAAAGTATTGAAAACGGGGCTACCTGATCCTGGCAACCTGAATCGGGTTGCTAGGCGCCAGATTGCGTCTCTTCAGTCGGGAATGGAGGCCCTTCAGGCTGAAGCCGAGAAGAATGCCGAAGTCGCGTACCGCTCGGGTGCCTTGAAAAAAGCGATCGAAATTTTACGCGAGGGCATCAAGATTAATCCCGACAATGAAATGCTCAAAAGCCGTCACGCCCAAATGATGAATGAGCTTCGCAAGCAAATGATGAACTTTTATCAAGAGGGCATTCTTGAAGAGAGCGTTGGCGAAGTTGAAACGGCAAAAAACAAATGGCGCAAAATTATGGATCAAAGTTTGCCCGGAGAAGACTATTTCGAGAAAGCCAAAATGAAACTCAAAAAATATGGACCTTTGTGAGTATGGATATCGAGAGCCGGTCTTACAATCCAGGCTCGTTCTTCAGACCCAAGCCTTATATTTTGAGTCGACCCGAAAGTCATTTGCTGATTTTGACGACGTCATGGACCTCTCATTCAGAGGCCGAAAGAGCTGCGCGCATGATCCTCGAGCAAGTCGAGCAGACCGAAGGCAACGACGCGACGTCAATCTCCGAGAAGAATGTGCCCTCTGTCGAGGTCGGGAACAAACTGAAAAGCGCGCTGCATATGACGTCGCAATCCATTTACAAGCAAGACAACTCCAAGCAGGCCAGGCTTTTGATCGAAGCGCTGGTCATTCAACGCCACGGGCAATTGATGTCTTGGGCTCAGGTGGGACAGCCAAATCTTTATCTGATTCGAAAGGGGCGCGTCGCTCCTTTGGCCGCAAGTTCAGATTTGTCGATTTTTGATCCTCAGCTGCCGCCACTTCCGCTCGCGGGACTAGGACTTAGCTCTCACACAAGTATTCAGACGGGTTCTGCGCGCATTGCCAAGGGCGATCAGCTCTTGTTTTGGCGCAGAGTTTCCAATCGACTTGGCCGAAGTGGGGCGAGAACCCCAGTTATGCAACCGTGACTCAGTCTCTGATTGAGTCACAGTCCGATCTTGCCTTTTGGTGTGGTCTGACCACGATCGAAACGTGATGAGTTTTTCGACAGCCGTTACAATCTTCTCGAAACGACCGAGCCAAATCAGCTCAGCTCAAGAGAAGTATGGAGTCAGTTTTGCTAAGTTGAATGTGAACAGGGGGCAACCGTGAGAGACCTATCCCGTTTTGAGACAAGATTGATTCAGCTTGCCGTGATGGCCCTCTTGGCATTCGGATCAACCTCCTTTGCGCAGGCACAATGCGTATCGAAAGCCAGCGAGCTGGAGACCGTTCCAGCCGTCAAGAGCTTCATCGATAGACTTGGCGGCACGAACCGCTTGTTTGGCGCATGGGAGTTCGGTGGGGTTGGCTTCGGCATTGGTCGCACCACCTTGCGTCTCAATAACAGAGACGATTTACTTAAAGGTAAAGTTGATGACTCGCGTGAAGTTGCGATTAAAATTTGCGCCAATGGCAAAAACATTTCACTGGAGGTTCCTGGAAAAGGAACTTATGCGCTTCGCGCTCAGGGCCGAGGGACTCTTGAGCTCGCCGGCGAGGCGACAGGCGGCGCCTTCTACGCGTTTCAATACCGCGGAGGAGTAGCTCAAGGCGGTCCCGGGCAGATGGCCGAATCGACACCTCGTCGATTGGTTCCCGTTTCAACGGCTCGTTAACTCTTTCAAACCCTGTTTAATCAGAGGATTCATTGAAACCTGGTTCAACTTTATCGAGCCAGGCTTTTTGCATTTGGGCCTCTGGTAATCTGAGAGCCATTTCGGTGCGCAAAAGTTCGCGTCCGATCTCAAGCGGACGATAAAGAACCCCGCCGAGTGATCGGTTGAGTAAATGCACCTGACGAATTGATTTGAGTTCGTGCCAGGCACGCAAGGTTTTTTGCCGTGCTTCTTTAACTTTTGTGTCGCTGCTCGAGTCCTCGATGGCCTTCAACCATTCTTGCAAACCCAGCAGCGTCGGTGAGTCGCAGGTCCTCGCTCCACCGCCTTCAAAAATTTTGAGGTCGATCATGCGAACGCAGGTGTCTAGCAAGGTTTGATCTTTTCGGTTCAGAAGAACGCGGTCCCAGTAAGCGGTGCTATCGATCGGCAAGCTCTCTTTGGCAACAAGCTGGTTGAATTCTTTTGCTCGGTTCAATTCAAGTTGCTCGTAAAGGGCCCACCAGGCATTTTTTTTGTCTTGAGGAATCAGGCTGAGAAATCGTTTTTCTCGATTGGGAGCGGCTGCAAGCTTGATCCAAAATTCTTCGCGCCCTCGCGGCGTCATGGTTTTTGAAGTCGGTTCGATGGGCGCCGGCATCGGTTTAAGCCCGGTGCCTCCCAAAATCTGCTGGTGAAACAGACGCGAGAGCTCGGCCAAAGTCACCGACTGTTCGAAATCAAAGCCAAGCTTTTGAGCTGAGGGTGTCCTGATCGCACCGTAAATCTGATGGGGGTTAAGACTTGTATCAAGACCTTGAGTGCCCACAACGAGAATCCACGTGTTGTTCCAATCCGAATCTGCATTGAGCTTTTGAAAGAGCGTGACCCAAGCCTCCTCGATGGCCTCGGCTTGACTTTCGATATTGCGAATTCGCTCTTGCCCTGCCAGATTGGTCGTCTTGAGCCAAGGAAAATTAAGATCTGAAAAAGTCAACACGGCGTAGTAAGGCTGATGACTGCCGAGTTCGCCCTTCCAGCGCAAAAAACTTTGGATGACTTGATCGTGCGTTCGTCCCCAACGGAACTGCTCGATGCGGTGGGTCTCTTCAAAATGGTCAAAACCTTGAGCCAGTCCCGTGCGCCGCATGAACAGAGGCGTCGAGGCAAAAAACGCAGTCTGAGCCCCGGCATGGTGAAACTTCTCGGCGTAACTTTCAAAGTCGGCGGTCACGAACTGCTGATTGTTTTCGATTTTCAGGTCAGAGGGGAGTGCACCAAACAGGAGGGACGCCATGGCGGGGACAGAATCTCGGTGGACGGCTTGAAGCGACTTCATTTCGACAGCTTCTTGGCAAAACGGACGCAAGGCCGACTGGACCTGAGGCGCTGACTCCCAAGAGCATAACGAAGTTTCTGGACCATAGTTTTCAACTGCGAGTATCAAAACTGATGGCAAAACTGACGGCAGCCGAGAGGGTTTGTTGTAACAGCCCGCGAGAAAAGGCACGACCAGCAGCAACCCAAAAATGAATGCGCGATAGATTTGACCCTTGAATGAAATCGAACGTACACTGATCATCGATTCTCACCATAGTGAGAAGGTTCTTTCGTGGCAAGGAGACGCCCATGTTAAGCGAACGAGTTTTTGCATTTGCACAGATTGCTGATCAGGCCATTTTGATTTTATTGATCGTGCTGAGCATCGTCAGCATTGGATTGATCTTGGAGCGCTTTTTTTCGCTTCGCAAGGTGGCGGCCGAGAGTAAAAAAGTCCGTGCCCGAGTAAAGTTGGCTTTGGTTTCTCACAATTTGGACGAAATCGAAAACATTGCCAAAGACAATGAGACAATCGAGGGCCGCGCTGCCACCTTTGCGATGAGACACATCCGCGACAATGGCTCAAAAGGTCTTGAAGAGGTTTTCAATACCTTTTCACTGACCGAGCGCCCAGAACTTGAGCGCTCTTTGGGATTCTTGGCGACGATCGGTTCTAACGCTCCTTATATTGGTCTTTTGGGAACAGTTCTAGGGATCATGAAGGCCTTCCAAGATTTAGCTCAATCCTCAGATGCGGGTCAGCAAACCGTGATGGCAGGGATCTCGCTTGCACTTGTTGCAACAGCGGCGGGTCTGTTTGTCGCGATTCCAGCGGTTGTTGGTTACAATTACTTTCAACGTCAGGTTCGCGGTATTTTGCAAAGCTTGGATTCTGTCAAAGAACTGTGCTTGGCCTTTGCAAAGAAAAAAGGGGTTTAACCCATGGCGGGCAAATTTTCGAATGACTATGATGAGGCAATTTCGGAGATTAACGTGGTCCCGCTCGTGGATATCGTTCTTGTCGTTTTGATTATCTTTATGGTCACCGCGCCCATGTTTATGAAGCCCTCGATCAATGTGACTCTGCCGAAAGCGGCCTCGGGTGAGGCTTCGGTCCCCAGCCAACTTTCGATTTCAATTACAAGAGACGGCAG
>JBKCUU010000031.1:0-19551 GCA_046318155.1 Bdellovibrio sp. | reverse complement strand
TAACAGTGGTGTACTCGAAAAAGCTCCTCGACGTGGCTTTAGCCACGCCTCCGGGGCTTTTTCTCTCTGCGCCATTTTTCGCTCAGCAATTCCATCGCCCAATGCGCCTTTATTTATGCGTTAGTCAATAGCCGGCCCTGCTTTCCAAGATCCTCGTTCTTACGACGCAAAAGCCACTGCAAATTAAAAATAACTTTTCTTTTTCCCAGCCGTAGAGCTGAGCCAACAGAGGCGTTCAATCGACACTCATCCATCGCCTGATTTAACCTCTGTACAACATGGAAAGGGTCCGCAACTTCTAGTGCCTGCGGGATGTACTGCTGGCAGCTGGCGATATACGGCACGTGCATATCTTTGGAGACGGTCTTGATTTTTAAACAAGACTCCGTCCCTAAAATTCTAGAAAATTGATCCAACGACTCTTTGCTATTGCCAGGACTCACCCAAATCACGAGTTTACGATCCAGATCCGTGACGATCGTCACGTACTGACGACTCCTCTTAAAAGACTTCTCATCAACAGAGATGTTAATGGGCTGCGGAAGCTTCACGCTCTGCCATAGCCTCAGCAGCACATCATGATCAATTTTATAAACAAGTCCGTAATCCAAATAAAAGAGCCGACTCACGTCGGCCACCGTAAACATTTTTGAACACAAAACAGATTCAACATAGTTAACAAATCTTTGAGTCAACCGATGGTGCTTTGATCTGAAATCCATTTTTTCAACGACTGGATTTAAACCACAATGACATAAAATCTTGGCGGGCCTCACAGCGTGGGCAAATATAGCTCGCTGGCTCTTTGTGGTGGATTTCCCATTCGATGAGGTCTTCGCTAATCTTGACATCACGTACCTCAAAGTCAGTTCCCTCTAGACCGCAAAGCTGAACTAAAATAGCTTCTCCGTAAGCCATTGCTTCTCCCTCTTTTTAATGATTTTTGTTCGCACAACCATCATCGAAAACGGCGTAACGGAAGCAACTGGCTTTTTCTTCTCGATGCACCTCGGAATCAGCTTAAATCTGGGCTACCTCCGAAAATCACAAAGATCCAAAAAAAGTGACGCTTTTGAGCTCCTGACCATGTTTTGAACACTCGAAAGGGGTTTGTAGCGAGGGGTCTGGGTCCCGATCTTGAAGGAGGTTTGTCGACAGGAGTCTTCATGCAATTATCCTGGCGTTCTCCTTTGTTGGGGGGGCTGCTTCTCTTCATGAGCCTGACCGCGGCTGCCGATTGGACCGGCGCCAAGGGTCTGGTTGCGCTTAAATCAGACTCTTTTGTTTCGCCTGATTACGATGTCACTGCTTCGAAGCAATTTGGATTTTTCTTTGCCGGGATGCAAACGGCCGGAATCGGGGACCCCAGCCGCCGGGGTGGCATGGAAAGCCTCGACTCTGGACTTCAGGCACATATTGACGGTCAATTCTCGCCCCAAGCTCCGATCTTGTCTTACCTCAATATCCGTCAGCTCTATCATCAAGAGGGTTTTCTCTCAGTCGGGCGCAAGCTCGAAAATTGGAGTTTGCTCGATGAGCGCTGGGGGCTTGGGATCTACCAACCACAATTTCGCTGGAACCCTTTGCGCCCCGAGAGCCAAGGTTTGACCGGAATTTTTGCAAGACTCACCGGTGACTCTGAAAAGCTCCCGTGGGGCCTCATCCTGTTTGGGTCGATGCTGTCGATTCCGGATCAAGGTGCCGGGTATTCGGTGAAGAACGGCCAGTTCGAAGCCAGTCATCCTTGGTTCAATCCACCGCCAAAAGCAGCCAAGTTCGAGAGCACCGGCGCCGTCGATCAATTGCAATATGATGTCTTGAAGCCTGATAATAACAAGATCTTGTTCAACCAATCCTTTGCCGCTCAATTTTATATTGGCAATCTGGCTGATGGCTTCGCGTTTCAAGCCGCTTACGCCTACAAACCCTCAAATCAAATTTCACTCGCAGCCGACGGCCGCATTCTTCCGGGCCAAATTATTGATGTTGAAATCAACCCCAACATCTATTTCCACAGGGTTTATTCGGCGGATCTTCAATACGCCAAAGGCATTTTTGAAGTTGGAGTCGGCGCACTTCGAGACAAGCCGTCGGATCCCGAGTTCACTCCCGAGTGGACGTACCGAACCTACGGCGAATCCGAATTGATCTCTCCTTACGTTGGTCTCCGCTTGGGTGTTGTGAAGCTCCGAGCGATGGCACTCTCGGTCAGTGGCCCCAGCGAAACCGCCTCGGGTCCCAAAACCGCAGAGTTAGAAAAGATCTTGCAGCATCGTTATTCAACGAACAGTGCTTATGCGGTTGAGGCTTCGACTCGATTTTTTTGGCGCCGGCATGAAGGCTTGCATGGCAAGGTGCGGTTAACCGAAGGGAGCAGCTCGGAGTACTCAGCAATCTTAGGGGATCTGCAGTATCAGCTGGACTCGAAGTGGTCGGTGGGCGGCAGTCTCCTCTTGGTGCGCGCCTCGCAAAGCGAGTTGGCCCGCAAAACGATTTATTCGGATTTCGAAAACAATGACTCGGTTCAAATGGGGGTGATGTATGTTTTCTAACCTCCGCCTTATAGTTTGGATTTTACTTGGCATCTTTGCGATCTCGAACATTGGGTGCGATCGCTTTCTCAAGAGTTCAGCCACCGCTGAAGAAAAAGCCAAGCAAGAGACGATCGTTTTAAGTCCGTCCGGTTTGGGCTGCCTCGCAGTCTTACCTGCGCAGCTTGATCAGTTTATTCAGGACAAAGCGCAGGCCTCAGAGATCGACGCGGCGTTTTCGTGCTTATCAAAATCCCTGGACACCTTTTCGAAATTTACGGCTGGCGCAAGCCCTGACGTCTATACCGACGACGAACTTCGCCACTTTTTAAACCGCTATTTACTCAAAACCAATCAGGTCACCGTTGGTTTTATGCGCGAGCTTATGAAGCTCAAGTTGTTGATCATCGGTGGCTCGGCACGCTCCATGACTCGTACAGAGCTCAAGCAAATGGAGTACTTTCTTTCGATCCTTAAACAAGAAGCGCTCAAACTTAACGGTTGGATGAGAATTTTGCTCTTTCAAGCCAGTGCACCTGATGTTTCGGGTGAAAAGCTCGAAGAGCTTTCAAAACTTTTAAAGACCTCGGCCAAGCGTTTGGTCAGCGAAACCAAAGCGGCCGGGTCTGTTTTTGAATTTTCTGACATTCAAACTTTTATTGTTGAGCTTCAAACCTTTTTAGGTCCGTCCAAAGCCCTTGGTCCCATTCTGAAGTGGATGCCGTTATTATCGTCGTTAAAAACGGTTTTCTTTGGCTCGCAAACTCGCATGCAATCAGAACGGGAGTGGCAAGAGGCGACCGCGTATGCCCTCGATGGGTACGCGATGGCTCTGGATTTTTTCTACCGCTTGCGCAAGCAAGATATGGATTCTCCCGCGGTATGGACTCGCGTTCTTCGCTTTGTCGATGCGGGTTTAGACTTCATCGACCGGGCGCCCGTGCTGGTCAGAGAAGGACGCCTCGAGACGAATGCGGTCGATGCGGTCTTGGACGAAGTCTGGAAATTGGATTTGCTTAAGATGGAACTCAATGTTGAGACCCTTAAAAAAACCTACCGCATGGTGATTTTGCGAGTCCTTGATCGAAACGAATCTCGTCAAGCGCAAGCACCTGAGGTCGTTGCGATTGACCGCAAACACTTGTCGGTCTTGCGGCACGAGTATAACGTCTGGCGGTTGGCGCAAAACTCGATTTTAAGTTTGTTTATGGATCGCAATGTTCCTGAAGGCGCGGACATCACGATGCTGGCTCAAGCGCTCAGCGATGAACCTGTCCTGACGACCATCAGCAAGATGAAGCAAGGTCCCCAGCTGCGCGAAGCCCTGCTAACTTCCTGGAACCAGTGGGGCGAAATAGTCACGGGCCCTCGTCCCCTCCAGTGGACAAACTCCGGAAAAATCCTGCTGCGCTATGATGTTCCGAGTGCTCGAACCAGCTTTGTTGGGCTCAATATCTTGAATGGACTGCGTTCCTTAAGTCGCCTGGTCCTTCGCGCTTACGGAGAGGGAACAAATCCTGATCCTTGGAAGCTCATGATCAAACAAGCCTCGCTGACGAACATGGAGCGAGACTTTCGAGAGATGGGTCGGGCCATTAAATTTCTAGATCCGAGGTCGGCTGATCCAGCCGGGCGCACCTTTAAAGAAGCCAACTTCTTTACGTTTCACGGAAACGGGGACCAATGGCTCGATAGCCTGGAGTTGACAGAAGAGCTTTCTCTGCTGGTTTCTGGCGGCGCAAAAATGGCGACCGAAGTGATGAAGATGGCTGGCAATGCTCAGTGTGAAAACGGAAAGATCGACATCTTGGGGTGGCCCGTTTACCAGGCCGATTGCTTCGAGCAAGTTTTTAAGAAAAACTTTTCGGTCGTCATGGAAGGGTTGCCCGGGATGACGACTCTTGCCAAGCTCATGCCGGAAAGAGATTGGCGTGTTTTTTATGATTCGATGCTGACGGTGTCGGCGCTGGACCAACGCGACCCCAAGGCGATAGAATTTGCTGAAATCCGCAACAGCGTCGTGGTTCTTCAGTACGTCGAAACTCTCATGGTCGTCTATGACACCAACCGTGATGGACGGATGCACCAAGACGAGGTTTTGGCCGCGGCGCCTCGATTCCGAAGTTTCATTGAATCTTTGAGTCCTCTGGGAAATTTCATGGTGGATGACATTTTCCTGTACTTGGCTTTTAAAGGTAAAAAGCCAGGTGCCGGTGATTTGGTTGCATTTAAGTTTGAAAAACAGTTTGGATTGGGTGACATTGGACGCGTCGAACTCATGAAGGTTCTTGCTGTTCTCAAAAAAGATGCCGGAAAATAAACACTTTCATCCTAATCTTGTCTTTGCTTACCTTTCGCTTTTCTATTTGGGTCTCGCCGATAATCTCAGGGGCCCCCTCTTTCCATCGCTGCTTGAACGCTTTGGACTCTCAAGTCAGCAAGGCGCTTGGTATTTCGCCGCATCGTCCGTCATGAGCTTTTTAGGGGCGGCGCTCGTGCCGTGGCTCGTGAAACGCCTGGGCTACAAGCGCGCTTTGTTCGTTTCAATTTTACTGATGGTGACTTCTCAAGTGGTCGCAGCCATCGCCCCGAACTTTTCGGTTTTCGTTTTAAGTTCAGTTTTGATCGGACTCTCGATCGGATTTTTAGGCGTGATTCAAAATGTCATGGTGCTGGTTTCGGGTGAGGGCGCCGTGCGGGCTCGCTTGTCTGGCGGTCTGCATACCAAATATGCGTTGGCCAGCTTGAGTGCCCCTTTGCTTGTCAGTTTTTTTGCTTGGGCCCAGCTGCCTTTGCAATCCAGTTTTTGGGTGACGAGCGTTTTTGGTATTGTGATTTTGTTCGCCGTGAGCCGTGTTCCCCAGTTTACGGAGCCGACAGATCGCCTTGCGCCGCCAACAGGGGCTCGTTCCCTGAGCCCGGCCATCCTTTATTTTGCAGCGATGCTTTCTTTGTACGTCGTCGCCGAGATTGTCATGTCCAGCCGTCTGTCGCAATTTGCGCACCAGAGTTTAGGCTGGTCGATCTCTGAATCCAGCACGCTCGCCTTTCAGTTTTTTGTTGGCATGTTTATCGGGCGCCTCGGTCTCGCCCTGGTCCGGATTTCATTTTCGGCGCCCAAAGTCTTAAGGGGGGCGCTGTTTTTGGCCTTGGTTTTATCGGTGCTTGCAACTTTCCATCATCCCTTGTGGTTTATCTTTTTGGGCATCGTGATGGGACCCATTTATCCCCTCACGGTGACGGCCATCAGCGAAACTTTTCCACAGCAAATTCAAGCGGCCACGACGGCGGCGGTCGTGGGGTCGGGTCTTTTGGTCCTGGTGATGCATCTTGGTGTCGGTGTGCTGACAGATGCTTACGGCGTCAAGATGGCCCTGCTCGTCACACCGGTCTGCTGTTTGGTCGTTTTCGTTCTAAATCTTCTTTACCCCGTGATCTTTCGCTCCCACAATGAAGTCGATGGTCGTTCAGTTTGAACATGTCAGCAAAAAATTTGGATCTTCGCTCGTCCTCAGCGACGTTTCGTTTTCATTTGCGCAAGGTGAAGTGGTTAGCCTCTTGGGACCGAACGGTGCGGGCAAAAGTACGGCTCTGCAAATTCTCTTAGGACTTCGTCGTCCGACCGAAGGCCAAGTTCATGTTTTTGGCGCGCTCGCCGGTTCGGCGGAAGCTAGACAAAAAGTCGGTGTGACTCCGCAAGAT
The DNA here is from genome assembly GCA_046318155.1 of Bdellovibrio sp. GTDB lineage: Bacteria > Bdellovibrionota > Bdellovibrionia > Bdellovibrionales > Bdellovibrionaceae > JAHBUS01. The sequence continues at coordinate 13,318 of JBKCUU010000031.1, read as the reverse complement.
TTGCAGTTTCCGGGGGTGATGAGCGCTCGGGAGATTCTGGATTTTCTTTCAAAGTTTTACCAAAAGCCTCGGTCCGTGCCCGAGTTGATGAAACATCTTGAACTCACCACCATTCAAAATCGAAAGGCGGGCGTCCTGAGCGGCGGCGAACGGCGGCGCTTGGGGCTCGCTGCCGCACTCATCGGCAATCCTCAGCTCCTCGTCCTTGATGAGCCCACCACCGGACTTGATTTGGACTCAAAAAAGATCCTGTGGGGGACGCTCAAAGATGAGGTGCAAAAGGGGATGACCTTGCTCTTGACCTCGCATGATCTGCAAGAAATTCAAGCCATGACAGACCGGGTGCTCGTGCTTTCAAAGGGCCAAGTGCTCTTTCAGGGGACGCTGGCGCAAATTCATCACCGCGTGAATTTGCAATGCGTGCGCTTTGATTTGGGAGCCGATTTTGAGTTCAAAAATAGTCCCCCCGCCCAGGAGTTTCACCGAGAAGGCAGTGAGGTTCGAATCCAGACACAAGACGGCTGGGCCTGGGTGCAATACTTGGTGCAACAAAAAGTCCCCGTGCTGGATCTTCAAGTTTCGGACGCCGGTCTCGAAGAGGCTTTAGACGCCCTTTTAAAAAAGGAGCGCTCGTGAAAGACATTCTTCGGGTTTGCTTCTTTCAAATTCGCGAAACCTGCCGTCAACCACTTTACGTGGTGACGACGCTGCTGTTTCCTTCGATGTTTTTTTTATTCTTTGGTGTTCCGAATGCAACGGACGAGCGGGGAGCCCTGATTTTGATTTCCTCGTTCTCGTGCTTTGCCGTTCTGGGCGTGGTGTTGTTTCAGTTTGGTGTCAGCTTTGCGCAAGACCGCGCTTCGGGGTGGATGCTGCATTTAAGAACCTTGCCCACGTCGCCGCATACCTTGTGGATCGCCAAATTGCTGACGGGTTTGTTTTTTGCCGTTCTCGCGTCACTCGGTGTGATGTTGACGGCTTATGTCTCGGTTGATTTTCCGTTTCCGCCTGAGCGCCTCCTGACCTTTTATGTGAGCGTCTGGGGCGGCGGTCTTTTGTTTGCTTCACTGGGCATTATCATTGGACTCTTGTGCTCCCCCAGAGCTGCGGTGCCCGCCTCAAATCTCGTGTACCTTCCGCTTTCGTTTGCGGGAGGCTTATGGCTCCCGCCCGATGCTTTGCCGCAAATGGTGCAACGGATTTCGGAGTGGCTGCCCACGCGTCACTACGGTGAGGTGGTTTGGGCCGCCGCCTTGAATGAGCCCCTCGAGACCCGATGGTGGTTGGGTCTTGTTGTTTACCAGGTCATTTTTTTCGTGATTGCCGCCATCCTGATGAAGCGGGATGAGGGACTGCGCTTTGGCTGAGTTTTTTGTCGTCTGTCCTTTGGGTTTTGAAGACGATCTTGCGCGCGAGTTGCGCGAGATCGAAGGTTTTTTGCTGGGACCCGGAAATTTGCCCACAGCCACTGGGTATGAAGCCCTCGAGGTACAAAAAGGTGGCGTTCTGATCAAGGCCGATCCTTTGTTGGGGCTGCAGCTGCATTTTTTTTTGAGGCTGGCCTCGCGAATCTTGCTGCGGGTCGCTCGGTTTCGGACAACCGAGTTCTCGCTTCTGGAGCGCGAGCTAAAAAAATTGGACCCTGCTCAGTGGATCGGTCCGCAAAAGTTTTCCTTAAAAGTCTCGTCACAAAAATCAAAGCTCGGCCAAGAAAAACGCATCTTCGAAACCGCGCAGCGGGCTTGGAAACAGCTCGCGCCGCTGGCCGAGCAAGCGACGCAGCAGTTTTTCTTAAGAGCCGAACATGATGAATTCGAGCTCTCGATTGACTTGACCGGTGAGCATTTGCACAAGCGGGGATCTGGCCGCGATTTGGGCGGACTTGCGCCCATCCGCGAGACGCTGGCCGCGGCACTCTTAAGATTTTTAATCGTAGACTCGCCGCTTTCGGTTTTGCAAAAGACCGTGCTCGTGGATCCCATGGCGGGTTCTGGAACTTTGATTTCTGAGGCCGCCCACTTGTACCGCCCCCTTTTTAAGCGGCCTTTTGCCTTTCAATCACAAAAATGGATTCCAAAGATTTTGACGTCGCCCAGTTACTCGCAAAATTACCGGGGATTGCCTGCACTCACGTGGGCAGGGTTCGTGGCGATGGATGAGTCCGAGGCCGCCAGGGAGCGCCTTGAGACCCTCAAGAGAGAAGTGCCCGAACCCTTGACGTGCCAAGATCCCCAAGCTGATGTTGAACTCGGGGCAGGCCCCGTTTGGGTTGTGAGCAATCCCCCCTACGGAGAGCGGCTTAAAAAAATGGCGACACCCGATCTTGTCAAAATCCTGTTAAAGGCAAACCCCGAGCGAGTGGCGGTCATTTTGCCCGAGAGTTTAGCCTTGGATTTAGCAAAAATGTGGACTCAAAAAGGTGCAGACAACGGCAATCACTGGGTCTTTTCAAAACAGCGCGTTTTGAATGGCGGGATCCCCTGTCTGTTCGTCAAGTTCGTGAAAGATTTTTAGGGCGCCGCCGCGTGGAGTGGGTCGGCCTCGACAAATCGTTGTGCCGCCTTGTAGTCTCCGCCGCATGAAAACATCCAAGACAAAACTGCCGATCTTAAGCCGCCCTTTTATTTTTGCTCTTTTGATTTTTTCGATGCTGGGTTTGGCCAACTGCTCGCCGCAAGATCCCGCAGTCTTGACTCCTGATGAAAAAGCCAAAGAGTTGTCTCGCCGTTCACGCAACTCGGGCCAAAACAACACGTCGACCGGCACAGCTACGGGAGTGCCGCCTTTGGCTGACGCCGCGACAACGGTTTTCTTGCTCGACCGGCAATCCGAAATCATTCAATTCTTGGCGCTCGCGGGACAGCTGACTGAGGCTCGTGAACGCTTGGTTGTTCAAAGCTGCGTGCGTGTGACCGAGGTGCCCCGTTCAGCGACGCACCTACAAGTGTCCTTGGATTTCGCTCAGTGCTTTCGTAAAATGTCGAACCAGCGCCTCAATCAAATGGGCCGCATCACCCTCGACATCACGTTGGATGAAAATAAAAAAATGTCCGCCCTTAAAGTCAGCTCGGCGGATCTTTCAGAAGAGAGCCTCACGGCCTACCGCATGATTTTGAGCAAAGACAAGATTCGTGACCGCGCCGAAATCCGCGATCAAATCCAGATCGAGGCCCTCCGCGTTTCGACCGAGCCGTTGCGCTTTCGATTGGTTGAAGCCACGACGGTCACAAAAGCCACAGTCAATGCCCGTAGCGTGCAAAACTACGTCATCAAAACGATGACATCAGGGGATATCGAGCTCTTGGATGTCGATGGGGTTTTAGCGGCCCAGCACGCGCTGATCTCGGAACTTGATTGGAAGACCGAAATCGTCGGCGCCAAATCCAGCCCTTACTTTAATTTGTACCTGACTCCCACAGCAGGAACGGTGAACGTCGAAAGTCTTGAGCTCTGCGGCCGTCGTCAGGGAGAGACTCGGGTCAAGTTTGCTTACCGCCCCGATGTTTCTCGTGACAACGACAAGGTTTCTTATTCGTCCGAGCGAGTCACGTTGACCAGCACGAAAAATCCAGGACGCAATGTTGGGATTGGCGTCCTCGCCTGTGACGCAAAAACCGCTGGCTTGGGCGGTTGGTTTGTCGTCGATTGGGGCCAATTGTTTTTATTCTAAGCGCCCGGTCAGGGGCGCAGCAAAGTGCAGTGGGTGCACCAGAGCTCCTACTTTTTAGGAGTTTCTTGGAGTTCACCGTAAATCGGTAAGTGGTCGGAGACGCCGATTTCATCGGTCAGGCTAAAGCGCGCGGGACGGCCACTGCGCTGCATTTGCAGGTCACTCGACTTGGGTGTGATGATGCTTTCAGGAATGAGCCTGTAACCAAAGCCGGTCTCGGCTTTTGCCAAATGAGGCGAGAAGACCAAAATGTCGAGGAAGTCCCAAACACCGCGGTAGTTGTGAGTTCCTTTGCACGATTTGCAGCCAACTTTGTGACTGACCAGTCCCATGGCACCAATGTGTTGATCAAAAATACCGGTCTCTTCATTTTCAGTTTCGGTGATATTCCAGTCACCGCCAACGACCCAGGCAGATCCTTCGGGTAAAGCTTTGATCGCCTTGGTCAGCGTGTTCATGGCATCTTGGCGTTCTTCAACCGGGTTGGCCTGAGAGGGAAAGTGCAAACCAAAGGCATACAGTGTTTTTCCATTGGGTAGCTTCAAGGGGACTTGTAAAACCCCGCGAGTCCCCCAGGGGCGGCGCGAGGGATTTTTTGAGGGCGAGAACTCAACTCGGTGCAGTTTGGCTTCACCCGCGAGCGGCAAGCGCGAGAGTAAGCCGATATCAATTCCGCGCATGTCATCGCCTTCAATCAAGACGACGGTTGAATAGCCCGCGTCTTTGAGCCCCTCGTCATTAAGACGCTTAAGGACGCGTAAGTTTTCGACTTCGACCAGAATCAGGACATCAGGCCCGCGGCCATACACTTGCAAAATGCTGTTTGAAGTGTGGCGAATTTTTTTGCGAACGGCCGCCTCGTCCCAGTTGAGTTCTTCACACTCCACGCGTCGGTAGCCTGTTTGTTTCATGCAGTGGGCTTTGGCCTCGGGACTACTCATCTTTGTCGAAACTGGGAGGTAGGTAAAATCCTCACGATTCACATCATGCAGTTCATCAAATAAATTTTCGACGTTGTAAGCCATGATGCTGATGCGGCCCTCGGGAGCAGGTCCCGCCAGGGGATTGTTTTGGCTGGGCGGAGTGGTCGCGCAGCCCAGTGCCCAGAGAGCGACGCCGAGGACGAAACCCATGTTGATCGCGCCTGTGTAGCCTTGATTTGCAATCTTGAAAGTCCTGTAAAAAATGCCGCTTTTTGCTGGTGTCGACATGAGTCCTCCGCCTGTTTGAAGTTCGCGCCACCATAACACAAAGAGGACTTGCGAAAAGCGGGAGTTTTGGCCATAACACGCCCAGTAATTCGTAAGCCCTGCAGCCCGATTTCGAGGAGACATTCATGTGCTTTCCGTTGCTTCGCCGAGTCTGTTCCCTGATCACGCTGGCTGCGCTGCTGTCGGCCTCTTTCACCGCGAAGGCACAAGACAACGAATACCTCTTTTCGTCGGCCAATCAAATGTCGGATCTCGGACTCTCGAAATGGGGCCTGAGTTACTTCAACTTTTCTTCAGGTGACATGGAGTACGTGAATCGCGGCGGTGGTTCGGCTTACATTTACCAGTACCTTTCGTTCAATTACAAATTTGCTCCCGATCAGCGCTTTGCGATTCGCCCGGCGTTCGGGACAGAAACTGCCGGTGTGTACGACAACTTCGGTAATACGCGCCCCATGAGCACGAAACTCTCGGACTTGCATGTCACGTACAGCAACTACAACTTGGCGAGCTTTCCCAATGAGTTCGATTTGTCGGGAACCTTTTATCTTTACGCGCCCACCAGTGAGTCCGCGCAGAAAAAAAAATGGGCGGCTCGTATCCGTTCATGGTTGATTCTCAAGCGCACGATCAATCGCAATTGGACTGTCACCTACAACGCCAAGCCCGAGTATTTCTTCAACACGCAAAAAGCTTATCGTAATGAACGCGAGAACACCGATCCCGCGGGACAAAAATTTCTATCGGTTCGCGCGGACAACAACAAACTCGGAGAACTTGACCACTATATCGAAGTGAGCCGGTACGCCAACAAGTGGTTCACACCGCAGCTGTCGGTCGGTTGGGTTTATGAGTGGTATCAAGATTCGAAAGAAGCGGATTCTCGCGACCTCGTTTCAGAAACGTTTAAGATCGCACCGAGCACGTGGATTAATGTCAACCGTCAACTGCGCTTTATCGTCGGCGTCGAGAACCAGGTGAACATCCGGCGTCCCTCAGAAGGTCAGTTTCGTTTGTTTCGCGAGCAAGACAATCAGTATTATCTGATGACATTCTGGACGATTTTGTAAACAATCCTTCGGGATGATCCAGCTTAATTACCATCACCTTTATTACTTCAAAGTCATCGCGACCGAAGGAAGCATTTCGAAAGCGGCGCAAAAGCTCCGCTTGGGTCAGCCCACGCTCAGTATGCAGCTCAAGCAGTTCGAAGATTTTTTGGGTCATCAATTGTTTGAACGCAAAAATCGAAGCTTGGTGCTGACCGAAATGGGGCGCGTCGTTTTGTCTTACGCCAATGAGATCTTTCACTTGGGCGAAGAAATGCTACAAACCGTGGCCGACCGGCCCAACAAGCAAAAGCGTCTGAAGTTGCAAATCGGTGCGCTGGACAGTGTTCCTAAGGCGCTTGTCCATGCACTGATGCGAAGTGCTTACGCCAAAGCGGACTGCCAAATATCGATCCTTGAAGGTGATGGGCCGGATCTGATCAAAGAACTGATCGAGCACCGCTTGGACTTGGTTCTCTCGAATGCGGCGGCGCCGAGTTTAACCGAAGAACGACTCTTCACCAAGTCGCTCGTTAAGATGCCGCTGATCGTGTGCGGCTCGCGCAAGTTTGTTAATTTGCGCCAAAACTTTCCGCGTTCGCTGGTGGGTCAGCCTTTTATCGTGCCCACGGCCCACTCACGCGTCAGGCATGAGCTTGAACATTATTTTGAAAATCATCTGATCCAGATCGATGTCGTGGCCGAGACCCAAGACACTGCGCTGATGAAGACTCTGGCCGCCGATGGTCAGGGCTTGATCGTGATCGGGGAGCACGCCGTGGATTCGGCGTTACAAGACGGCGCGATGTTCAAGATCGGCGAGCTCGAAGGTCACATCGAAGAGATTTGGTTGATTGCAGCTCAGCGCAAAATCCAAAATCCCATTGCCAATGAAATCATGAAAAATTTTAGTTTCGACCTTTGAGTCCTCGTGGGCACCATTGTCGTGAAGAGAGTCTTCAAATACTAAAAGCATCGATCAATGGCGCCACGCCCTGGGGGCGGGACACAGAAAACCTCTGACCTCGATAGTCTCCGCTTAAGGATTCGCACGACAAGGCGAACTCTTCAAAGTCGGGATTGAGGCAAGGCCCAGGGCCATACATCGGATCCCCGAGAATAGGTGACTGCTCATGCGCCAATTGGACTCTGATTTGATGCGTTCGGCCCGTGAGTAAACGGATGCTTTGATGAGCCAGTGTCGCGTGAGCCGCGGGTACGGCGACTCTGGATAAAATTTCAAGTTCACAACGAATTTGAAAGTCACCGTGTTGCTCGCGGCTGACCTCGCGCGGGGCGCGGTCACTCTTTTTCATCCAATGAATCCAAGTCCCCATGGGTTTACCGATCGTCCCGGAACTCAAGGCCTCATAAATTTTTTCGGCTTGTGGTAAAACGGTTTCATTGAGTTCACGCGCCGCCCGTGCTGATTTGGCCAGCATCAAAACTCCGCGCGTTCCCACATCGAGGCGGGTCAGTCCCCAGAGTGGAATTTGCAACAGGGTCTCGGCGTAGGTTTTACTGTTCTCAATTTGATTGTCCAAAGTGGCATGCGCAGGAATGCCGGCGGGTTTCCAAACGGCGACCCAATCGGGTTGATCTTCAAGAATTTGAATCTTTTGTAGTTGCGACAGCGGAAATCGTTTGGGCTGCAGATGCACGCGGATCACGTCATCTGCCTGAAACAGGGGCAGTTGAGAGGTAGGGGTGATTGCGTTGCTGAGCGGGTCTGCCTGGGGCCAGCGCTTTTGATTGCAATAAATGGCGCCCAATCGAAGGAGTTCTTCGCAAGCACTTTTGCTCAGTGCGAAATGATCTTGCAGAAAGTCCAGCCAATTGGTGGGACCTTGGGCGGTTTCAAATCGAATGCGTGAGGAGATTTCCACAGAAGGGCCTTAGCACGATGCAACGAGGGTCTGCAATTGAAAGAAACAATGTTAGTTTTTGAAGAATGTCTTTTGCTCAGGAACCGATTTTTCAATGGCTGGCACAATATGCTTACCAACCCGAGGTTGTGTACTTCGGCGTTTTTGCCATGATGATGGCCAGCGGTTTTGGCTTTCCACTTCCTGAAGAAGTCACCATCATCAGTGTGGGTATCATCACCTACATGGGCGCACATCCCGAACACTTTCCGCCCCCGTATCCGGGAGCGCCCGTGGTTAACGGTTACGAGGCGGCGGCCATCACGCTGGTGTCTGTCATCTTTGCCGACTTGATGATCTTTTCGATCGGGCGGTTCTTTGGACGCAAGCTCATGAAGCGCAGTTGGTTTAAGCGCTTGTTCACAGACAAGGTCATGGCACGCGTCAATGCGTTTATGACAAAGTACGGCGTCTACGCTGCGTTCATTTTTCGGTTTACTCCGGGCCTGCGCTTTCCAGCGCATGTGGCGATGGGCATGACAAACTTTCCGATGTGGCAGTTTGCTTTAGTGGATGGATTCGCAGCGCTGATTAGTGTGCCGACGCAAATCTTATTGATCTACCATTACGGCGAACCAATTCTTGAGGCCTTACAAAAATTTAAGTTTGTGATTTTTGGAGCCTTGGCGGTCGCCTTGGTCTTCTTCATTGTGCGAAAGGTGTATCTGCGGACTCAGAGTTCGGCCGCCTAAGACGGCCGGTTTCTCTTTGCTGATTAGGCGGCTTCAGAAGACGGGTAGAGCGTCTCGGGTGTGACCTGAACGTTGATCTTGAGAGCACGTGCGGGTTGAGCTGGTTTTCCTTCCAGCTCGGGATAGAAAACTTTGTCGTAGCCTTCAACCAAGCCGTACAGCTCTTCGCGGAGGCGAAACAAGAGCCCCGCGTCTGTGCCCAGGAGCCAATCCATTTGCACCACGTACAACGTCTCTTCAAGTTCAGTCCAATTCATCTGCTTCAAAAAACTTTGGGGCAAGCTTTCAACAAGAACGGCCGCGTTGTGTGAGTACGTGTAGAAGGCCTGCTCCATTTTTTCGACGGCAGACTTGGGCATTTCTTCTTTGGTGCGTTTAAACGACCAGTAAAGAAGAGCATCGTTGGCAACATATTCGGCCTTAGGCAAATAATCAGAAATCGAATCGATCTTAGCCGCTTCGTGGGTGGGATCTTGAACGTGAGCGTTGTAGTCCATGGCGATCAGCGCGCGCAAATTGAACAGCATCGAATGCAGGTAGTGCATTTGCATCAAAACTTCGCGAGAAAAACGCGTCTTAAAATTGTAAAGGAGAGGACGTTCGTCTTTGGCCTCGAGGTAATCGATGGCATCCACCATTTCATGAAGTTTCGTCAGATCAAAACCCCAAGGCTCTTTGGCGGACTCAAGCACCTCGGAAAAGTTGCGCTCAAAGTGCCCCACGGCTTCTGAAGGGACGTCTTTCATCTGATCACGCAAGGCTTGAATGCGTGGCTGAGACCTTGCAAACAACACGTGATGAGGCTCGAGTGCATTCCAAGATTCATTGGCAAAGCTGTAGTTCATTTGCGGGCTGGTAAAGGGATTTTGCAAATGCGGATTGAGGTGCACGAGAGAGAGGCCCACCAGAGCATCCGCGGCGTAGTGAAAAGGGGCTTCGGGCTCGGTATCTTTGTACTTGTGCTGCTCCCAGAAGCAGATTTTCTGAGGCAGGGGAAAGGATCCCGCCGCCGTGAGAACGTCATAACCCAGCCAAACTCCATTTTTCTGGTTCTTTGTCTTCATCTTGAAAGCGCTCCTGTTTGCGGTGTGCAAAAGCTCATCGGAATCTGCGCATTTTATTTGGAGTCCGGATCGCATCTGCTAGACTTTGGAACCATGAACCGATTGCTCCCAGGCTGGGCCGACGCCCATCTTCATTTCGCCGACCCTCGCATCGACAATGTGCAGACCCTGGTCGAGCAGGCACAAGCCTTAGGCGTCCACTCGTTTCTTCAGGGTGGGGTTGGACCCGAAGATTGGGCCCGGCAGCGCGTTTTGGCGGCTCAGTTTGCGGGGCTCTTGCCTGTTTATGGCCTGCACCCTTATTGGGTCAGCGATCATTCAGGCCCCGAATGTGAAATGGCGCTTGATCAGTTGGCGCGCGACATGATGGGCGCCAGCGCGCTGGGGGAAACCGGTTTGGATTTTCGTCCGCATATTTGCAAAGACTCGGAGGCGCGGCAAATCGCGTGTTTCGAATCTCAGCTCGAGATGTCGAGAATCGCAAACTTGCCTGTTGTCTTGCACCTGGTTCAGGCGCATGCCGAAGCGCTGCGGGTGCTCGAGCTCTTTGGCGACAAGGTTCGCGGGATGGTTCATGCCTTTACGGGGTCGGCAGCTGAGGCCGAAGATTGGTGCGCGCGCGGACTGATGATCTCGGTCGGTGGACCGGTTTGTCGTCCCGATTTTAAGCGGCTTCACCAAGCGGTCAAAGCCGTTCCGCTCGATCTTCTTTTGCTCGAAACCGACAGTCCTGATCAGCCACCACCCGGGATTTTGCCCGGTCACAACTCGCCCAGCACCTTATTGCAGGTGGCAGACGCTGTGGCGCAAATCAAGGGGCTTTCGCGTACCCAAGTTCTTGACAAGAGCCGCGAAAATCTCGAGAAACTCCTGTATGGAAATCAAAGCCGAAACGCTGCCTCAGCCTCCAGAAACTAAATACGTTTTGCACCGTCGTTTTGATCGTATGGGCCGCTTGGTCGGCGATCAGAATATGGAAAAGCTTTTTCGCACCCACGTGATGGTGATCGGCCTTGGCGGCGTGGGATCCTGGGCCGCCGAGAGTTTGGCGAGGTCGGGCGTGGGCCAATTGACCGTGGTCGATTTTGATGAAATTTGCATCACCAATGCCAACCGCCAATTGCACGCTCTGCAAGGTCTTGTGGGTCAAAAAAAGTCCCACATCATGGGTGAGCGTCTGCGAAAGATTAATCCCCAGTCTCAAGTTGAAGATCTTCCAGTGTTTTACAATCAAGAAAACTCCGAGATGATCTTGTCGCGCAAACCTGACTACGTTTTGGATTGTATCGACAACTTGACCGCCAAAGCGCATTTGCTGGCCACCTGCCGGCAGCTGGGGATCAAAGTCATTTCTTCGACGGGGGCCGCAGCTCGCTTAGACCCGATGTCAGTTCAGCTCAAAGACATGAGCGAAACACACACCGATCCCTTGGCCGCGCAAATGCGCAAGATTTTGCGGCAGAAGCACGATTTTCCCGCAAAGGGGAGTTTTGGGATCCCCACGGTGTTTTCGGCCGAGGAGCCCTTACAACCTGTTGAGCTGAATTATGACGGCGGCAAAGGCTTTCAGTGCGTTTGTCCTCAGGGTCAAAATGATCTGCACTCCTGTGATAAGCGCAATACGATTTATGGAACCGCCAGCTTTGTGACGGGCGCTTTTGGCTTGGCGATGGCTTCGTGGGTCGTCCGCGATCTGCTCGAACCTGTCAATCCCAGCAAAGTCCGCCGCACCGAAAGGGAGAACAACTAATGGCTCTTGCCTTTTTTCTTTTGATGGGGGCGCTCGTTTTGATTTTTGGGATTGGATTCGTGATTGCCACACTCCGCCACCACCGCAAAGTCGACCTTGAGGCGCGCGAAAAAAAACGTCTCGAAATGCTTGCGCAAATCTCAAGCGAACGGCACATTTAATTTTTTTTGGAGGACCCGATGGCACAAGCCGGACCTATTTCTCAGTTTATTGATCACCACTACCGTCACTTTAACTCGGCCGCGCTCAAAGATGCCGCCGTTGCTTACCGCGCGCATCTTGATAAAGGTGGCCAGATGTTGGTGTCCTTGGCCGGAGCGATGAGTTCGGCCGAGCTGGGGCTTTCACTTGCGGAGATGATCCGTCAAAATAAAGTGCATGCGATTTCGTGCACGGGTGCCAATCTTGAAGAGGACGTTTACAACTTGGTCGCGCATGACCATTACGTTCGCATCCCTGACTGGCGTCAACTCACGCCCCAAGACGAGCAAAAGCTTTTGGACCGTCACCTCAACCGTGTGACTGATACCTGCATTCCCGAAGAAGAAGCGATCCGCCGCATCGAGGGCGCGATCATCGATGTCTGGACGGACGCCGATAAAAAAGGGGAGTCTTACTTACCCCACGAATTTTTCTACAAGATCTTGCTGAGCGGAGCGCTCAAAAAGCATTACCAAATTGATCCTAAAAATTCGTGGCTCTTGGCCGCGGCCGAAAAGAATCTGCCGATGGTCGTTCCTGGCTGGGAAGACTCGACGACGGGCAACATCTTTGCCGGTCACACGATCAAAGGGACGATCAAAGATGTTCGCACCATGAAGTCCGGAATCCAGTACATGACTTCATTTGCGGAGTGGTACATGTCTGCGTCGAAAAAAGCGGACATTGGCTTTTTTCAAATCGGCGGCGGCATTGCGGGTGATTTTCCGATCTGCGTGGTGCCGATGCTTCACCAAGATTTGGAATACACCGACACCAAATGCTGGAAGTATTTCTGCCAAATTTCGGATTCGACGACCTCATACGGTTCGTACTCGGGCGCGGTTCCCAATGAAAAAATCACTTGGGGCAAACTCGAGGTGGATACGCCTCGGTTTATCATCGAGTCCGATGCCACCATCGTGGCACCTTTGGTGTTTGCTTACGTCATGGGTCAATAGGCTTAAAACATCCAGCCCAAGCGAAGTAGGCTCACGAAGGTGAACTACCGCTGGCGAAAAATATTGAGGATTTTGAACGCCTGGCCGACGTCATTTTAACACCTGAGAACCCTGTTTAGCAAAAAAGATTCATGGCGCGCTTACGGAGCAGCTGTCGTGTCAGTGCCCACGCCATCTTGGATTCTCAATATTTTCCAAAAGACGAGTATTCGTATCTCTGAACGATCTGTCCCGTATCGTCGGTGAGGTCTGTCGTCGAACCCAACGAGTCTTTCAGAGGGTAGTACCGTTTTCCCTCGAGTCCAGATGCGACTACGCCTGCCGCAGCTGCGGAGGAATGATAGTAAACGCCAAGGACATCATCTGGCGCTAAAGTTGAATGCGTGTAGGAGGCAATCAGCGCCGAGCCGTTTTTCTCTCCCACAATGTCACTGCCGTCATACTCAAATTGTCGTACATAGGACTGCGCCGGGTTGATTTGATCAGTCACAATTTTGGCAACCCTGCGCCCGAGTGGGTCATATTTCATTTCAACTATTTTCTCAGGTGAGCCCATTGTCGTCGGTAAGACCTCAACTCGCGTCAGTTGATTCTTCGAATTGTAGGAGTAATTATAAGATTTGCGACCGACGTAATTGGTTGTTTTACTTAAGACGTTGCCATTGGCATCGTATTGATATGTAGGCAGCTATAGAAAACAATGAGTAATCGATTGGGTTAATCATTGGAATTTTAATTTTCTTAATTTTCATTCGAAATTCTGACGATTTCTTTTTTTAACAAACTTATGAAAATTT
>JBKCUU010000030.1:0-7888 GCA_046318155.1 Bdellovibrio sp. | reverse complement strand
TTACCAGCCATTCCGATTCCTCGGTAACGGTATGCCATGAGCTTCCAAGATTGCCGGATTTGATAATTCACATGCGCCATCGCATTGAGCACTTCAGCTTGCTTCATCGCGCCATAATAAGCCGCTAAATCCACCGAGTTTTGCAGATTAATTTTGTGATGAACCAAAAGGCCAACATTGACGACCATCGCAAAGAAAATAAAAAGAACCTGAAAAATGAGCGCTGCAAAAATGGCGACCTGGCCCTTGCCGCCCATCTCGCTGCGCCCAAATGGGGCGCGCAAAAGTGCTAAAAACAGGGCCCAAAAAATGGACGTGATTTTCTTCATCAAACCTAGTTTGTGTCTGTCACAGAAATCTATCAAGAGTCCTGTGAGGCCACCTCGACTTTGATGTCTTTGACAGATTTGAAGACTCAGGCCAGACTTGATGGTCGATTACAACATTGATTGATCGGTTGATTGCAATGACGAATTTCTTTTAAGGAGCCCGACGATGGTCTGTCGCCTGTTGATTTGTTTCTCGCTTCTCTTTTCACAAAACCTTGCTCACGCTGATATTTTATTCGAAGGCTACTCCAAAATTCTTTCTGGCGGCGTTCACGTTGGTTACACGATCAGTCGTTACGAATACGACAATAAGAAAAAGCAATTCATTTCAACAAGTTTAGTCAAAACAAATGAGGCGGGCGGCGGAATCACCGAAAGTCTAAAAGCCTACGCCACCGATGACTTGAAACCCATTTCTTATTCCTACACTTCGCTCATTGGAACTCAGGCTAAAACCATTGATGCCAAATTTGAAAAAGGCAAGATCGTCGCCACCGTCAGGGATGGAGGCAAAGACGAAAAGATCATCAAAGAAATTCCAAAGGGCAGTTTTTTGAGCATGTTTTTAGTTTACGTCATGCTCAAAAGTCCCCAAGGCTTAAAACCTGACGCCAAATACGATTACCAATCGATCGCTGAAGAAGAGGCCGCCATCGTTAAGGGTGTTGCTGCAATCAAAAATCAAGAGGAGCTCAACGGCTTTAAAGTGTTTAAAATCATCAATGAGTTTCGCTCGACTCAGTTTATTTCGTATGTCAACGACAAGGGCGAAATCCTCATGGTGCGCGCCCCAGTTCAAGGCATTACAACTGAACTTGTGGCCCAGCCGTCGCTTGCCACTGCCAACATGCAAGTTCCGACCTCCTTGATTAAAAAATTGTTCGGAGATGTACCGACGGGCCAAAAAAATGAAGTTTCTAAAGCCAATCATGCCGGCAAACCCAAGTTCGCACCGATCTCGAATGCACCAGACGCAACCAAGCAGCAGGGCGTTGCCCCCGGGCAAGGCCTGCATTTAAAAGGCGGCGAGCCGGCGGCGGAGGACAAGCCAGATGCGAAGTAAGCTCGGGCAGCTTTTCTTTATCGGAATTTCGGGTCCTAGCCTGACCAAAGACGAACGCAAGTTTATCATCGAAAATAATATCGGCGGCGTCGTTCTGTTCTCACGAAACGTATCTTCTCCCGAACAAGTTCATGCCTTGTGTACGGAGCTTCAGGCTCTTCGTCACGACATGCCAGACAAAGCTCCACTTTTTATCGCCATCGACATGGAGGGCGGGCGGGTTGCACGCCTCAAAGCACCCTTTACGCTTTGGCCTCCACTTAAGCACTTGGGCGACATTGACTCTCCAACCCTCTCTTTTCATTTTGCGCAGTCGATGGGGGCCGAGCTTCGAGCCGTTGGTCTCAACTTAGACTTTGCTCCTTGCGTTGACACCTTTACGAACCCACTGAATACCGTGATCGGTGATCGCGCGATTAGCACCGACCCCGAGATGGTCGCCAAACACGCCACGGCTTTGGTTCGCGGCTATATGAAAGCCGGCGTTGTTCCTTGCGCAAAACACTTTCCCGGTCATGGACACACTTTGATCGACAGCCATTATGACTTGCCAGTTGAAGAGGCGGATCTCGCCAGGCTTCAGAGCGTTGAACTCAAACCTTTTGCAAAATCATTTCGTGCTCGCGTGCCCATGGTGATGACGGGACACATTTCGTTTCCCAATGTTGACCCCGAATGGCCCGTGACTCTCTCAGAAATCTTTCTCAAAAAAATTGCTCGCCAAGACATGCGCTACAAAGGGCTGATCATCACCGACGACCTGGACATGGAAGCTTTGTCCAAACATTATGATGCCGAGAAAGTACCCGTCCGCTCGCTGCAAGCGGGCGCCGATATTTTGCTGTACTGTAATGAGCCGACCTCGCCGCCCAAAGCTTTTGCGGGTGTTGAAAAGGCGCTCAAAGATAAAACTTTGGATTGGTCTTACATCGATGCTGTTCACGAACGAGTGCTTGAAACCAAGCGCGAGCTTTTGGCGAATCCAGATCCAATGCCATTAGCTGAGGCCCTGCGTCTCGTTGGACATCCCGAGCACCAGCGTCTTTCGCAGGCCATGCGCAACAACGAAGTGCCCGAGGGCCTTGTCTTTTCAGAGTCCTAAATCTGACTCCCCGGTCTGGATCCCAAATCTGGATCCCAAATCTAACTGTCGTCATTTGTGCGCCCAAACACTGCACAGCCTTGTAGAAATGACAGACTTCCCCAAAAATTTGAGGCGCAAGCTGATCCTAAGTCATTAATACTTAACACCTTTTCGGGGCTCCCGAGCAATGCCTGACGGCCCGAAAATTGTAGTTCTTTTGAGGGCGCAGGAGGCCCTATGTCGACAGAACAAAAATCAAGAGCCACAACTTTTGCAATTCTGAGCTCCAGTCTCTTGCACTCCGGACTCATCGTTGCGGTCTTGTCGATGCAGGTTCAAATTCCAAGGGCCGAGGTCATCGAGATCCAAATTCAAGAGGAGTCCTCACCTGTTGTCAGTACCATCCCCGTCGAAACAATTTTGCCTGAAGAAGCTCAAGGCCCCGAAATTGCGCCCGAGACCCGGCAAGAAACAGCAAAAGAACCGACGGTCCCTGCCAAAGCGGTGGCCACAACCTTGCCGGCAAAAATAGCGAGCCCTGCGAGCTCTTTAGCGGCTCAACAAAGTTTTGCAGAGACGGCCGTTGCGGTGGCTCCACATCCCCAAGCTGAAGCTCATGAACTCGCTGATAGCGATGAGTTGGCCGAGAATGATGAGTCTGAAGCTCTGGCTCAAGCAGCCGAAGCTGCGGCCCTCGAGGCGGATGCGTTCATCGAAGAGTCTGATGTGATCGCTGAAAGAGCTAAACTTGATGAACAAGACCGCGCGCAAAGTGCGGCCAAAATGGCCGCCCTTCGCCAGGCTCAAAGCAAAGCCGAATTCGAGCGCGTTCAAGAAGCCCGAAAAAAATCACAAGAAGAGGCAAAGCAAGCCGCTACTTTGGCCGCAGCTGCCGAACAAAAACAAAAAGCACTCGCTCATCAAAAGCAAATTCATGAGGCCGAAGTTCGCTATCAGGCCGCCCAAGCAGCCGCGGCTCAAGCGGCGGCCGAGGCTCGCGCCGCAGATCAAGCCGCTGCTGCCGCTGCCGATCAGGCCGCCGCTCACAAAGCCGAAGAGAACCAACGAGCCGCGGCTGCGCTTGCCAAGCAAGGGGACCTGCAAGGCTCAAAAGGCGGCGGCGTCAGCACCGCGCAAGCCTCGTCCGTACGACCTCTTGAAGATCTCAAGCAAATGCCAGGAAACGAGAAACCTCAGTACGATCCTGACGACCGTTTGAGCGGACGAAATGGCGTGGTCGTTTTTTACGCGTTTATCACAAGTGGTGGGCAACCTGCTGACTTCAAACTCATACAAAGTTCAGGTCACAGAAGTTTGGATCTCAAAACTCTAAAAGCGATTCGCACTTGGAAGTTTTATCCAGGACAAGAGGGATGGGTTGAAATCCCTTTTCAATGGGATCTAAAGGGTGAGCCAAAAGCAATCGGCGGCACCCTTCGAAAAGTCAGCCAAAAATAGAGTGAACGGAGATCCTCCCAGGATTTCCGTTCACTCCTTGACTCATTAGGGCAAGAGTACGGCGTCGATCACATAAATAATCCCATTTGTAGCTTTGACTGGTTTTGCGACAACCTGAGATCCATTGATAAACAATCTGCCTTGATCCATTCGAATTTCAACGACTTGACCGTTGACCGTCCTGACCATCTTTATGCTAGCCAAGTCAGTGACCGAAAGGGCTCCGCCAACAACATGGTAAGTCAGGATTTTTGTTAAGGTTGGAATGTCACCGAGCAAGGCTTCGACTGTGCCTGCTGGTAATTTTGCGAAAGCGGCATCGGTCGGGGCAAATACCGTAAAAGGTCCTTCACTTTTCAAAGTTTCAACCAATCCGGCTGCACCCAAGGCTGCAGCAAGCGTCTTGAATTTCCCTGCGCTCACGGCAGTATCAACGATATCCTGGCTTGGTCGTTGGCTATTTCCACAATCAGACTTAGCAAAAGCAGTTGAGTGAACCATCACCAGTGCAATCACCGCGCTTTTAAGTAAATTCTTCATATCAATCTCCTTTGTTTTTCTGCTTTGTTGCAGATTTGTTAGTGCCAGCCTTCAGAGGCTATTGCTTGAAAAAGAAACTAAAGGTTCCCGATTGCAAGAGGTAGCCTCAAGATTTCAAACGGTGTTGCATTTTTGAGGTTGTCGCCGATGTCTGCGCCAAGGTATCCAACGGCCGACGTGAAAAACTTAAGTTTACTTAATTTTCAGCATCTTATCCTTCTTAAAGAACTTAAGAAGCACACCTCGCTCAGGTCCGTCTGCGGCGAACTGGGCCTGAGCGTCTCTAATATTTCGCGCGAAATTCGTCATCTCGAGACGCTTCTCGAAGTTAATTTGATTAAAACTTCGTCGAGGGGCTACACCATTACAGAAAATGGGCTGGCCTGTGCGGGGATTGCAGAAACTCTTTTAGTGAAAGCTGAGGGTTTGTTTGGTGCGAGTGATTTGAAGGTTTTGAGCCAGCGGGTGAGCCACACTGTCGGCGGCCGCGGTTACCTTAATCTCTTGGCGACTCAAAATTTTTCGTCGAACGCGGAACTTGTCAAGTCAGCAAGTTTTTGTTTTCTGGATCTCTCGCCAGCCGAGACTGTGCAGCTGACGGTCCTGGGTCTTTTGGACTCAATTATCCACTTCGAAACCTACGATCTTCCCGCTTCTTGGGAAACCCGCGCTCTCATCAAAGATGTTCAATGGGGTCTTCACCTAAGAAAGAATCACCCTTTGACTAAAGTTAAAGACGTCAGCATGCAAGAGCTACTGAGATATCCGTTTGTTGTTTCGTCTGCCTGGAATGGCCGCGAGGTTGCCTTTAATAATGATTTTTTTCCGGAGCCTTGGTCAAAAAGACAAAAAGGTTTTCAGGCACAGACGGCACTCATGGCTTTGCAAATTGCAAAGAACACCGACCAAATTGTTTTTTTACCTGACATTTTTAAATCTCTCGTCTCATTTGATCACCTTTGCGTCCTTGATTACGCACATCCTCTGTTTCCTAAAAAAGATTTGCTGATGTCCGTACATGCAGCACGCGTCAGCTCAAAACTATTAGAAAAAATGCTCGAATCTTTTCGCTCAAGGAGTTTATCATGAAAAGTTTTTTTGGATCTCTGGTCTTGTTTTATTTGCTTGGTTTGAGCGCGGCAGCCGACACCGGAGACGGAGTTCAAAAAATCATTCAATTTTCAGATGCTTCGCAAGACTCTTTTTGGTCTCCGTTAACCGACCAACTCCGTTTTGGAAAAAACGGTTCGACGGCATTTATGTCGGTGGATTGGACTCGGGCCCGCGCCACGTTTTATGGAGACCTGAACCTTAATCAAGGGGTCGGTTTTTCTTCGTACCGCCTGACTCAAGACATGGATCTTTCAGAAATCGAGAATCTGCGAATCAGCGTGCGGGGCGATGGCCGAGAATACAAAATTTTGATCAAAGATGAGGCCTCTGTCACCTCAGGCAAGGACTACAGCTACCAATCCTCATTTAAAACTCAAAAAGATGTCGAGATGATGATCGTGCTCAAGTTGTCTGACTTTAAGCCGATCTCTCGAGGTCGCGTCGACCCGACCTTGCCGGAATTGTCTTTGAGGCGCGTGAAGCAATTAGGAATTCAGATTAATGATCGCCGTCAGGGACCATTTCGAATCGAATTTGGAGAGTGGTTGGGAATTCCTAAGCTTTAGGAACCCCGACTCAAAACCAATTATTTCTTTTTCGTATCGCCGAACAAGTCCGCTTGTGACTTTGTCGTGCCCTGATTGCGATTTTTCGCTTTTCGTTTCGCTCCCATGCGGGCGTTGCGACGAGTGCGCTTCATTTCAGTAGCTTTGGTTTTTGATGCCATGTGTAACTCCCCAAGGAACAAAGTGAAAAGAGGGGTTACCAAATCGGGAACGCCAAGTCAACCGTATGTCGGGTGAAAGATTCCTGCTGGGGACTGGTTAAATAGGCGTAATGTATGCCAAAACGAGGCCCCGAGAAGCCAAAACCCATAGAATAGACGTTGGCGTTCTCCTCATTTCGTCTTTGCGCCCCTAAACGGAATATCATCCACTTGTTCATGTAAGTCTCAAGTCCACCGGCCAAGATCGGTCGGTCCCAGCTGTTGTTGGTCGCCGAAATCGCGTCCAAGCGCAGGCGCAAGAACCGACGGTAAATCGACGCCGCGCCGACCGACGTGCGGGGACGCAGGCGAAGATCCTCGGGAACATTGCCATTGGCGCCCATGACATTTTCAAGAACGGCGGCAAAACCTAAGTTTTCATTGATCGAGTAGAGCCCACCGATGTCGCCATTGATCTGATTGTACCGATCTTGCGGAAGCTGATCATCCTTGTAGCGAAGACCAAAACCGATAGCGAGCCCTGGCATAAAAAAGTTGCCGAAGCTCAGTTTGAAATCCCTGGCCACTTGCTCTTCCGAAGTAAAATCCGCTTTTGACTGCGCAAACGAGAGCGCTGTGGGAACAACGGTTTCTTTCATGCTATCGGTCAGCGCCAAAGCAAAGTCCCGGGCCCGTTCAGATTTTTTATCTGACGCTGTCGAGTAGCCTGCCGAGAAAAGATAACCTTTGAGGAAAGCCAAGCTGGCTGGATTTAAATAGGGAGCGTCCGTTGCTTCCACAGAGGCTCGGCCTGACTCTGCCGTCGCCGAAGAGACGGCACCAACGTAAGCCGCGCGTGCCGAATTCATCAGGACCATCGTTAAAACTACAGATGTCGAAAATAAAAGAAGCCGCGCCATGGTCACCTCGTCAAGACCATTCCAAAACCTCGGGCTTCCGTTGTAAAGAAAAATCACCGGTCAGATTGTGGTTACATCGTTCGATAGCAAATCGAAACGTAGGACGGGCACTCGTTGCCGCCGCCGGTAGGGCCGCAAGGTTTTTGACCCGCTTGGTTCAGATCGTACTGAATGTATTTGCTCTGATCTTCATCACCTGACGAGTAACATTGTCCCTTAGCCGTCGCTTTTTCTGTCGGAACGGCGCAGAGATAATTTGAGTCCGTGTTGATTTCCCAATACTCGGCAGGAAGCACGCGTCTGGCCATCGTGAGGCGAAGCATATTGAGTTGTTGGGCTGGAGTGGTGAGGCTGCTGACCGCATTTAAACTGGTGATCGACTGAACCGGGCAAATCCGGCGCACACCGCGAATCAAAGTACCGGCGGCTGTTTTCGCGTCACACGAGCCGGTATACTGATTTTGCAAAGTACCATCCATTGGATTGCGGCACTGAACCATCGGACGCCCTGTTGCATAGTCGATTCGATCATGGTGACGAACAATGGCGAGTGAAAAGCAATCCCATTTGCGGCCCGTGTCTGCGCCAAGAGCTGTGCTGCTGTTCAAAACTTGAATCGGCTTTGTCGCCATATTTGTCTCTTCGATGCCGTTCAGCAAATAAGCTTTGGGCGCA
>JBKCUU010000029.1:0-46183 GCA_046318155.1 Bdellovibrio sp. | reverse complement strand
AAAATGTGAATGGAAGAAAAATCACCATCGACACCATCATGATTCCAAGGCGCACATAATAAAGAACAATGACTTTGTCCATTGTTCCAAAGCCTACTTTAAAATAGGTTGCTGATTTAAATCCATGCGATTCAAAAAATGGAGTCATTCGGACTTCATAACTTCTTATAATATCCCATTTGCGATGCAGCACTTTGATTGAAAACCAAAACTCTTTAAAGGCATCCGATTGTAGCAGTGGCTTTCTGAAAACGGCGAAATAAGGCTGAAGATGCCTGTGCCCCAAAGTGCCTTCTGTAAAGCCCCAAAAGTCACAATCGACATCTGCCATTTTATCGAAATATTCTTGCAGGGGCCACATGGGCCCGTAACAACTGTCATTGCAAATAACTAATTCGTCATACTTCTCAAGCTCTAGTGAGCGGATGGCAATGCTCCAACTCATGAAATCGTATCCTTCATCCGGACGTTCAACGACTTTAGTGCAGAATTGTTCAAGCTGTGCGCGTTGTTCGGGCGAGATTTTGGAAGTCGAAACGAAAATTAAGTCGTTACAAACTTTCTTGAGTTCGCGAGCAAAGAAAAAAACATAGGGATCGACCACATCGTGTCGATCAAAATGCGCAAGAATGCCAGCTCGGACTTTCGATAGTTCAGGGTTCGACAAGCGCTCTCCCTTTATTTTCGGCGTCCTTGTAAACGTTAAGGATAGACTTGTATTCGCCCTTCAACATAGGCGGAGCAAATCTCGGGTGTGATCCAGTCAATGTCATCAGTTTGCTTGCAAACCGGGGCCTAAATCGACCCGAAAAATTACGAACAAGAAACGCAATTGCCAAAAGTGGAAGATAGAGGGTGATCATTTCTTTCTTCTTGAGTTGAGGCTTGAGCATTCTCAATCCATCTTTGTACCCCTCTGCCCCAGCGAAGGCTGTCGCCAAAACTGAACAAATTTGGAGCATTCGGTAGCGCGAATAATTGACCTGCAGAGATTCCGTTGTCCCATAGTTTTTTTGAATGGTTTCCATGGACGCGAGCCACGAGGTGTTCATATTCGTACCTGGTAGCACATGTGGCGCAATCCGCTCCGCAATGTCTTTATCTGCCAGGTTTTTTAAAAACTCATTTCCTTGAGCTTCTGCATTATTAAAGTAGAAAAATCCGAAAGACTTAGGACTAATTCCAATCGTCACTAACGGACGAGGGTCCACCAAGATCTTTCGCGCTTTGAGCATTAAAACATTTGAAGCGTAATAATCTGGATAAGGAGACTGATAGAATTCGCCTTGCGGTGCAAGCTCTTGAATGAAGGACCGCTTAACAAGCGGAAACTGCATATTGTAGTCAAAACCCATTCTAAAATCGAGCGAGCGCCGAGCCAGCTCACGAGCCTCGGCAATCTCCAAAAGATGCTCGCGATTAGAATGTTGGAAAATGGGCTTGCTCGAATATGAAAGTAGAAACCCCTCGGGGACTCCGGGCATTACTCCGGGGTACGCAAACAGGTAGGCGCTTGTGTAGACAAAATCGGGCTCGCCAGCCTTTTCGATTTTAGGAGCAAGGCTTGAGAAATATCTTGGCATTAGACAGTCGTCGTCACCCAGCATGATGACGTAATCACCCACTGCTTGCCGAAGAGCATTGTTCCAATTTTCTGTTACTGGAAGAAAAGAAGCCGTTCGAAAGTAGCGCACACGTGGGTCGTTGAGTGAAGCGATATAATCTTTGATGTTCTCTGTTGAATCATTGTCAGAGACGATGATCTCCCAGTTTTCATAGTCTTGTCGCAAGACTGATTCAATCGCGAATTTTAGCAAATCCAGACGGTTCCGAGTCGGAAGTAACACTGAAAAACGAATCGCCATTAGTCTCCACCCTGCTGAAGGTACGCGGCAAGGGACTGCTTAAGGTCGTATCGAGGCACCCACATAACCTCTTCTCGCAGACGCTGAGTCTCTGCCACGAGGAAATCGGGCTCGGCTCGCCCCGCGCCCTGCGCGCCCCACTGCCAAAGTCCATTCACACTGCAAAGTTCATCAACAACCGCCGAGATTTCACGAATGCTTGTACCTCGGCCTGTACCGACATTTATCGCACCTTTAACATCACTTTGAACGAGAGCCAAAAGCGCTGTGGCTGCATCCTCAACATATATAAAATCTTTTTTCTGAGTACCTGGACCCAGGCGCAAAGGCTGGCCTGCTTGAGCGTGCTTGATCAGCAAAGGAATCAATTTTTTGGGGGATTCACCTGGACCAAATGGATAAAATATTCGTGCCCAGGCAAAGGATACACTCTGACGAATTGCTCGGTGAGACAAGATTTCGAAGAGAGCCTTTTTGGTCAGTCCATACAGTGAATCGGGCTTGAGAGCTGCAGTTTCCGAAAACGGGCCAGGCTGACACCAGTCATACTCGGCACAGGTTCCAACCCCAATAAAACGCACGCCTTTAGTTGTCGCGAATTCCTCAAAAAAACCGAGAGACATTTGCATTGAATCGATGTTGGAGGAACTCTCCCAGAAATCACCGTGCTCCACAAACCAGGCAAGATGTAAGACATGAGTCGGTAAAAAATCTTGGAGCAACTTTTGCCGCGCCTCGGAGTTTTCGAGATCCATCGCTTGATAGAGACCTTGAAAATCCGGGAGCTTCCGTCGGCCCACGCCAAGGACAGTTACTCCTTGCGAAGCCGCAGTTCGCAAAACAGTTTTTCCTAAAAACCCGCTCGCCCCGGTGATCAGAAGACGCACATTACTCATAGTCGGGATACTCAAGATCTTTCGGCGAAATTACTTTTGGATTTTCAGGAAGACGAATAGAAAAGCTGGGATCGTTCCACCTTACTCCCGCGGCTAAGTCGGGATGGTAACGTTCGCTAATGAGATAAGAAAGCTCGGTGTTATCTTCGAGAGTTAAAAAGCCGTGGGCAAAACCTTTTGGAATATACACGGCTCGCCTGTTCTCTGCAGAAAGTTCAACCGTTTGCCATTGTTTAAAAGTAGGACTTCCCTTGCGCAAATCCAATAAGATATCCCAGGCCCGGCCGCGCAGGCAACGGACGAGCTTGACCTCCGCACGCGGGTCTTTTTGAAAGTGCATTCCGCGAAAGGTTCCGGACTTAAGATTAACAGAAAGACTGTGCTGAGGAAATTCGGCCTCGAGGCCCATTCGGGAAAACTCATCAACGCAAAATGTCCGCGCAAATGACCCCCGCTCGTCCGATCTTGGCTCCAGCGATACAACAAAGGCGCCTTTTAATGGCAGCTCTTCAAACTTCAATCGAGGACCTCAAGGTGAGGTATCGGAACGACAAACCGAGCCCCCCACAAGCGCGCCTCTTTGAGTTGGCCCATAATTTCATTCTTAAGATTCCAAGGTAAAATGAGAATATAATCCGGTTTGGTTTCGGCAATTTTTTCGACCGCAAAAACTGGAATGCGAGACCCGGGCAGGAGCTTGCCTTGCTTATGGGGACTACGATCAACAGTGAAATCCAAAAACTCTCGACCAACTCCACAAAAATTTAAGAGCGTATTACCTTTGGCGGGAGCTCCGTAGCCAACAACTGTTTTACCTTCTCGCTTTGCCTGGATTAAAAATTCCAGAAGGTCGAACTTCACCTTCGCGACCTGGCTCGTAAATTTACGGTAGGTTTGGATCTTATCAAGACCTGCACGGATTTCTCGATCAACAAACTCGGCGACTGTCCCACGAACTGGATCTGAGGCTTGTCCCGCGTGCTTTAAAAATACTCGTAGTGACCCACCATGCGTTGGATGTTCTTCGACGTGAAATATTTCGAGCCCAGATTTTGCGACAATTTTTTTAAGAAAAATCAAAGAAAGGTAAGAGTAGTGCTCGTGGTAGATAGTATCGAACTGACGCTTTTCGATTAAATTAAGTAGCCACGGGAACTCAATCGAGACGGCCCCTTCTGGCTTTAGCAATGTCTTGAAGCCCATCACGAAATCACCAATATCTGGAACGTGCGCAAGAACATTGTTTGCGACGATCAAATCGGCGGCCTTGCCCTGGTCGACCAAGAACCGGGCCGTGTCCTGACTAAAAAAACGAACTAAGCTCGGAATTCCTTTTTCTTCAGCGACGCGGGCCACATTGGCAGACGGCTCAACTCCCAAGACGGGAATTTGGGATTTCGCAAAATGTTGCAAAAGATAACCATCGTTGCTGGCGATTTCAACCACTTGACTCTTTGAATCTAAACGACGGCTGTCCACCATGGCATCGGCAAAACGTTTGGCATGCGCGACCCACTCTTCGGAGAATGAAGAGAAGTAGATGTAGTTATCGTTGAAGTGGTGCTCTGCGGATTCAATATCTAAGGCTTGAACGAGATAACAACTTGAACAGACAAAAGTTGCCAATGGATAAAAAACTTCGGGCTTCCACCGGGTGGTTTCATCAAGAAAAGCGTTTGAAACTGGCGAAACCCCAAGATCAACAAAGCTCTCGGATAATTCAGATTTACAATACCTGCAATGAGCCATTCCCAGATTCCTTCTGTCGCTGAAGATAAGTTTCGATTTGCTCATCGACCATTTGATCGGCTGATGACGGTTTCGAGTTATAATTTTTGTACCATTGAACGGTCCACTTGAGGCCCTGGCTCAGACCAAGCACTGGGACCCAGCCGAGCTCTGATTTTGCTTTTGAGCTATCAAGGCGAAGCAGATGGGCTTCTTTTAGATTACTTGCAGCGGGCTCAATCTGAACTTGTGCAGTCTCTCCCCAGAGCTTTGCCATTGCTTCAACCACGGAGCCAACATTTTGAGCGTCCATTTCGTTTGGACCAAAATTCCAACCAGAGTCGAAACCCGCTTTTTCGAAATTCGCTTTCGCGAGCATGGAGTACCCAAAAACGGGCTCGAGAACATGCTGCCAGGGCCTAAGGGCGGCAGGATGACGAATCTGTGCTGGCTGGCCATGACCCCACGCGCGAATCAGGTCCGGAATCAATCGATCCTTGGCCCAGTCTCCTCCACCAAAAACGTTTCCAGCGCGTGCGGAAGAAAGTCTGGCGGAGTTGGCCTCGGAAAAAAAGCTGGCGCGATAAGATTGCGTCAGAAGTTCAGAGCAGCCCTTCGAAGCACTGTAAGGATCCTTACCACCCATGGGTTCATTCTCTCGGTAACCCCAAAGCCACTCGCGATTTTCGTAGCACTTATCTGAAGTCACATTGACGAGACTTTTTACCGATTTAGTTTTACGAACAGCTTCGAAAAGATGCAGCGTCCCCATCACATTTGTTTCAAAGGTTTCGGTTGGATTTGCATAGGAGTCTCGAACTAAGGCTTGTGCCGCTAAATGCAAAACAATGTCGGGCTCAAAACTACGGCAGGCCTGATGAAGTTCAAGCGAGGAGCGAATGTCACCAATAACCTGTGGAATTGATCTTAAAATAGGACTCGAAGCGTACAGACTCGGCTCTGTGGCAGGATAAAGAGAATAGCCAAAAACTCTTGCCCCCTGGTGAAGAAGCATTTTGGCTAACCATGCACCTTTAAAGCCGGTATGCCCTGTCAGAAATACCTTTTTGTCCCTCCAGAAACTCATGCTCACCAAATCTTCCAAGGTGCTTTGCTCGAATTCCAGAGTTGATCTAAATAGTTTTTCTCGCGCAACGTATCCATGGGCTGCCAAAAGCCTTCGTGCTTGAATGCCATCAATTGCTTGGATTCAGCCAAACTTCTTAAGGGACCTTGCTCCCAGACCGTTTGGTCATCTTCAATGAGCTCACAAACTTTTTTATTCAAGACAAAAAATCCACCGTTGATCCACCCGCCATCGCCGACCGGTTTTTCAACGAAGCCATCAACTTGAGAGCCGGACAGATCAAGCGCACCGAATCGCCCAGGTGGCAGCACCGCAGTGACGGTCGCTTGCTTACCATGAGCTTTGTGAAATTCGACCAGCTTCGAGATATCGACGTTTCCAACCCCATCACCATAAGTCAGGCAAAAGTCTTCAGTATCGATGTAGCTCGCGATCCGCTTCACCCGGCCACCAGTCATCGTGTTATCGCCAGTATCCACAAGGGTCACGCACCAAGGGTCACCCTTATGCGAATGCACTTCCATTTTATTATTTTTTAAATCGAAGGTCACATTCGAGTTGTGTAGAAAGTAGTTCGAAAAATACTCTTTCACTTGGTAGCCGCGATATCCGAGGCAAACGACAAAATCGTTAAAGCCATGGGCCGAGTATATTTTCATGATATGCCAAAGCATGGGGAATCCACCAATTTCAACCATGGGCTTGGGTTTGATTGAAGTTTCCTCACTCAATCGGGTACCTAGACCGCCGGCAAGAATCACGACTTTCACGACTGATGTCTCCTCATTTTAGTCCCCGAAATTTAGGTTTTTACACTCTTGTTAGTCCAGACAATTTGTCTCTGAAACCCGGTTTGCTCGGCGCGACAGATGGCTTTTTCAAAATTCCGCTCTTTCGGCGCCGAAAGGGCCATGGTACAAGCAAAGTTATGAAATCAATTCTCCTCGCTGGCGGGAGCGGAACACGGCTCTATCCCGCGACAAAATCCATCAGCAAACAACTCCTACCAGTCTACGATAAACCGACGATTTACTATCCACTCTCGGTTATGATGCTCGGAGGGATGAGGGAGTTTCTCATCATCAGTACACCCCGCGATCTGCCCATGATTGAGGATTTACTGGGTGATGGCTCGACACTCGGACTTAACATTCAGTATGCCGAGCAACCCAAGCCCGAAGGCATTGCTCAAGCATTTTTAATTGGCGAAAAGTTCATCGGCGACTCAGCTTGCTCGCTCATCCTTGGTGATAACATTTTCTTTGGTCATGATGTCCCCCAATTAGTGTCCAAAGCGGCGGCTCGCCCGACTGGGGCTACCGTTTTTGCCTACCATGTCCCAGATCCACAAAGGTATGGAGTCATCGAGTTTGACAGTCAGGGAAGGGCAATCTCAATCGAAGAAAAGCCTCTCGCTCCGAAGTCGAACTGGGCGGTGACTGGTCTTTACTTTTATGACAAGAATGTGGTCACCCATTCAAAATCCCTAAAGCCATCCAAACGCGGCGAAATTGAGATCTCGGATTTGAATCGGATTTATCTCGAGCAAAATCAACTCAACGTAGAGGTTTTTGGACGCGGGGTGGCGTGGCTTGATACCGGGACTCATGAATCCCTTCTGGATTCGGCCCAATTTGTTCAAACCATTGAGCAACGCCAGGGGTTAAAAATCGCCTGCCTGGAAGAAATTGCGCATGCAAAAGGCTTTATCACTCGTGACCAGTTTGCAAAATTAGCCGAAGCCTACCCTGCAAGTACCTATGGCAACTATCTTCGACAACTTCTGAAGTATCACCTCCAGGAAAAGAAATGATTCTTGTCTTTGGTCGCTCCGGACAAGTAGCACAAGCATTGAAGACTCATCTAGCACCTCACGACGTTATGTTCGTAGGCCGCCAAGACGCTGACTTTTCCAATCCGCAACAATGCCTGACCGTCCTTGATCGAGTTCGCCCTCGGCTCGTGATTAATGCTGCCGCTTACACCGCTGTTGACCGTGCGGAGACCGAGCGCGATCTTTGCCGCCAACTGAATGCAATCACGCCCATTCAGATCGGCGATTGGTGCAAAAAAAACGAAACACCTTTCATCCACTTTTCATCAGACTACGTTTTTGATGGTAAAGGCGAAACACCCTACAAAGAAGAGTCTCCGTTCGCTCCGGTCAATTGGTACGGGGCCACCAAAGCCGAAGCGGATCGAGCACTTCTTAGCCTCAATGCAAAAATTCTCATTTTGCGCGTGTCTTGGGTTTACTCCTCGACGGGAAGCAACTTTGTTAAAACGATTTTGCGTCTTGCTCAAAACCATGACGAACTCCGAATTGTCAGCGACCAAATCGGAGGCCCGACCTCCGCAGATGACATTGCTCAATCTGTACTAAGCTTTTTGCCTCAGCTGTCCCAGTTCCAAAACTGGGGGGCTTACCATTACCAGGGACGCCCCTGGTGTTCGTGGAGTTCTTTTGCCGCTGAAATTTTGTTTCAGGCGCAAAAGTGGGACGACGGGCTTTCGAATAAACGTGTCGTCGAAATTCGAACAGTGGATTTTCCAACTGCAGCCAAGCGACCTGCCAATTCCCGCCTGGACACGACTAAATTCGAGCGGGTCTTTGGTCAAAAAGTCCCTGACTGGAAATTCTCGCTCCAGTCCTGCTTAAAGGAGATTTATGCAAATCCATGATTTTTCGATTATGGGGCCAAAACTTCTGACTCTTAAAAAGTTTGCGGATGAGCGAGGATTTTTTGTTGAGCGTTACCGCCAAGATTCTTTTAAAGAAGCCGGCCTCGACATCAACTTCATTCAAGATAACTTTTCTTTATCCCAACAAAATGTGCTTCGCGGTCTGCATTTTCAGTTTGATCGCCCACAAGGCAAACTTGTGACTTGTATGCAAGGCTCCCTCTTTGACGTCATTGTCGATATTCGAAAAGACTCACCTACCTTTGGGCAATCTCTTTCCGTAACTCTGGAGAGCAAAAACCCGCAATGGTTTTGGGTGCCGCCGGGATTTGCCCACGGCTTTTGCGCACTTGAGGATCAAACCGTGGCTTACTATAAAGTGGATCAGTATTACAACGCCAAGGGCGAAGGTAGTTTGCACTGGGCTGATCCGGAACTGGCCATTAAATGGCCAATCACCAAGCCCATTCTCAGCCCTAAAGATGAACAAGCCCCTCCGTTTGCCAACTATGTCACCGCACCTCGATTTTAGGTTGAAAGCGCAATGACTCAACAACCACAGCTCCGCTTTCTCATCGTCAAAATCGGAGCCTTGGGTGATCTCTTTTTTGCACTCCCCGCAGTTTCCTACCTGAGGCAGCACTTTCCAGGTTGCAAAATTGATTGGCTCACCTCGGAGTCATTCGCTCCTCTTCTGCGGGGACATCCAGAAATCACAAATGTCTATACACTTAATGAAAAAGACCTTTTCAATGGCTCGAGCTTCGACAAAGCGAAAGCTGTAAGCAAATTCCGTAGTCGATTAAATCAAAAATTTGACCACATTTTTTTGCTTCATAGGTCCATAGGCTATCTTGCTGCTCTTTATGGCAAAGGGCCTATCTCAATGGTTTCTCGCTCTAAAAATGACTTTAACATGGCCGGCGTTCAATTTGTTTCATGTCCACCACTCGTGCGCCATGAGAGCTTAAATATTAAACGGGTCCTTGAAGCTGGCATTCATCGCCGCGATTCAAAAATCGAGCTCTCGTTATATTGGCAGGCTGAGCTCGGATACCTTAGACAGAAAGGACAAACTCCCCGCTTCATAGGCCTTCACATTGGTGGTGGCAAGAACGTGGCTCATGAGTTTGTTTTGAAAAAATGGCCTTACTTTGGCCAGCTCCTTCCACTCCTGCTAGAAAAAACGAATCATGAAATCAAAATAATCGGTGCGCCCGATGAGATCGGTGAGGCTCTTCAAATTTTGGAGATGATTCCTCATCACCTCAAGAGCCGCGTCCATAATCTAGTCGGAAAAACAGACCTGGTGTCGCTAGCTGCCGAGATTTCTACGTGCTCAATTTTTGTTGGACCAGACTCAGGCCCCTTGCATATCGCAGACATGATGGATATTGCTTCGGTCGGAATTTATGGACCAACAAGCCCAATTTCATGGGGTCTGTTAAAACCAAGCTCTTCGCGCCTTTTTATCGATCCATTAATCTGTCGCCCCTGCTACAAAGACGATGGGGATTTTCCTTCATGTTGGAATTTTCATAAATGCATGAAAGATTTGTCGCCGCTAACAGTTTCATTGGCTGTCGAGGACCTCGTACGTCGCCAAAGCCTTATCGATAAATAAAAGTCTGCTTTTGCTGATACAAATACATGTCGCCGCCGGAAAGTGCTACACAGTCGCTAAAGGCGTCTATATGCCTACGAGCCTTGAATATGATGAAGTAAATCAATTTAAAGTGGCAACTCTTGTTGTGGGCCAGCCTTCGGCAATTTGTTTGGTTTCCGCACTTTCAGTGTATGGACTTACCGACGTTATTCCACGCAAGACGTGGATCACAGTGCCAGCAAAAAAACGAACTCAAATTTCAAGTCTTAAGGTTTTGCGCCAAAGCGATCCGCAATGGAACATCGGGATAGAAAAAAAAGATGGTTACGCGATCACGTCCATTGAACGCACTCTCGTTGAATCATTCTGCTATAAAAATATGATCGGCAGCACCGTCCCTATTGAAGTGCTGCGAGAAGCCGTCAGAAAAAAACTAACGACGTCTTCTAAAGTTTTGGATTTGGCAAAAAAATCGGAGTCGTTCATCGTATACTCCCGTACTTAGAGGCAATGGAATGAGAAAGGCGACTTCTCCCGAAACAATTCAACTGGACCTCAACAAACTTGCTAAAGCTGCAAGTCACGTGGTCGGTCTATCCATTTGAGTTTATCTTCGCCGAAAAAATGGAAGCCTTGTTTTCTCGTGGCAGCAATAATTCTCGATCAAAAGACATCTACGATATGCAGCTCATTTTTGAAAGAATCAAAGACAAGAAATTGCTTCGCAAGGCCATTCAAAAAACTTTTGAAAACCGCAAGACTCCAATCCCTGAATCGTTTTTGGCAACCGCTCAAGAGTTTGAATTGGCCGTTTTGAGAAAAGCCTGGGGTTCTGTTGAGCTATCAACTGGCGAAGAACCGTTCGATGACGTTTGGAAAAAATTTTTGACGGTCTTGCGTGGAGCTCGGCCCACATTTCAGCCTTGAAAGCGTCTTACGATGAGGGAGCCTACCAAAACTTTTACATCTTCAGGCAGATGTCGACAAGCTTGAGTATTTGCGTGCCTACTCACGAACCTATCTTAAAGAAGAAATTTTGCAGGAGCAGCTCATTCGAAACATCGAGCCTTTTCAAGATTTTCTTGAGGTGGCGGCGCAGTCGAATGCAAAGATACTAAGTTATTCAAAAATATCTCGAGATATTGGCGTCGACGACAAAACGGTAAAAAATTATTTTTCGATACTGCAAGATACTTACGTTGGTTTTTTTCTTGCGTCGTTTCACCGCTCGATCCGCAAACGCCAAAGAGAAGCGCCCAAGTTTTATTTTTTGATTTGGGCATTCAACGAGCTTTAGCCAGAACCTTGTCAACTGAGCTGTCACCCAAGACCTTTGCCTACGGCGAAGCCTTTGAGACTTGGATTGTACAAGAGTGCTTTCGTCTGAACGAATACTTCAAAAAAGACTTTCGACTCTCGTACTTGCGTACACAGTCCGACGTCGAAATTGATCTTGTCTTTGAGAGACCAGGGCAGCCTGACTTGCTGGTTGAAATCAAGTCAGGGACGTTTATGCAAGAGCAAGATGTGAAGTCCATCTCTGCAGTATCAAAAGATTGGGACCAGGCGGCCGAATCCCAAGTCTGGTCCCAAGATCCCCAAGAAAAAACGATTCTCGGTGTGTCTCGCCTTCCGTGGAAAACAGCTCTCAAAAACTTGTTTCAATAAACAATGTCGATCAAATCTTTGCGGTTGACACAGTTCTTGCCGAACCAAGCTATTGAGACTGAATTATGTCCCAATACTTGCAATTGGGACAAACTAAAGCTATTGTAGTGAGGATGAAGCTATTGGGACATTTTTTGTCCCAATAGGAGACCCAGGAGGAGCCTCTGGTTGCTAAGAAAAAGGCGGATCTCGAGAGGCTTGTTCTCAAGTTATCTCAAGAAAAAGCAGAGATTCGTATCCACGATGTTGCTCAAGCGGCTGGGCTCTCAAAATCAAATGAAGGTGATCGTAAAGCCATCCGCCGGGCACTGACGAACTTGGTTGAGCGCGGCCTGCTTCAGCCCAAAGGAGCAGCGCGTGCCCGTGTCTATGTGCCCACCCAAACATCCTCGGCCAAAACACCCGCCTCGCCAAGCAAGGCCAATGGGCTATTCAAAGATATTCCACTCTCTCCCGAGAGCCAAATTCTATTGGAGCACGTTTCTCAATCGCTTCAGGCTCGAACACCGGTCGGTTACAATCAGAGTTTTTTGCAGTCTTATGAGCCGAATCAAACGTTTTATCTGACCGCCGACCAACGCGCGGAGCTTCTGAAAGTCGGCACCGCCCTAGACCGGCTCCAACCCGCGGGAACCTACGCTCGCCACATTTTGAATCGCCTGTTGATCGACCTGTCTTGGAACTCAAGCCGGCTCGAGGGGAATACGTATTCTCTGCTCGAAACCAAGCGACTCATCGAGCTTGGAGAAAACGCCGCTGGCAAAAATGCGTCGGAAGCTCAAATGATTCTGAACCATAAGGAGGCCATCGAGTACATTATCGAAGCTGCTGCCGAACCGACTATCAGTTCACATGAAGTGTGCAGCATTCATGCTCTGCTGTCAGAAAACCTTTTGGGAGATCCAAGCGCCTCTGGCCGAATTCGGCAAATTGCGGTCGGCATTAGCGGTACAACCTACATGCCGCTCGAAAACCCTCACGTCTTAAAAGATTTGTTTCAGATCTTTATCGAAAAGCTCAGCCTCATCAAAGATCCATTTGAGCAGTCTTTTTTTTCTCTGGTCCATCTCTCTTATCTGCAGGCCTTCGAGGATGTGAATAAGCGAACGGCACGTATTGCCGCCAACATTCCCCTGATCAAAAAAAATTTAAACCCACTTTCATTTGTGGATGTGGATCAAGAAACTTACATCAAGTCTCTTCTTGGAGTTTATGAGAACAACAACATCAACCTATTTCGAGATTTATATCTATGGGCTTACAGGCGCTCCTGCCAACGCTACTCGGCAATTCAGCAGGGGATGGGGGAACCCAATCTTCTCAAGCTGAAGTACCGTACCGAAATCCAAGACATCATTCGCGGGATCATTCTTGAGAGGGTCGAGGGCTCCGAGGTCGTACACAAAATTCAAGCTCTTATGAAAGCAAAACAGCTTCCTGCGGCTGATTCGGCAGAACTCTTCAAGTTAATCGAAACAGAAATCTCGAGCCTTCACGAGGGAAACATCGCCCGGTTCAAAATTCGTCCAAGCGAGTTTCACAATTGGAGGCGTCGGCAGTGATTTAGGGCCCGGCAAAACTATTCTTTGGTCTTCAACCGATCATTGTTATCCGCGATGAATTTTAGAATCTCTTCTTTCATCTCCATCAACTTGGTCCACTGCTCTTTGTAAAGCGTCACAGGGAACCGGCCCATACCGTAAACCGACAAGGCGCCTTTTTCGCTGACCTTCATCGAGATCGTGCCGCGCGCAGGTTTATTTTTAAGTGCCGCATTCTCGGCTCGCAATCGCTCCAACTCGGCTTTCATATCATCAGACATGGGAACTCCTTTTCATTATTGGTGTTCAAAAATTAAAAACTAGTAGGCCTCGGCGCGGGCCAAAATCCAAGAGTAAAAAATGACCGCATCTGGATCTTTTCTCACCGCCGCAAACTCGGCCTTCATCTCTTCAACCAGTTCGGGACTGATCCGTCCCGTCTTGATCAGCTCGGGCGCTCCGCTCAGCATCAGATCTGTCCAGTAATCGATAAAAGCTGCCCGTTTTTTTGGCATGCGATTGTCGTACTGGTGGGTCAAAACTTTGGTCGAAATATTATGATAGCCCGCCTTGAGCATGTAATTCGCGAGCTTTCCGCCCACAAATGGATCCCCCTTGAGTGACCACTGCTGATCATTAAACTCGAACCAAAACTTCAAAGTTGCGGGCGAGTACGGATGCAAATAAAAGGTCGCATTAAAAACCTCATTGCAATAAATCACGCCGCCCGATTTCAAAACCCGTTTAGCCTCAACCAAAACATCGAGCGGATTCTGGACATGTTCAAGCAACCAGCAAATAAATGCGCCCTCAAACTCATCGTCTTTAAACGGCAAATGAAGGGCATCGGCTTGGTGCAAATGCACCCGTCCTTTTTGGAGCGGCTCTTTTAAAGTTTGCGAGGCGCGGGCAATTTGTTTATCTGAGGCATCCACACAATCAAACTGAGCCCCCGGAAACCGCTCGAGCAAAATCTGCGTCTGGGCCCCAACTCCCGATCCGATTTCGATCACGCGTTTGGCCGCCGAGAAATCCACATTCGAAAAGATGACCTCTTCATGAACACGGGCTTGATGAAGCAAGCGGTCCTGTTCGACTTTTGAAAACCCATGAATGTAGCCGTCGGCAAGGCTCGTTTTGTTTGTCATCTTGGCTCAAAACTTACTGCATAACGCAAAAAGACAACAAGCAGAATGATGACTGATTTCAGCAGACGTGGGACCTTAGCCTCGCCATGAAGCCCCAGATCAAAAGTTTCATCACCCAGACCCTCAAAATCGGCCTCGCGGCGGGACTTTTGTACTACTTGTTTTCTTCGGGCCGCATCAATGTCGAATCATTGAAAACACTCTTGACCCTGCCCGTGCTCGTTGTCGGACTTTTGACCGTCGGCGTGGTGCTTTATTTTGCATCCGAACGCTGGCGCCTGCTGCTCAAACAACAAGGTTTGCCGTGTACACGCGGGCAAGCGTACCGCCTCACTCTCATTGGTCAGTTCTTTAACTTTTTTGTTCCGGGCGGCGTCGGCGGCGATGTGGTGAAAGCCATCATGATTGCCAAAGACCACCCTGAACAGCGCGGCAAAGCGGTTCTGACCGTTCTTGCGGACCGCATCTTGGGTCTTTTTACCATGACCCTGCTCGCCCTGGTCTCATTTAGCTTTGAGCCCGAGTTGCTCACTCGCGAGCACAGCTTTCAGATTATCTTTGTCGGCCTCGTGATCATCACCGCGGGTTTTTTTTTCGCCTTCTGGCTTCTGCTCTCAAAGCAGGCCGGCAAGCTGCGGGATTTAGTTGAACGCCTCACCCGCAAAATCCCCCGCTTACACAAGCTCTGGACCTTTGCGCAGACCTACCGCCTGACTTGGAAGCAGTTGTTCGGACTCGCACTTCTTAGCTTTGGCGCTCAACTCACGCAAATCTTGCTCTTCATGGTCGTCGCTTACGCGAGATCTCCCGAGATCCCGCCATTAAGTGTGTTTTTGTTTGCCGTCCCCGTGGGCTTCATGGTCACAGCTGTGCCGATTGCCCCAGCAGGGATCGGCATCGGCCAAGCCGCATTCTTTTACCTGTTTAGCAAAGCACTCGGCGCCGACTCCGACTTGGGTGTTTTAGGCATCACGGCCTTTCAATCCTTTCAACTTTGCTTTGGCCTGATCGGCGCCGTGTTCTTTGTTCTGCTCAAACGTCAAAACCCCAAGCTCAATCTCGACGAGGGCTGAAAAAAAGCCAATGACCCTAAAGACTTAGAAGACCATCCGTAAAACACCAAAATTGATACTTGTATATACATGAATATACAAGTATCCTCAAGGCATGCTTGTTCTCGAAGTTTGTCAAAAACTGGAAGCTGAAAAAGTCCCCTACGTCCTCGTGGGCGGCTACGCCATGGCTTTTCAGGGGCTCGTTCGGGCAACTGTCGATGTCGACCTCGTCATTAGCCTAAAAGCCGCTCACTTACTTAAAGCAGAAAACATTCTGAAGGAACTCGGGCTGACGTCCAGGCTCCCCCTCAGAGCCGCCGATGTTGCCGAGTTTCACCAAGAGTATGTTGCGAAACGCAATTTGCTGGCTTGGTCCTTCGTCGACTTTAAACAACCTTCGCGCGAAGTTGACCTTCTGATTCATCTGGATGTTGCAAAACTTGATTACGAACGCATCAAGATTAGAGGCCAAAGCTTGCGAGTTGCGACAAAAGCTTGCCTCATTGAACTGAAAACCGAGGCCGGACGGCCCATGGATCTTATCGATGTGAAGAATCTCAAAGAAGCTCTCAAAAAGGCTCAAAAGTGAAGACTTCGCAGACTCGCAAAACCAAAGAGATTTCTCCAGACGAGGCGCTCGATTTTCTAGACGCCTTCCAAAAGATGCTCGCAGATCAGGATGAGCCCTCGACAGCCATCAGCCTCCGAGTGCCCGCAAACATTTTGAGAAGCTTTAAGACTCTTGCCAAGGCACAAGATCGGCCCTATCAGCGCATGATGATCCAAGCCTTGCGTGAGTACCTCGAGCGATCGCGAAATCCCCGCTAGAGCAACAGCTCCAAGCCTTGATCTCCCTTGCCCCCACAAAGGTTTTGCCTTAAGTTGCGGCCATGCATGTCACCGAGCATTTGGACCGGGCTAAAAACCCTCTCTACAGTTTTGAAATCGTCCCCCCTCCCCGTGGCCGCAGCATCAAAGATATCATCGATGTCGTTGAAAAATTGCAGCCCTTAGAGCCGCCGTGGATCGACGTCACCTCGCACTCCTCCAGCGTTCATTACCGCGAAAAGAACGACGGCACGATCGAGCGCAAAACATTTCGCAAACGCCCGGGCACTCTTGGTATTTGCGGCATCATTCAAAACCGTTTTCGCATCGACACGGTTGCGCATATTTTGTGCCTCGGGTTCTCGCGCGAAGAAACTGAAGACGCGCTCATCGAAATGAATTTCTTAGGTATTCACAACGCGCTCGCCTTACGTGGAGATGCGCCGAACTTTCAAAAGCCTCAGCGCTCCGACCGTACCGAAAATATCTATGCCTCTGATCTGGTTCAACAGATCACGGATATGAAGGGCGGCAAATTTCTTGAGGATCTCGAGGGTTCGCAGCCGCTCGATTACTGCGTGGGCATCGCCGGCTACCCCGAAAAGCACTTCGAAGCCGCTTCGCTCAAGGTCGACATTCAAAACCTGAAGAAAAAAGTCGAAGCGGGCGCGCAGTACATCGTCACTCAAATGTTTTTTGATAACGAAAAATACTTTCGCTACGTCGAGCTCTGCCGCGCGGCTGGGATCACCGTGCCAATCGTCCCCGGGCTTAAGATCCTGCGCTCGGGTGCTCAGCTCAAAACTTTACCCAAAGCCTTTCACATCGATCTTCCCGACCAACTGGTCGACGAAATTCACGAAAACGGCAAGCACGCCGCCGAAATTGGCAAAGCGTGGTCCTTCAAACAATGCGAAGAGCTGTTAAACAGGGGGGTTCCCGGTTTGCACTTCTACGTCTTGAATGATTCAGATCATGTTGTCGACGTCGTCAAGAAACTTAAAAAATGAAAAAGCACCCGCTGATCCTCGAACTTGAAGAGCGTCTCAAGAAAGAAATCCTCTTTCTCGACGGCGCGATGGGCACCGTCATTCAGCTCTACAAGCTCAAAGAAGAGGATTACCGCGGAACTCGCCTGGCCAACCACCACAAAGATCTCAAGGGCAACAACGACCTGCTCAACATCACCAAGCCTGAGCTCATCGAAGAGATTCACTTGGCTTACCTCGAAGCCGGCGCTGATCTTCTTGAGACCAACACCTTCAACGGCACACAAGTTTCGCAAAAAGACTACGACCTCGAGCACCTCGCCTACGAAATCAATGTCGAAGCCGCCAAAGTTGCCAAACGCGCCGTTGCGAAGTACCTCGCAAAAAACCCGCACCGTAAAGTCTATGTTGCGGGCGCGCTTGGTCCCACAAATCGCACGGCCTCGCTCTCTCCCGACGTGAACAACCCAGGCTACCGCGCCGTCAGCTTTGACGAACTCAAAGCCAGCTACAAAGAACAAGCACTCGGCTTGCTCGCGGGCGGCGTCGACATCCTTCTCCCAGAAACAACCTTCGATACACTCAACTTAAAAGCCTGCCTCTTTGCAATTTCTGAAATCGAAGAAGAGCGCGGCGAAAAGCTCCCGCTCATGATCTCGGTCACCATCACGGATGCTTCAGGCCGCACGCTCTCGGGCCAAACGGTCGAAGCGTTTTGGAATTCGGTCCGCCACGCCAAACCCATTTCAGTGGGCATGAACTGCGCGCTGGGTGCTGTCGAGATGGAGCCTTTTCTTAAAGATCTGGCCCGGGTCGCCGATTGTGCGATTAGCTGCTACCCAAATGCAGGTCTTCCCAATCCCCTCTCACCCACAGGGTATGATGAAACGCCCGAGTCGATTGCGGGTCACCTCAAACGCTTTGCGGATCAAGGCTTGGTCAACATCGTGGGCGGCTGCTGCGGCACCACGCCCGAGCATATCAAAGTGATTGTCGACGTTGTTCGAAACGGACTTCCTCGCAAGGCTCAGCATCTCCCAAAACGCATGCGTCTCTCGGGCCTTGAACCCTTGAATCTCGCCAGTGAGGGCGAACGCACCTTTATCATGGTCGGCGAACGCACGAACGTGACCGGCTCTCCTAAATTTTCGCGCTTGATTAAAGAAGGCAACTTGGCCGAAGGCCTCACGGTGGCCCGCCAACAAGTCGAAAGCGGCGCCAACATCCTCGACATCAATTTTGACGAAGGCATGATCGACGGCAAAAAGATGATGCGCGAGTTCTTAAATCTCTTGGGCAGCGAGCCCGAGATTTCTCGCATCCCTTTCATGGTCGACTCTTCGAAATGGGAGATCCTCGAAGAGGGTCTTAAATGCATTCAAGGTAAAGCTATCGTCAACTCGATCTCGCTCAAAGAAGGCGAAGCCGCTTTTCTCGAGCAGGCAAAAAAAATCAAACGCTATGGCGCCGCCGTCGTGATCATGGCTTTTGATGAACAAGGTCAAGCCACAACGATCGACGAGAAAGTACGCATTTGCATCCGCGCCTATAAGCTGCTCACCGAAAAAATTGATTTTGATCCCAACGATATCATTTTTGACCCGAACGTCCTCACGGTCGCCACAGGCCTGCCTGAGCACAACAACTACGCGGTCAACTTTATCGAGGCGCTCAAAAAAATTAAAGCCGATTGCCCTGGCGCCTTGACCTCAGGCGGGATCTCAAATCTGTCGTTCTCGTTCCGCGGCCAAAATAAAGTCCGCGAAGCTTTGCACGCGGTCTTTTTGTACCACTCGATCCAAGCCGGCCTAGATATGGGCATCGTGAACGCCGGCATGCTTGAAGTTTACGATCAAATCCCCAAAGACCTCAAAGACCTGGCCGAGGCCGTTGTTCTCAACACCTCGCCTGAGGCCTCTGAAAAATTGCTCGATTGGGCCGCCGCCCATCAAAACGAAAAATCAGACACGCCCACGGCCCAGGTGACGCCTGATTGGCGCAAACTACCTCTGCAAGAGCGCATCTCGCACGCGCTCGTCAAAGGCATCGACACCTTTATCGTCGAAGACACCGAAGAAGCCCGCCAACAACTGCAAACTCCGCTCAAGGTCATCGAAGGCCCTTTGATGGAGGGCATGAAAGTCGTGGGCGCTTTGTTTGGTGCCGGCAAAATGTTTCTTCCGCAAGTCGTAAAAAGTGCGCGCGTGATGAAAAAAGCCGTGGCTTACTTAGAACCCTACATGCTCAAACAGCGCGAGCTCACCAAAATGAAGTCGCAAGGTAAAGTCTTGCTCGCCACTGTTAAAGGCGACGTGCATGACATTGGCAAAAATATCGTCGGCGTTGTTCTGGCCTGCAACGGCTACGAAGTGGTCGACATGGGCGTCATGGTCCCCTTCAACGAGATCTTGAAAAAAGCCAAAGAGATGGACGCCGACCTCATTGGACTCAGCGGTCTGATCACGCCCAGCCTTGATGAAATGATTTTTAATCTTCAAGAGCTTGAAAAGATCGGTTTTAAAACACCGGTTCTGATAGGCGGCGCAACCACCTCGCGCGTGCACACGGCCGTCAAAATGGCGCCGCACTACTCGCAGCCTGTCGTGCAAGTCGGCGACGCCTCGCTTGTTGTCGAAGTCTGCAATCGCCTCCTTCATTCGAGCGACAAACCCGCCGCGTGGCTCACCTACCGTGAAGAAAACGAAAAAACGCGCCTGGCTTACCTCGAGTCGCAAGCAAAAAAAGCGCCTGTCATGAGCCTTGAAGACGCACGCAAGCTCAAGCCCAAAGTGACCTGGAACCAGGAGCTGATTGCTCAGCCTCAAAAAACCGGCGTGTTTGAATACCGACCTTCGGTTGAAGAACTGATCCCATACATTGACTGGGGTCCCTTCTTTTGGTCTTGGGGTCTAAAGGGCACGTACCCTCAAATCCTCAAAAACGAAAAGTACGGCGCCGAGGCACAAAAACTTTTTGATGATG
Organism: Bdellovibrio sp.; assembly: GCA_046318155.1. Taxonomy (GTDB): domain Bacteria; phylum Bdellovibrionota; class Bdellovibrionia; order Bdellovibrionales; family Bdellovibrionaceae; genus JAHBUS01. Next base: position 26,108 of record JBKCUU010000029.1, on the reverse strand, counting down.
TTCAAGTCTTGCTCACTCAGGTCAAAAAAGAAAATTGGTTTAAGCCCCAGTCGGTCATGGGTATTTTTGGCGCCAACTCCATGGAAGAGTCGATCATCGTCAAGAACCCAGCGACGGGTCAGCGGCTTGAAGCCTTTGATTTCTTACGCCAGCGCCACGAATCCGTGATCAATAACCACCGCGCACTTTGTTTGGCGGACTTTGTCGCACCCGAAAGCACGGGCTTGCATGATTACTTCGGCCTCTTTGCCGTTAACGCGGGCATCGAAGTCGAAGAACGCGCGAAGGCTTTTCAAAATGCGCACGACGATTACCAATCCATTTTAGTCAAAGCCATCGGTGACCGCATCGCCGAAGCCTTGGCCGAGTGGACGCATAAAAAATACCGCGACATTTTTGGCTATGGATTGACGGAAGACCTCTCGACCGAAGATCTGATCCGCGAACGGTACCGCGGCATTCGCCCAGCCCCTGGGTATCCCGCGTGCCCGGTGCACAGTGAAAAAACCAAGATCTGGACGCTGCTCGATGTACAAAAGCGCATAGGACTCACACTGACCGAGAACTACGCGATGACGCCCGGAAGTTCGGTCTCAGGATATTACTTCAATCACCCTGAGAGCCGGTACTTTCACGTGGGACCGCAGGATTTGAATTAGCCTGAATGGGTTAAACAGGGCCAACGGCCTCTTGTTTTTGAAACCCACTCATCATACTATTTTACTATGGGATTACGACGAACCTTTGATCTAGCCACTCAAGCTCTACAGAAAGCAAATGTTGCTCACGCACTGATTGGTGGCTTCGCACTGGCGGCTCACGGAATCGCTCGCGCCACTCAAGATATTGATTTTCTAGCAGATGGAAGTAAGCGAGATTTGATCCGTGACAGCCTCACCAAAGTGGGGTTTCAGCTTTATCATGAATCCGCCGAGGTTTTGCAGTTTCAGGGGGCAGGCTCGCTCGATATTCTTCTAGCAAATCGCCCGTTGAGCCAGAAAATGCTCAAAGATGCCCAAACAAAAATTTGGAACTCCATTTACGTTTTACGGGCCGAAGATATTATCGGACTTAAAATTCAATCCTACATCAACGACAAAAAGCGAGCTGGCCAAGATAAGGTCGATATTCAAAGTTTGATTCGATCGACACCCCATCTCGATTGGGTCAGAGTCCTTGAATACGCGGCCTTGTTTGATCAAACAACAGAGCTCGAACGACTAAAGGCCGAAGCATGACACTTGATCAATATCTCGATTTTCTCGAAGAATTTTGGACTTTGTTTCCGATGCCACCAGCACCCGAAATCAGAAAAGACTATGCTAAGATTTTGATTTAGTTGCGACAGCAATTCTTGTGAACAACGATATCTTGAACTTGGTTCTTTCGATCGATGAGAAAAAGAAGGCATCTTTTTTTAAAAACAGCTCCTTTTTTGAAATCAAATCTGCAGCCATTTTTGCACGGTCATCAATCGTTCCATTTTTAAACGCCTCAATCGAAAATTGACTTTTTCCCCACCGATTTTCGACTTTCTTCGGGCTGAGCGTATCACTTGGCAATAACAGTGGCGCGGCACAGGCCATGAGAAGAGAAACCAATAGAAATTTGATCACAAAGGCCTCTTTTTTAGAATGATTAGATTTCCCTTTTTAATTTCTGTCTGGAACTCTTTGATCAGATTCTTCTCGGACATTTTTTATTCTGCAACATTATTTCAGCTACTGAGACTCCACGTCGATTGTTAGCAAGATCCATCGACTTCTCCTCCTCAGGCTGCATCGGATTATTTTCGTGAGCATTCAGGATTTCTTCTGCTCTTTCACGACCAAACATCTCAGTCAAGAACGCTGCCCAAACAAAGTGACGGCAGTCATACTTTTGCCATTCTCTTCACAAAAGGAATCGCATTTTTCGTGGCACGAAAAAGTACCCATGTCGACCTTCAAGGCCACGCAACTAACTACACAACCTGCACCCTTTTCTATTTTAGCCTTGTCGAACCAACTCTTACAGTCCGCAAATGCTAAACTCGAAAAAAGACAGCCGACGAAAAGTAGGATCTTGGACTTCATACTATTAAACTATTCTGGAGGCCAGCGTTTGGCAACTTTGCTTGTTTTCGAGCTCAATCAGAAAACTGTCAATATGGTTTTGCCACACTGGAGCTAGACTTTTGACTGTCTGCCAAAACTCTTGCGCATAACTTGTGTCAATACAGCACTACTTAACACTGCACTTGTATTTGCCTTCGAGCTCTTTCAAGCGAAAGACCTTGATGGCATTTTCAGAAAAGACCGCGCACCAAGCTTCGCGCGGGATTGCCTTTTTGTAGGCCCCTAAGTAATCCTTCATTCCGGTCAAGGGCAAGCCACTTCGGCCGCTGATACGTGTCGCCCGTGTGGTAGATAACCGGCGGGGTTCTTTTATCAATATTGCAATGTGACAGCGCAAAAGTGGTTTACCAAATCCCTTTCGCCTTAGAATAATGAGAGGTTCCCGCACTCAAACGGTCTTCTTGGAGGATCTATGACCCTGCTACTCAAGCAAATTTTTGCTTTCTTTCGCATGCTCAACAGCGAAACGGGCACCAACCAACTCGCCTGGGGCTTAGCCCTGGGATTAGTTCTTGGTTTCTCACCGTTCTTATCGCTGCAAACTTTTTTGGTGCTGACGATTTGCATTTTTTTACGAGTCCAAATGGGGGCCGCTTTTCTCTCGGCCTTCTTCTTTAAGTTTGTCGCCTTTTTACTCGACCCCGTGACGGACGCTCTGGGCCGCATCGTTCTTGAAAGCGAAGCCCTTCGCCCCGCTTTTGTCGAACTCTACAATATGCCGATCGTCCCGCTCACGCGCTTTAACAACTCGGTTGTCATGGGAAGTGGCTTGCTGGGATTCTTGCTCGCCATACCGGCTTTTTTTATCTTTAAAAAATTGATCGTGCAGTACCGAGCCACCGTCGTCGCCCGTTACAAGAACACCAAATTCTGGAAGGCGTTTACGGCCACTTCGCTTTACAAATGGTACACGAAATATCAGGAGCTCTACGGATGACAACTCCCCATCAAACTCCCCCAAGCGTAAAAAAGCCCAAGAAAAAAGGCCCGATCCGAACCGAAGCTGCGGTTCCTCTTTTGATCGTGATCGTTTTGACTTGGGGTTATTTTCACTTCTTATTTGATCGCAATTTAAAAAGTGCACTCGAGTACTTAGGCTACCAGGTCATTGGCGCGCAAGTTGACATCGCTAGCCTCGAGACCAGCTTCTGGAAGGGTAGCTTTCGCCTGCAGGGTCTGCAGATCACCAATGCGCAAAAGCCCACCAGCAACATGGTCGCGATTGGTGACATTCGCTTTGATGTTTTGTGGGACGGCCTTTTGCGCGCCCGCTTCGTCGTGGATGAGATGGCGGTTGAGCAAATCCAAATCGACGTGCCTCGCAAATCTCCGGGCCGCGTCAAGCCCCCAGTGCCCATCAAGCCCGGAGACAAAGGCCCCAGCAAACTCGAAAAAGAAGCAAATAAACTCAAGGACCGCGCGCTTGATCAAACCGAAGCCAAATACAATGACAACGTCCTCGGAGATCTCGCTGGTCTTTTGGGCGGCGCCTCGGGTGACGACCAACTGGCTAAAATCGAAGGAACTCTGACTTCAAAAAAACGTTTGAATGAACTCACTCAGGCTTACAACGAAAAATCAAAAGTGTGGCAGCAAAAAATCGCGGCCCTGCCTAAGCCCAAAGAGATTGATGCCCTCGGCGAGAAAGTCAAAAAAATCAAAACCAGCAATTTCAAATCTCCCCAAGAACTGGTCGAATCCGTCAACCAACTCAAAGCCGTGGCCGAAGAAGCGGATCAAAAGTACAAAAATTTAGCTGAGACCGGCAGCACGATCAACACGGATCTTAAACAGTTCGAACAAGGCCTCAACGAACTTGATGCCCTTGTCCAAAAAGACATCGCTGAGCTTGAGAATCGTTTTAAAATTCCCAAGCTCGATGCTAAAAATTTAGCGCAGTCTTTGTTTCGCCCTTACATCGATCCTTCCTTGCAGCGCTTGAGTCAGTACCGAGGCATGGCCGAAAAATACATGCCTCCCAATTTAATGAAAAAAGGCAAACCCGACGAAGTCGATATTCAGATGCAGCCCCGCCCTCGCGCCGATGGGACCACCTACGAATTTGGAAAGCCGAAATCGTACCCGATTTTTTGGGTTCGTAAAATCAGCATCAGTTCAAAAGCCAGTCCCACACTTGGTACAGGTAACCTTGCAGGTCTCATCACCGACGTGACGTCGAATCAAGTCCTGATTGGCAAACCCACGACCGCAAGCCTCAAGGGTGATTTTCCAACGATGTCGATCCAAGGTTTTGAGTTCAAAGGAACTTTCGACAACCTCAAAGCCGACAGCAAAATTTCTTACGACATGAATGTGGCCGACTACCCCATCGTTGGGCGCTCAATTGTGCAATCGGCAGACGTGACCATCGCCTTCGAAAAAGCACAAGCCTCGATCCAGTCCAAAGGTCAATTGGTGGGCTTGCGAGATTTTGAATTCACGCTGAATAACGACTTGAAGCAAGTGGATTACCAAATTCAGGCAAAAAATGAGATCGTCGATAGCATTCTCAAAAATGTCTTTAAGTCACTCCCCGTTCTCACCATCGATGTTCAAGGTGAAGGCCGCTTGCCGGGCCTGGGGCTTGCCATCAATTCAAACTTGGGACCCGAACTGCAGCGCGGTTTTGAAAATGCCGTCAAAGCCAAAATTGACGAAGCCAAACTCAAAGTTCAAAACTTTATCAACGAGCAAGTGGGCAAAGAAAAGGCCAAGCTCGAGGGCAATTTTAATAAAGTAAAAGGCCAAGTCGACGGCGAAATTAAAAAGCTCCAATCCCAGCTCGACTCCAAAAAGAAAGAAGCTGAAGGCAAAATGAACGTGGCCAAAAAAGACGAAGAAAACAAAGCTAAAAAAGGCATCGAAAACGAAGCCAAAAAAGCCGCCGAAGAACTTAAGAAAAGATTGGGTTTTTAAGCTGAAATTTTTATCGCAATTGCTTTTAAGGAAAAAGCTTCTGTGCTTTCATACCGAACGAGTCCCTAGAGGTCGCTGAAGACCCTAAGTTTTGAGTAAAAATTTTGAGACACGGCAAGGTTCCTTGGCATTTATCTTCTCTGATTTTGAAACGGAAAACGATTTGATTTGAGACGAGCGGCGCCTTTTAGTTTCGCCCGGTCCTTGGTCGAGGTATTCTGATTCCACGTCAGAAAGGTGGTCTCGGTGAAAAAGAGCAAAGCAGGAAGAGTCAGAGTTCTTGCCGACCCCTCCTACCAGTAGGAAGCGGTCCTAAAAGCGAGAAAGCTTCAACCACAGCAAAAAGTGTCTTAACATCAACCAAAGTAAACTAACCGATAGACGAAGGAGGCCTAGCGAAGACTTAAGAGTGCTGATTCCTTCCTTTGCCAAAGGCAAACCTCGGGAAACCGTGGGGCGCAAAGCTAAAGGGGCTTCTCGGAATCAAGATTTTTACATTCCGAATGCCAGCCAGACTGCCAGAGGGATAAGAGTTAAACTCTTCAGACCGCATAGGCACGAGTGACGCTGTAAGCGGCACTTAGTCGGACTGGAAGGACAGTTATGATCACGTCAAATTTCAAAAATACAGGTTTCATTCCCCTTAGCCCGTGAATTAAGAGGAACTTAATTTACGGGCTTTCTTTTTACTGGCCGGCGTCAGCGGTAGGGATCAAAAGTCGAGCGCCAACGAGAACCTTAGAACCAGAGTTCATCTGGTTTTTCTTTTTTAAAGTATTCAAGCTCACACCATATTTTTGTGCAATCCAAGTGAGGTTCTCTCCGGGCCGAACGACGTGCACTTTACTGGACTTTTTTTTTGCCGCGTATTTAGCCGGGGCCTTCGCGTTGACCGAAGGACTGCTATTCGTCATTTTTTTGTTGGGTCGTCGAAGCGGACTCTTGGCGACCTTCGCAGGGCTCCGCTTGAGCGTCACTTTATGATTTGTCGAGGCGGGCCGGCGAGCCCCACCGTCAATACCAGTGGGATCAATCCCCTTGTCCTGAATTTCAGATGGAATGACCAAGCGTGCGCCGACCTTTAACATCGATCGGTTGTTGAGTTTGTTCGCTTTTCGCAGAGCCTGGATCGTCACACCGTATTTTTTTGCAATCGTCGTCAGATTTTCACCGGGACGAACCACATGGGCTGCTGCCGCTGTTTCAGGCTCTGCAGTCGCAGACTCTGAAGCGGTCTCGGTGGGACCCGAAGTTTGAGCGGCCACATTTGTTTTTGCCTCATTGGGATCTTGCGGGAGTCCATCGTCTTTGGGAACCTTCAAACGCATTCCAACTTTAAGAACGCCGCCTTTACTCAAACGGTTCATTTTGCGAAGCTCAGAGATTGATGAATCATAGTCATCAGCAATCGCCGAGAGCGTATCACCCGGTTGAACGATGTAATAAACAACGCCGCCACGAACAACTTCGGGATTCGTCGTCGCTTTTTCTTGATCCGAAGGTTTCCCTACTTTTTCAGGTATTGGCTTCACGACGGCCACTTTGGTTGCAGCTTTACGAGCCGTCCGGTCAGGAACTTGGATCCGCTGACCGATGCGTAATTTACGACCCGGCTTTAAGTCATTTGAATCACGCAAGAAAGCCACAGTCGTCCGGTACTTACGAGCGATCGTGTAAAGGCTATCGCCCGATTTGATTTTGTAAGTTTGGGTATCTCCCGCATCCGCAATCATTTGGACTTTATCGACGGCCGACTCGCGAGCCGCGTTCATCGCAATTTCCGACTGACCCACGGGAATCCGGAGCTCAAGTGCACCATTTCTTTTGGCAGGTGCGATTTCGCCTTTGAACTTCGGATTGAGCTGTTTAAAGTTTTCGTACTCCAGACCGATTTTGCTCGCCATGAGCCGCAAGTTCACGGGATGGCTCACTTTAACTGTATCGAATTCAATTGGTTGTTCGTAATCAATATCCGTGAAGCCAAACTTTGCTGGATTATTACCAATCATTTTCGCTGCAATAAACTTAGGAACGTAATTGATTGTCTCTTTAGGCAGGCGTTTTTTGCGAGCAAGCTCCCAAAAGTCGCGCGTGTAGTGGTTCATCACTTCGCGCTTCACACGGTTTTCACCGACATTGTACGAGGCCATCGCCAGGTACCAAGAACCAAACATACTGTAAAGACCTTTGTAATACTCGGCCGCCGCTTGAGTGGACAAGACAGGATCGCGGCGCTCATCGACCAAACCACTGATCTCAAGACCATAGCGCTTGCCGGTCCCTTTAATGAACTGCCAGTAACCAACGGCCGCAGCTCGTGAAGTGGCCCGCGAACTAAAACCAGATTCAATCAAGGCGATGTAGATCAAATCCTCAGGCAAACCATTTTGCTTTAAGATTCGCTTCATGAGCGCACTGTAGCGCGAACTGCGCGCCAAGTACCGTTCCATATGAGGACGTCCGCGGCCTTGAAAGTAGTTCACCCATTGTTGCACCAGAGCGTTCATCTCACTGGGGGTATTATCAAGCTCCTGATCGACAACCGCGGGAGGTTCGGGATCGCTGAGCCGGAAGGATTCAACGTCCTGCACGGCGCCAACAGGAAGCGGTGTTTCGTTGCTCGTTCTCTTGTGCGCACAACTTGTCAGAAGCACAAGAAAAAGCGAAAGGCCAATACGTCCTGTTTGGTTCATCCAAGTCCTCCGTTAAGGAATAGTTTAGGTCAGAATGGGCGGTCCAGGCAAACAATCTAGCGCGTTGTTGTCACAGATCCGGTACTTGCGCCCTCTCCTTTGGGACCGAGGACGAGGTCGTTCCAGACGCTCATTTCGACAGCAACTCGACGTTGATCGAGGAGTCGATACATCATCGTATTTCTCAAGATCGCTTTCACGTAAAAGCTCGTCTCAAACCAAGGAAGCTCATCGATCCACAACTCATCCATCGCCGTCTGCGGTGGATTAAAGATTGTGTCTTTATGCTCTGCGCGCATTTTTACGAACTGCCCCATCCTTGTGGGCCCCGCGTTGTACGCCGCGAGTCCTAATGGTACCGAGCCTTGAAACTGCCTGATCATTTGCGCCAAGTAACTCGTCCCCATAGGAATATTGCGGTCGACTTGAAATGCATCATCCGGCAGCTCGAGAGGTCCGATTTTAAGGGTTTGCGCCACTTCGCGCGCGGTCGGAGGGATCAGCTGCATCAAACCCATCGCATTTGAAGTGCTCACCGCTTTGATGTTAAAGGCACTCTCTTGGCGGATCAACGACCAAACCAAAATCGGTTGCAGATTAAATTTCTTGGCTTCAGCCTCAACCACCGGTTGAAAATCTTTTGGCAAGCCAAGTGACATCAAATCTTTGGTTCGAAAATCAATCGACTGATCACTCGCCTGATTCATCAAACGAATCACTAGTGGATAGGCCTGCGCGTCCGTGAAGCTCTGCGCAAGCAATGCTTTTAGGCGCCCATCTTCAGGCAGCGGGAATTCAGAAGCCTCTTGCAAAGCCTCTGAGCGCCAACCCGCGGCGGCCAAAGTCTTGAGGCGGTCCCAGGATTTTTTTTGCGGGCCTGTCATCTTGTAATTGGCTTTAAGAGTCTCGGCCGTCTCTAAGGGGTAGGGCCATTCAAGTTGTCCCCGAGAAAATTCAGCACGAAGCTTGAGACCAAAATAAGAAAACGGAAACTTCGCCATCAAGACTTCGGATTCTTTTGTGGCGCGGGGACTCTTTACACTCTCCAAAGCCCGAATCATCCAGTAACGCGCCGACAATTCATACCGATCTTGGCCTTTAAGTGAAAGTAACCGCTCAAAGATGGCAACCGCACTGGGGGCCTGATTTTGGCGCAGGTGCACAAGTCCCAATCGAAACAAAACTTCGCCGATGTCATCGCCAGACGAGTGTTGCTCGGCATAAGTTTCAAAATGTTTTTGTGCGCGCCTGTCATCACCTAAGAACTGCGCTGAGCGCCCCGCAACGTAATGCAAAAGAGCGCCCCAAGCACTTGTCCCGGTCTTGTCTAAAGCCTTCTCGGCCAAGCGCAAGCTGCCCGCAAAATCGCCGCGCTTATGCAACAGCCGTGACCAATCACCTAAACGCGACCATTCGGCACGCTCGATCACACGGAGCGTTCGGTCGCGCAGCGCGACCCACTTTTCATCTCCGTTTTGGGCCTGCTCGTAAAACAAAAAATAAACATCTAAAACTTTATCGTGCGCCCATTTCGCCGAGCGCCCATGCGGAAACCGATTCAAATAAGAAACACAATCTTCAACGAGTGCGAGCAGATCGTTATTTTTTTGAGAGCTCACAAACCGTTCGTCAAATTTACGCTCGCTTTCAGAGACAAATTCTTCAACGGCGGCAGTCGTCGTCGTTTCTTTTTTAACATTGAGGGCCAGAAGTGCTGCCGCAAATTTGTCGCGGACCGCACGACTCTCTCGGTGCGCCAGCGACTGCTCGTAAAAGGTCTTTGCGCCCTCGGCATCACGAATGGCATTGGCCCAGTCACCATACAAGGCCAGGGCTTTGGCTTTGACGTCGCGATCTTCGGGAACCGTTAAACTTTCGAGCAATTTTGTAATTTCATTTCCCGTCGTGGCATTTGGTTTTTGAACCTCACGCTCCAGAACTTGAAGGCGGGCTTTAATCGCTTCTTGCTGCAAAGATTTTTGCCAACTACCGGTCCCCGTTCGTAACATAGCAGAGGTATCAAAAGCGGCGAGTGCCGCTTTTGCAAGTGCTGTTCCTGCCGTCTTCGCTTCGGCTTTACGCGAACAGCGAAGCCACGTGGTCAAGACCCAACCGTTGACGCTCGATTTTTGTGCAAAAACCTGCGAGCCCAACCGTGAACACTCAGCCCATTTTTCTAAATCTTCAGCGGCCTTGAGTTGCGAGAGCTTGGACGTCGTTTTTTTTGTCGGGCTTGGTAACGAGACCGTTGCCACCTTAGCAAATGCGGACGAAACCAAAACTGGAATCGCCAATAGAGCTAAAAGCATTTTTGATATATGAATCATGGTGATACTCTCCATAGATGCCAAGGGCCGATGACGCGTTCTTCGGACCAACCTAAACTTTGCCAACCATCAGTTGCCGGCCCCGGCCGCAAAAGGGAATTGTCCTTCCAAACGATCCATTTGACACCCAATTCCTGCGCAAAGCGCTTGCCCTCTGGACGAGACGACAGGATCGCGTCCAGCTTGGGTGACTGTAATTCGATAGGAAGCCCATGAGACCAGGCATGACCGGGATAGCCAAGCACAAGACTTTGGCCAAGACCTAACAAAGGATTTTGATGATCCACTTTCGCTGCGACAACTTCGCCGGGAGCAAGACCGTCGAGCAATTTTTCAACCATCAATCGATCTGTCAAATTTTGAACATCAAAACGTCCCGTAAAAGAGGGCATTCCACTGAGCCATTGCAGAGCACCGGGCCAAAACAAAAGCATCGACAGCGCCAAAGCCCCAGCACCCTTCCACCGAAATTCACGGTAAGTCCAAAAAGTCCACAGCAAGTACACCCATAGAATCACCTTGATTTGATCCCAGGCCCAAGGAGCCAGTCGTACACTCAAAGCAAAGAGAGTGATCACCCATGCACCCGCAAGGTCGCGCCAATTGCGCTTTTGAATCCATCGCCAGCTGACCCAAAAAGGCAGCAGCAACCACGCCGTAAAACTCAGCAGCCAAAGTTGCGGTGTTTTTAAAACCCAAAATGGCTCCCAGCCGATGGCAGAGCTGACTTTGCCAAAGCTCACCGATCGCAACACAAAAAATAAAGCCAGGGCCGCACCAAAAATCAAAGGCCAACGAATCTGCCGGCGAAACAAGAACGTCACAAACATCCAGAGACTTAAAACTGCAAACGTGTGCAAATGAAACAGCGGCAGCACGCCCCAGAACCAACCAAACGTCAGACCTAATCTAAAATCATCTTCGTTTAAATAGCGGTTCCACTTACGAATCAAATAAAGTCCCGCGGGAAGGGCAAACATCATTCCCCGCTGAGTCAAAAAAACGGCGAAAAACAAATTTTTCCAGGCCATCGTTGAACTCGGTCCTAAGCTCTGATTCCAGTCAAAAGCGAGCACCATACCGCCACTAAAGAAAAAGGCGCAGACAAGCAGAATGCCGCCAAGCCGCCACAGCGCCATCCAAGTCACCAAAAGACAAATCGCGCCCGTTAGAAAAAGGCTTGCCGTCACGGGCACACCCAACTTGACTAAAAGCGCATCCCACAAATCAAGGCCGTAAGCATAATGCAGACGCTGTCCCGCGAACGTGGGGTCCATGGGCGGAAACTCGGCGCCGCGTTTAAAAAATTCGATCAGGTGCAAATGAAACGGCAAATCGCCTAAATTGTTTGGGTTCGCAGTTCCCAAAGAGCCATTGGCTAACGAGAACAAATTCAAAAAACAAAAAAGACCGCCCGTCATGACAACTAAAAAAAGACCGCGGCTCGAAAGATCGGCCCGTTGCCAAAAACTGGCAAACCATCTTTGCCAAGAACGCAAGGACAGACATCCCGACAAAAGCGCGCCAAGCATAAGCGAGGCGGCCGCGATCCCCATCGTCATCCCGGACCCACTCATCCAGGTATGAAGAGAGGACAGCACCGCGGCGCTCACCACTGAAATTGAAATGAACAACAACCAAGCCTTTGTCACTTTCCAACCTCAGTGCATGTTTTGAGCGGGCAATTAAACAACGTTTTGCGCAAATACGCGACCGCAGGACCGCGGGCATCGCGAACTAAAAATTGAACTTTCCAAAAAAGCCCCTCGATCTTTGCTTCGGTCTTTTCTTGATCCTCAAGTTCAACGATATACAAATCCATGTGTGGCAACAGGCCCCGCTCAGCCACCAACGAAGATTGGTTTTGAAAAATCTGAAGCCACCACGGAAACGGCCACGGTTCGCGGGTGCCCCACTGTACTTTAGCGAGTCTGATTTCAGGACGAAGGCGGGCTTGTTCACTGATTGATTCAACAAAATCTTTAGCTTCGTAATCACCCTGCACGTAAATGTAATCGTGACTGGTGTCGACTCTTGCAAAATTCAAGTCGGCGTACGATTTGGCTGAGAAAAGTCCCAAAACAACAAGCGCGGCCTGGGTCATTCTTCGTAACAAAAAATGTTGCTTAGCCAAAACGACTATGGCGGCGAGCCAAATCGGAATTTGAATCGAAATCAAACACCACGGTGTTTTATAGGCAATGAGCGAATAAGCTAAAAGTATCAACAGGGCCCAGGCGCAAAGACCCCGTTGCCAACCCGATCTCAAGAGCCCCCAAACCACAAGCGCTAATGCCAAAATCGTCGCGGGCTCGTGATCCCAAATCAGACGCAAGAAATAGAGAAATTCTTTTTGATGACCATTTCCGGCCACGCCGGTTTTCATCCAAGGCATAAAGGCGATAAAAAAATCAAGCACGCCTTGCGGGTTTCGGCCAAAGCCCGAGAAGAAAAGCGCCCAGACGACAACGCAAACTCCCAGATGAAACAGCAGTGACAAAAGCTGCTCCCGGATCATTTGCCATCGGTCTTTCTTGAGCATCAACGGAATTGTGACCACAACTCCCGCTGCCAAGGCCAAGATAAAGGTTTCTTTCAGAAGCAAAGCTCCCAGCAAGCCGTACAAGAAAACAGCCAGGCCGCTGTGGCGGCGCAAACACCAAAAATCAATCCAACCGGTGGCAGCCATTACAGTAAAAAAAACGAAAACCGACTCATGAATCCCCGAACGAGCAAAAAACAAATACCCCGGACTCAGCGCGAGCGCCAACGCCCACCAACCAGATAAAGAAAACCGGCGTCTTGACCACTTCCACATCCAGATCATCGTGAGCACCGAGAAAAAAACTGTCACAAAGCGTAAGGTGCCCACACCCGAACCGCCAAAAAGCTCGGCCAGCTGATAAAGATAAAACAAAAGAGGGCCATGATAATTCGTCGGGTCATAGGTAAAGGCGCCCTGAATCCAGGTCTGCGTTGTGAACCAGCCATTAATCGACTCGTCATGGTGCACAGGCTTTAAACCCAAGTCCCAAAAACGCGTCAGCATCAAAGCAAAAAACAGAAGATTGAACATCTCCCCAGATCAAAGCAAACTGCCCCGAGTTTCTCAACAACAACGAAAGCGGCGAAGCCGATTTCTGTGCAAACGAAAGCGGCGAAGCCGAAACAGCCTAGGCGGGGAGAAATTTTGAAGCTGTCTCTGATCATTCCCGTCTCGCACGAGCTCGAGCGGGCAACGGATAAACTGCGTGATGTCATCAGCTTTTGGCAGCGCTTTCCTGTGGATCTAGAAATTCTGCTCGTGCAAGAGCCCTCAGAATACGACACTGGCGAGGCGTGGCGCGAGCTGATTCAAAGCTTAAAGCCGCCAGCCCAACACCAGTTCCGCCTTGAACAAAATGAACGCAAACTTGGCCGCGGGGGCTCTATTCAGCGAGGTCTCAGCCTCGCGACCGGTGAGATCCTGGGAGCTCTCTCTTTTGATCTGTCAATTCCTCTTGGCGACGTGTTCTCGGGTCTGCAAGAGTTTATCATGCACCGCAATCAAGATTTTATTGTCGTCGGCAACCGTCGCAGTTCCAAAAAGAAACGGCGCGGGCGCCAATCAAGGTTAAGAAAAGTGTTTGAAGAGATCGAACACGAAAAGGCTGCGGCACTCCAAATCCCTGATCCCACTTGCCCGTTTTTTATGCTCAAGAAAGAGACGTGGGAGGAACTTCAACCCATCAAGTTACGACGTTGGTTCTACACGCCCGGTCTGATTTTGGCTGCACGCAAGGGTGCGGTTGAAGTCAGATCTCTGGATGTGCAGTGTTTGGACCATGCGCCGTCACGCATGAGCCCTTGGGATTTGTGGCGCTAACTTAAGCTTCTGTCTCATCGACGTGGTTGATCGCTTGGCTCAGCGTTTTTTCGGCCGCGGCGATCTCTTGAGCCAAATTTGCCGGCTCTTTACGATCACCAATTGAGTCTTCGGGTGCAAAGCTTAAAAACAAAAACAGCTCCAAGGTCTTCTCAAAGCTTTCACCTAAATCGCGGCGTAAGCTTGGCGGCGATTTCTCCAGTAAAATTCGCAGCTCTTTTGAAGCACCGCCCTCTCCCGCAATGCCGCCGAGCACCGAGTAAATCACATTCGTCATTTGCGCTGAAGCCTCACGCCACTGGCCAGTCTTTTGCGCCTTCCAAACTTTTTTCATTCGTGTTTGCAAGAGTTCTCGTAGCGTCGCTTTTCGCTTGCGCACACCGAGTTCGCGGCGCGCCTTCCACCCCAGGGCCACGGTGCTCATCAGCGACGCCACGCCCAGTGCCACCCATGGCAAATGGGGAGGCGGCGGCGGCCCTTGCATTTCAGTCAGGATTGACGGAAAGACGGGTCCCGTCTTGGCGACTTTTGCCTTGTTTTGCGGGCCCGCGCCGTCTGCCTTTTCTGGGTTGTCAGCCAACGACTTTTCGCCAGTCACCCGAAGTACGATGGGTTCCGTTTTTTTTGTATAATATTTTGCCGTCTTCGGATCAAAGAGGCTGACCGAGATCGCCGGGATTGTCACCGTTCCGGGCTCACGCGGAATCAACAAGATTTCAAATTCTTTAAAGCTGCGTCCATTTTTAAAAAATTTAGCATCTGACTTCGTGTCGTACGATTCCATGCCGGCAGGCAAGCTTAGGGGTGGAAGCTCAATGAGCTTTGCATTGCCTTCACCCTCAAAACGAAGCTTCAGAGCAAAGGGTTGATTGAGGGGAACGTCATTGTGCTCAACAAGCGCCTGCACATCAAACTGCCCCACGGCACCCGAAAAATCTTGCGGCTTACCTTCCGCCGGGAGCGGTTTGACCGTGATTTTAACCCGGTCACTCGAACGGGAGTACGAGTACGGCTGTCCAAAACCAAACGAGCCCAGATTAGAAGAGGGGAGCTGCACGGTCGCTTTTACTTTGTACTCATCAATAACCGCTAGCCCGGGTTTAATCGGAAATAAGGCATGGCTTGCCAGCAAAGCCCGGCGGTATGAAACGCCATTGATCACTTCTTGCGTAAAATTTAAAGCGGGAACCTCTTCGATGATTTCCTTCCAGAACCCTTTCAGGTCCGGAAACTTGAGTCGATCAAGCGCCAGCAAGTTACCTCGAGAATAAAGGTACCAGTTGGCCGTAATCTGCTCGCCTTCAAAAACTTCTGTTTTGTCTAAATCAAGATGGATAAAAAAAGCTTCGTTGGGATTCTTGGGCGGGATCTTCATTTCGGGACCACGTGCCGCACCTTGACGCTGAAGCAGCTGGTTAAAGATAGCTTCGGCCTCATCAATTTCGTCTTCGCTGCCAAGTCCCCCGCCGCCGCGGCGGCCGGGGACTTGATTCGCACCAGACCCTTGACCCGAAACACGAATTGAAAAGGGCGTTGTCTTATACGATTTACCGTCGACATTGATTTCAAAAGCCGGAATCATTAAGAGACCCTGTTTTTGCGGAGCCAACATATAATGAAACTCAACTTGCTTGAGCGTTTGAAACTCCATCCCATTCGCACCCGCGACGAGTTTGCTACTGGTTGAACTTGTCGTCCACGAATTGACCAAATCAAAATCCGGAAAATCAGGAACCTGAGGCTCTCCGACCTCAACCGCTTCGGTCGAAGTAATTTGAACCGCCACGTCGATCGTGTCGCCTTGGCCCATGTCTTTGCGGTCGGCAAAAGATCTAACTTTGACCTCGGCCAATGCTTGTACCGAGCACAGAGTGATCCCGGCAACGAGGCTTGCGGCAATTTTACCAATCCTTGTCACGGGACTTCTCCTTCACTTCACGCTTGTTGTACTCCGAGCGAATCCGCTGCTCTTGATTTCGCAGCTCACCTAAAATTTTATTCACATCCCCTTGCGTGAGCTCTTCGCTCTTGAAAGGCTTCGGCTGGGGCTTGTTTTTTGAATACTCTTTCGGTTTCTCTTCTTTTTGATCGCCCTGATCGTCTTGGGGGTCTTGTTGTTGATCTTTGTTATCGCCCTTATCGTCTTGAGGCTTGGGCTGATTTTGCTGACCTTGCCCGCCTTTTTGCTGCTGCTGCTGTTGATCTTGAATCAAGAGTTCAATGTTAATTTTGGTTTCTTTCGACTCGGGGTTCACCTCAAGAGCTTTATGATAAGCCTCCAGCGCCTCGTCTGTTTTCTTCGCTTTTTGCATCAAAGCGCCTTGATTAAAGCGTGAAACAAATTGTGTTTCAAAATTACCAGCAAAGCGGTCGGCTGTGCGGTAGGCCATCATCGCACGCTCGGCGTCCCCGAGAGCCTCAAACGCCAAGCCCATGTTCAAATGAACTTCGGCCGCTTGGGCATCAGCAACGAGCGCCTCTGAAAACTTCGCGATCGCTTCTTGCGGCTTTTGCGCTTTTAAAAGCTCAACGCCCTGGCGGTTGAGCCAAAGCGCTCGCAAATGACCCGCCCCCTGGGCGGGCATTGTGGTCAGCAAAAATAGACTCAGCGCAAATAGAATTTTCATGCGGGTGGAACCTCAAAGCGGCCGCGCCACAAGCGATAAGACCGTTTGCGCTCCCCGAGAAGAATTTCGGCCATGGCCAGCAACAGGGCCACGAGGAGCAGGACCTGAAACTTTTCATCGTACTGCGTGGCCACCTGGGACTCGAATTGCGTTTTTTCAAGCCGATCAACGGCGTTCACCAACCGGGGCAAATGATTGCCGCCAGCTGTGGCAAAAAAAGATTCACCCTTGCCCGCTTCGGCCAAGGCCTGAATGGCCTCGCCGTTTACTTTGGTGGTTACGGTTTGATTGCTGTTGTCTTTTTTGTAACCTTTTAGAAACCCGAGGCTGTCACGTTCCGGGATCGTCCCACCCTTTTCGGTCCCGTAAACCAGTCCAAAAATTCGAATCCCTTTGTCGGTCAATTTGCGCGCAAGTTCCAAAGCGCCGGGCTCGTGGTCTTCACCATCTGAAGCCACGACGATCACGCGCGTGACTCGCGTCGTTTCATCTTGGCCAACGCCGCCGCGATCGAAAGCTTCATCGGCAGCCATTAAAGCCGCCTGAAAATTGGTCCCTTGCGACGAGACCGACAAGGGCGAGAGTGAGTCGACATACATTTTAAGAGCGGCTGGATCTGTCGTCAGCGGCGACATGACCGTGGCCGATCCTGCAAAGCCAATGAGTCCTATTTTATTGCCACTCATCAAGTCGATCAGCCGCGAGAGCTCAGCGCGCATTTGTCCCAATCGGTTGGGCTTGACGTCTTCGGCCATCATACTGTCAGAGACATCGGCTAAAAAGATGAGCTCCACACCTTCAGAGCGAATCTCTTGTTTACTTTGACCAGACTGCGGGCGCGCGTAGGCCAGAACTAAAAACAGCAGACACAGGCACTGAAAAAACAACTTCCAACGCCGGCGCGACCAAGAAATAGAGGCCGTCAGTAGCGGCGTGACCCGCCCTCCCAGCTGTTTCTCAAGCCGGCGACGGATGAGTCTTGTCGTCACCGCAAAGACAATCACCAGAGCAAGGATGCTCAAGAGCCAAACAAAAGCCGAAGGGTTTTCAAATCGAAACATTTAAGGCAGCCTCCTTAACCAAGTCAGACGAAATCCAAGTGCAACCAAATAAAGCACGATCGCCCAAAACAAAAATTGCGGAAACAGCTCGGTGTACCTGACATACTTGTTCACATCGATTTTAGTTTTCTCGAGCCCGTCGATCTCCGTGAAGACGCCTTTCAGTGAATCTTCTTTTGAGGCCCTAAAATATTTTCCGCCTGTTTCTGAAGCCATCCGGCTCAGCAGGTCATCATTCACGGTGCTCTCAAAAGGCTGGTAGGTCTTGATTTTATTCCCAAAGACATCACGCGTGTACACAGGAATCCGCGTGGGACCGCTACGGCCCATCCCGATCGAATAAATTTTGACACCGTAGCCGGCCGCGATCGAAAGACCCGTCTCGGGATCGATGGTGCCTGAGTTGTTTTCACCATCCGTCATAAAAATCACGACGCGGGTTTTTGCTGTCGAATCTTTGAGCCTTCCAGCGGCGTTCGCGAGCGAAACACCCAGCGCCGTCCCGTCTTTAATGCGGGCTTGCTGCGCGGTTGTCACTTCAGACACGCGCGAGATAATCAAATCATAATCCAAGGTGAGCGGAACCAATGTAAAAGACTCACCGGCAAAGATCACAACACCGATGCGATCACTCGAACGACCACGCACAAATGACACGATGGTCTCTTTTGCCGCTTCAAGTCGGTTGAGCGGCTTCATGTCCTCGATCAACATCGAATCTGAGATATCAAGAGTAATCATGATATCAATCCCCTCGACGTTGCGCTTTACCTGCGTATCGGCTTTTTGCGGCCGCGCCAGCGAAAGAATCAAAAATGTCAGCGCTGCCAATTTTAAAAGATCAGGCAGACGCATCAGCCGAACTCGCATGGTGGGCGTGAGCGCTTCAAAAAGCTTCAGCGAAGAGTACTGAAGCGTTGGGCGTTTTTGTTGCTCAAACCACCACTCCCATGCAAACAAGAGCGCCAAGGGGATCAGCAGTAAAAAAGCTTCGGGCGAAGCAAAGACCAAGCTCGATTCCATTAGCTCTTGGCCCCCTCTTTCACGGCGAGCCCAGCGCTCTCACCAATCCACTCGATTAACTGTCCCAAATCACGGCTGCGAAGCTCCGCCGTCTGGGCGCGGTCGAGCTCTCGTAAAACTTTGGCGATAAACTTGCGATTCTTTTCGCTCAAGTGGGCCTGCTCACGATCGATTGCTCTCAGCGAGACCGAGCTGTTCCAACTGGCGACCGGAATTAAGTAAAGGCGACTTAAAAAGACGCGGTAAGCACGGTCAATCTCGCCCAGCGCTTGCGCCGCATCGCCCGCAGGCACGAGCCCCTCAGGCCGCATGAGAAAATCAGCTTGGCGCTGCACCTGACGGATTTTTTGAAAAAGCTCACCCTCAGGAGTGGAGGAAGAAGATCGATCGAGAATTTGATTCATTTGTTTGCGGCGCTCGCTCCGGCGAAGAAGGCGCCAAGCGATCAAAATACAGATGAGACTAATCACGGCGACCAAACCCATCCAGTAAGACCAAGGGACCATCAAGCTCAGGGGCCCCATGCTGCCGTAAGGCTCTTGCACTGGGTTTTGTGGGTCTTGAGTGGAGCGAACTTCAAACTGCAGATTTTGCAAAACAACCGACTGCGTGGCATCAACCAGTGGTACGGCCTGAAGCTCGTGTTTGCCGACGCGATCACTTAAGACCTCGAGTTGAAGTTCAGACGCTGATTTTTTCTCGAGCCTTAAAAGCTTGAGCGTGTATTTTTCTTTTTCATCCAGACGAAGTTCAGCCGTTTTGACTTCAAAGTCAGGAACTACGCCCGAGCAGGTCAATAAAAACCGCTCACCAACGGTCACCGTCGGATCGTCAGGGTTAAGAATTTTTTGAACTGTACACTGCAGTTCTGCCATTAACTTCGAGTCCTTCGTCGGCGAAAATATTCGATGAGTGGGTCCACAAAAGAATCCGAGGCATCCAGATCAACGCGGTCGACTTGCGCATTCTTCAAAGCGCGGTCTCGCTCTTCAGCGCGTTTTTTTGTCGCCGTCTCAAACACTTGTCGAAACGAGGGCGAGCTGGTGTCGACGGTCACGATTTCGCCCGATTCGGCATCCTGAAAATCAACAACGCCTAAATCCGGCAGTTCTCGCTCAAGCCGGTCTCGCACAACCAGCGCAATCACGTCGTGCTTGCGGCCCAATTGCCGCAAAGGCTGATCGTAGTTGTCGGCAATAAAATCAGAGATCACAAAAATGGTGGCCTTTTTTTTCATGACACCGCGAAGGTGTGCCAGCGCCGCCCGCAAATCTGTTTTGTGATGTTTTGGCTTGTGATAGTAAAGGTCGCGCAAAACTCGGTGTACGTGCCCGCGGCCTTTGCCGGGGGGAACGTAATGCTCAACTTGATCCGTAAACAAAAGCAGACCCACTTGGTCCTTGTTTTTAACCGCACTAAATGCCAGCAGTGCCGACACGTGAGTCATGACTTCGCCCTTAAAATAGTCGCCAGAACCAAAATCGGTCGAGCCACTGATATCAACGGCCAAGATCACCGAGAGCTCACGTTCTTCATCATACTTTTTGATATAGGGTTTGCCTGTTCGCGCCGTCAGCGTCCAACTAATCGAACGAACATCATCGCCGGGGACGTATTCACGAAATTCAGCAAAGGTCATCCCCTGGCCTTTAAAGACCGTGTGGTATTCGCCCGCGAACACGTTGTTGACGATTTTCCGCGTACGAATCTCCAGCAGCTTCACCTTTTTCAGGATCTCAGCTGGAACCGACATCATGGCACCTCGACGTGGCTCAGAATCTCCTGGATGACTTGGTCTGATTTGATATTTTCAGCCTCAGCTTCGTAAGTCAGAATCAATCGGTGGCGCAGTACGTTGTAAGCCACAGCTTTGACGTCTTCGGCGGTGACGTAGCCGCGTCCGCGCAAAAACGCGTTCGCTTTTGCCGAACGGATCAACGCGATGCTGGCACGCGGAGACCCACCGACTTGCAAAAGATTGGCGATTGAAGCCAGTCCGTAATCTTTGGGTTTGCGTGAAGCCATCACGATATCAACGATGTAGTTTTTGACTTTGCTATCAACGTAGATTTGATCGAC
The DNA here is from genome assembly GCA_046318155.1 of Bdellovibrio sp. GTDB lineage: Bacteria > Bdellovibrionota > Bdellovibrionia > Bdellovibrionales > Bdellovibrionaceae > JAHBUS01. The sequence continues at coordinate 5,400 of JBKCUU010000029.1, read as the reverse complement.
ACGACTTGCGGCTCGCATCAAATCTTCTTGTGTGATCACGGATTGAAGCTCGGGGCGCTCACTGACCCCCATGCGGTTGACGATTTCAAGCTCATCGCCTTTTGTCGGGTAACCCACGTTGATCTTGAACATGAAGCGATCCATCTGGGCCTCGGGGAGTGGATAGGTTCCCTCTTGCTCCAAAGGATTCTGCGTGGCCAAGACCAAAAATGGACTTTCGAGTTTGTACGAAGCCTCACCGATCGTGACTTGCTTCTCGGCCATGGCCTCAAGAAGTGCCGACTGAACTTTGGCGGGCGCACGGTTGATCTCATCAGCCAAAACGATGTTGGTAAAGATGGGACCCTTTTTTGCCGTGAACTCACCGGATTTGGGATTAAAAATCATGGTTCCGATCAAATCGGTTGGGAGCAAATCGGGCGTGAACTGAATGCGGTTAAAATTAAGCGAGATCGTTTTTGAAACCGTTGAGATCGTCAGGGTTTTCGCCAAACCTGGCACCCCTTCAAGTAAAACGTGGCCTCCGGTCAAAAGGCCCATCAGAATGCCCTCAACCATGTCTTTTTGACCCACGACGACTTTACCAACCTCAGCCAGCATCCGATCGACAAATTGCGACTCTTGCTTGATCGCAGCATTCAAAGCCATGATATCCGTTTCCATACCCAGTCCTCCCAGACGCTTAAAACTTGGCGGTTTCATTTCACGAGGTTCTCCTATTTCACATTGAGGGCCCGGAGGGGGCAAGCCGAAGCACCCTTGATGAGAACGATTTAATGCCGCGCAAAATCAAAGTTGAATGCTGCGCCTCTTCTGACAGACAATGATCGACATGAGAATACTGTCGGCCTCGACGCAAGTCTGGCTTTTTCTAATTATCGTTTCATTGTTGTGTCTGGTGACCGGTTATCAACTGGGCGACCGGTTCGGTCTGTTCCTTGGTTTACTCACGACCCTTTGCCTGCACGTGTTTTTATTTGTCTTTGGCGACTCTCGGTTGATGAGAACCATTCAGGCCTCTCCTGTGAAAGGTCAAGATCCATGGGATCTCAACGAAAAACTCGCCGACCTCAGCTTCCGCATTGGTTTGCACTCCCCAGAGTTGTCATTGGTTGATTCGCCCTCGGCACTGGCGTTCTCGGTCGGACAACCTTGGCGACGTGGACGCGTGGTTCTCTCAACTGGTTTGTTGCAAAAACTGAGCGGCCCCGAGATCGAAGCCGTGCTTGCGCACCAGCTCGGACATCTGAATCACATGGACAGCTTTCGCTTTGGTGCCATTGCCGGCTGCGCCAGACTCGTCTTGGGTTTTGCCCACTTTTTGGATTACCTTTGGGTTCCCAATTTTTGGCTCAAGCAAAAACAAGAGCCTTTCTTAGGCGCGCTTTCTCCCCTGGCTTGGTTGATCTTAAGATTTTCGGTCAACGACAAATCTTGTTTTAAAAACGATGATTTGGCTGTCCGATTGGTGCGAAATAAAAAAGTTTTAGCCGAAGCACTTTGGAAGCTTGATGGGCTTTCGCGCACGCAGCCCTATCAATTGCCCCCGTGCACGAGCCATTACTTTGTCGTGAACCCACAAAGCAAAATGTCTCGCAGCCGGTGGCTCGAAAGCCACCCCGGTATCGAAGTGCGCATTCGCCGCCTGATCGGAACTGACTCTGTATAATATTTAACTGACCAAGGAGCTGAAATGACTCAAACCGAATCCAACAATCCTGCCAATTTCCAAGCCAACTTCTCTGTCTTGCTCACGAGCCTGGCCTCGAGCGCGGTGATGTCCATGGGACTGGCGCCTGATCCGGCGACTGGTCAGACTCAAATCGACAAGCCGATGGCCCGTTTTAACATTGACCTGCTCATGGTTCTTAAAGAAAAAACAAAGGGCAATTTGGGCGCAGACGAGGCGGGTTTTTTAGATGCACTCCTCTCGGATTTGCAAATGAAATTCGTTCAATTGAAAGACTAAGAAAGGGGATATACATGAAAGATGTCGTGAAATACAACAGACCACATTTACTTCTGATCATTGCCGCCTTCACATTTTTGTTTCAAGGTTTTGCCTATGCGCAAAAGCCGCCGATCATCAAGGCCGGCGAGCCCCTATCGGCTAACGCTTTTGTTGAACTTGCAAAGTTGGTCAACCCCGCCGTCGTCAATATTTCGACATCCTTTGCTCCCCGCAAGATGAACCGCGGGCAACAGCGCGATCCGTTTTTTGACATGCTCGAGCAATTTTATGGCTTTCGTATGATGCCGCAGCAACAGCGCCCGCAGACGGCGCTCGGCACAGGCTTTGTCATTCGTGAAGACGGCTTGATCATCACCAACAATCACGTCATCGCCAGTGCCGACAAGATCCAAGTTCAGTTCGATGAAAAAGGCGACAAGATGTACGAGGCAACTCTCATCGGCAGTGATGACCGCACGGATATCGCTCTGATCAAAATTGAAGGCAAAAATTTTCCGACCGTGCAAATGGGTAACTCCAAAGACAGTGAAGTCGGCGAATGGGTTGCCGCTTTCGGAAACCCCTTCGGCCAAGGTCACACGATGACAAAAGGGATCATCTCAGCCAAAGGCCGCGACATTGGCGAGATCAACAAATTTCCTCTCATTCAAACCGATGCTCCGATCAACCCCGGCAACTCGGGCGGGCCGCTGGTCAATTTGCGCGGTCAAGTTATCGGTGTGAACTCGGCAATTGATGCCCGCGCGCAAGGAATTGGATTTGCGATCCCGATTGATGAGGTGAAATCCATTTTACCTCAGCTCGAAAAAATTGGCCGTATCCGCAAAGGCTACTTGGGTGCGGGACTTGCTCCCTTAAATCCCCAAATTGCGATGGAACTGGGCAAAGACGATCTCGACGGCGCGGTGATCGCGCAAGTCGATCCCAAAGGTCCAGCAAACAAAGCCGGCTTTCGTCCCTATGACGTCGTCACTGAATTTGGTGGACGAAAAGTTCGCGGCATCAGCGAGCTGATGGACCAAGTGGCCGATGCCGAGATTGGCCGCGATGTGAAAGTAAAAATTATCCGCGACGGCAAAGAGCGCACCCTCACAGTTAAAATTGGTGAGCGGCCCGAGCAGGTGCGCCTCCCACCCACGCCCAAACTCGACAAAGCCGCCGGAGTCTTGAGCGATTCTGATTTGGGGTTTTCTTTGGCCGAGCCCAATGATCAAATCCGCCGCAATTTCGAACTCGACAGTGATGTCACCAGACCCGTCGTCGTTGAAGTCACTCCAGGGTCGAAATCAGCGCGCGCGGGCCTGCTTCCTGGCGACGTGATTTTGGACGTGAACCGCAAAGAAGTAAAAAAACCCAGCGATGTGACGAAAGAACTCAAAAAAGGAAAGAACACCCTGCGCGTGGCCCGCCAAGGCAGCGTGCTCTTTTTGGTTCTCTAGCCTTGATCTAAACAATTTTGTCATTAGCTATAAACCAACCTCAAGAGGACTTATGTTTCACGACAAGAGTCCTCTTGTTGTTTTCAAGTAACTTCAAAGCAAAAACTTGTCTCATTTTGAGAAGTGACCCGACCTGACTTCAGTCTGGCTGCGCCATGCCGATACAATGAGTGTCAGCACCATCAGGTTTCATCAAGTGAGGACGCTATGAAGGTCACCGAAGTTAAGGTCTTTCCGGTTAACGAGGAACGTCTCAAGGCCTATGTCTCGATCACCCTCGACGATTGCTTTGTTGTGCGAGATCTCAAAGTGATTCAAGGAACTAGCGGCTTGTTTGTGGCGATGCCCAGCAAGAAGCGCAAAGACGGTCAATTTCGCGATATTGCTCACCCACTGAATCAAGAAACCCGCGCGATGATTGAAGATGCGATCTTTGCCGAGTTCGAAAAAGAGCTCAGAGCCATGGGCGTTTCACTCGAGAATCTCAAGCGCCAAAAGACGCCCAGTAGCTTTGATGGCAGCGACGATTACTAAGCTCTGTTTCTTCAACTGACCGATCAAATAACGCCCGCCACAAAGACTCGACAAGCTTGGTCCCGTTAAGCTGAACTTGGCGTCATGCGCGCTCGAAAACTTTTGCTTGCTCATTTTTTTCTGCTCTTTTCATTACCAAGCATCGCGATCGAGCATCTCTTTGAAGGTGACAAGGTCACTCCCATTGGAACAATTTCAATTGCCGATCAACCTGCAGGGTTGGCATGGGTTCCCAGCAAATGGAACTTTTCAGCGACGGCCTCCGCTTTGAGTAAGACCTACTACGAGGTTCAAGATTCTAGTTTTCAAAACCAAGACTCTCCGCTCGCGATCAAACCGCTGTACGTCGCCACCGGGCACGGCCAACCCTGGGGCGGATGGGTGCTGCATCTCGAAAATGTCGACGTTGATTTTCGCTCACAAGCAAGTGCCAACACTGGGGGAACTTCGACCGACGCCGACGTTCGCGCAAAGGTTTCAAGATTGAACGCGACGCTTGCGGCGGGACTTCGCATTTCGGAGCACTGGTCACTGGGTTGGGGCACCCGACTCATTCAAACTCAAGCCGAGGCGATGGTGATTTCAACATCCACCATCGGGGCTGACAAAACGCTCTCGGTTCAGCAAGGGTCTTACCAGGGCTTGAATTACGCCCTTTCGATGGGCGCGATCATGGAGTACCCCAACCTGCGTTTAGGTCTGACTCTTTCATCGCCCCAGCAGCTGATCAGTGAAGGTGGCGAGAACAGCACCCAACAACTGACAACAATCGGTGATGAGTACACGCAGAACAAGGTGAATTATCTCTTAGACCGCAACCAAGATTGGCTGATCAATGCGGGGATGCGTATTGGCCGAGCCGGGAGCGCCGTTTTTTTCTCGGATTCTTACTCGACCGCGGGTTCGCACAAACCCACGATCGGTTGGGAGTACCGCGGCGAGTGGGCCCTCTGGGCCTTGTCGTCGTCGTATCAAAACTTTAAAGGACGGACGGATTTGGCCTTCACCGCTGGCCTGGTCTCCAAATCCGAGAACTTTGACTGGGGTTTTGGCCCCTCTTACCAGGTCATTTACGACAATTCGCCGGGAGCCATTAACTCCCGAAACATCAATCTTCTCTACGCCACCGAAATTCGCTACTGACGGTCTCACCTAAACTGCCGTATTCCTCCGCAATTGATGGCTTTTGCGTTGCGCCATGGACCCTGGAATCTTGCCACTCGAGCGAGAATTCTCTAATTTGTGAACTCGTCCGCTCGGTTGGGGTGTCGACAAGTTGGTAAGTCTGCAGATTTTGATTCTGCCATTCGGAGGTTCGAGTCCTCCCACCCCATCCAATTTTCCTTCCAAAAATTTAGACCCAAAAAAAACTTAGTAAAGTCGCGGTAGCGGCTTAATTTCATTTAGAAAATCGAGTGGATCAGTATTTCACGATATTTCGAAGCATTTCCGAAG
>JBKCUU010000028.1:0-2985 GCA_046318155.1 Bdellovibrio sp. | reverse complement strand
AACTTCAACGAATTGCATGATATCTCCAGAAGCTGTACTTCGCTCACCAACAGTAATTTCAATTGGTTTTTTTAATACTTTTCTCGCTAGGGTTTCGACTGAGCGTGGAAACGTCGCAGAAAATAATAGCGTTTGTCGATCAGGTCGAATATTCATCATAATTTTCGTGATTTGCGGCTCAAACCCCATATCAAACATACGATCAGCTTCATCCAACACCAAAAAGTCTGTTTTCGCTAACGAGACACTGCCGCGCTCGAGATGATCAATCAGTCGTCCCGGAGTGGCCACCACAATTCGAGGATTCATTTTTAACTGACGAAACTGAGGCACCATCGAAACGCCGCCGATCAGAGTCACCGAACGAAGATCGCGGCTAAAAAATGTCAGCTGACGAACCACGTCTTCAACTTGCACAGCCAGTTCGCGCGTGGGCACCATCACCAGTGCTGTTGCATTGGGATTCTCGATCAAATGTTGAACCATTGGAATCGCGAAGGCCGCGGTTTTACCCGTCCCCGTTTGCGCCGAGCCCAGAATATCTTTACCCTTAAGGGCCACGGGAATAGCCGCCGCTTGGATCTCGGTGGCTTTCTCGAAAGTCATTTTTTGTAAGGCTTTAGCAATAGCCGGATTCAAGCCCATGTCTTGAAAATTCATACGTCCTCTTGTCCGCCGAATTTTGTAAAACAAGGACCAATTCCCAGCTCAAAACGCGACTTTTAGTTTTTAGTCCGTTCATTCCCCTGAATGAATCGGGCGCCCTTTCGAAGGACGACTTTTTATCTGAAAACAGGTCATAGCACTTCCCGAGAGCAAAGCCATCGTGTTTTCGAGTCCCTTAAATTTGCTTTATAACAATTGCAGGAGGTCGCTCTCATCACCTGCACGAAACTTGATCCAGACATTGAGCTTTCAAGTGTTAAGAAACGCGCGAAGACTATGGCACTTAGACCCAAAAGACCATAAATATCCAAGATTTAACTAGGTCTAATTGACCAAAGGAACCACTTTCGGAGACAAGGAGTTATGAACATCATTGAAATGTCCATTCGCCGGCCCGTCTTTGCCTGGATCCTCATGTCTGCTCTGATCATTTTCGGAGGCGTTTGTCTGAGCCGCATAGGCGTCAGCCAAATGCCCGACATCGACTTTCCGGTCCTGAGCATCTCGGTCGATTTCGAAGGGGCCTCGCCAGAGGTCATCGAGAAAGAAATTTTAGAACCCATCGAGCAGCGACTCTTAGGTGTTGAAGGGATCATCGAGATGCGCTCTTCGGCCCGCCAAGGCTCAGGCAGCGTGCGATTGGACTTTGATATCAACCGTGATGTCGATGTGGCTTTGCAAGAGGTGCAGTCCGCGTTGAGCCGCCTGGTTCTGCCACCTGAAATTGATCCACCGACGATTCGCAAGCAAAATCCCGAAGATGAACCGATCATGATGTTGGGAATTTCGGCGAACAAACCCTTGCGCGAAGTCATCGCATGGACCGACAACGTTTTTCTGGACCAAATCCGCTTTTTGCCAGCCGTCGGCGAAGCCGCCATTACGGGATTTGCCCAGCGCAATTTACGCATTTGGGCCCTGCCTCGAAAGCTCAAGGAGCTTGATCTCACAATCGTGGACTTGCTGGACACCATCGCCTTGCAGCACAAAGAGTCGGCTGCGGGTCAATTTGTATCGGACAAAAAAGAACTTCGCGTGCGCTGGCTGGGCGAAGCTTTCGACGTCAAAGAATTTGAAGACATGCGAATCTTGCGGCGCGGAAGTGGCCTGATACAGCCGGGGACTGAACTGCGCCTTAAAGACGTGGCGCGTGTTGAAGACGGCCTGACCGATATCCGCCGCATGGGGCGCATTGATGGCAAAGAAGCCATCTTTGTCGGGATCCGTAAACAGCGCGGAACAAATGAAGTCTCTTTGTCCGAAACAATTCATAAAAAAATCGAGGAACTGCAAAAACAGCTCCCCGAAGGTTACAATCTTCAAGTTAATATCGACTACACAGCCCCGACCAAAGCAACGGTCGACTCCACCATGGAGAAACTGGTTGTCGCCGGCATCATCACCATCGTGATCTGCTTTTTGTTTTTGGGAAGCTTGCAATCAGCGATCAATATCTTATTCTCGATCCCCACATCGATCTTAGGAACCTTCATCATCTTGTACTTCTCGGGCATGACGATGAATTTGTTCACGCTTTTGGCGTTGACCTTGGCGATCTCGATCGTCGTAGATGACGCCATCATGCTACTGGAGAACATTGTGCGGCATCACCGGATGGGAAAATCTCCTGCCAAAGCCGCCTATGACGGATCGATCGAAATCTTGCCCTCGGCCATTGCCGCCAGCTTATCGGTCATCGCGATTTTCTTGCCGGTGGTTTTCATGGACGGAATTATCGGCAAATTCTTCTTTCAATTTGGAATCGCGATGTCAGGCGCGATTTTGCTGTCATTGATCGAAGCCGTCACCATCACGCCTATGCGTGCGGCGGCTTTGCTCGCCACCTCGCCTCAGCCTTCTCAATTTGAGCGCTCCGTTGATCATCTCAATGAGGTTTGGTCGAAGGCTTACCAAAAGTTGCTCCATCTCTGCATCAAGTGGCCCAAAACCATTGTTTTTTCTTCTGTGGGATTGTTTATCGCTTCGATGTCGATGATCCAGTTTGTAAAGCAGGAGTTTATCCCCGCGCAAGATCAGAACGTGATCCTTGTTAATGGCCAAACGCCAACCGGTACAAACTTGGTCGCAACGCAGAAGAAGTCTCTTGAGATCGAAGAAATTCTGAAAAACAATCCCGACATCAATAATTACATTGTCAGTGTTGGTGCCGGCGGCGGTGGTGGTGGTGGTTCAGTCAACGGGATGTTCTTTCCGGTTTTTTTAAAGCCCCGAGAAGACCGCCAAAAAACACATCTCGAAGTCATGGCCGATCTTCGAAAAGAATTTGTGAAAATCAATGGCGTCCGCTTGCTGCTGCGC
>JBKCUU010000027.1:0-32521 GCA_046318155.1 Bdellovibrio sp. | reverse complement strand
GATCGCAGTCTACTGTCTCGCCTTGCTGGCGATGGTGGCGGCTTGGACCTTCGTACCCGAAGGCGCCTTTTTGTTTTTTGTCCTGTTTTCGTGTTTTCATTTTGCCCAAAGTGACTTATCCAGAAAACTCGAGTCTGCCTCCCTCTTCAGTCCCACGGGTCTCGAGTTTGCGGCCCGTTTTTTAATTCCATTTTTTATTGCATTTGGATTTCAACCTGAGCGCTCCATCGAGCTTGCCAAAATACTTCATCCTGCAGAAGTCTTTCAGCAGTTGGTTCCAATGTTTAGGTTAGCAGGTGTGCTTGCGGTTGTTCTCAGCGGATTTATTGTCTTGCTTGAGATCTGGTTTGTTGTTGCAAAAAAAGCGGCCTGGCGTGTGGTGTCTCTCGAGCCAGTGGTCTTATGCTTGCTGTTTATACTTTTAGATCCACTTTATGCTTTTGGAATTTATTTTTGCTTTGTTCATTCTGTGAAACATATTTTTAATTTTTTAACTTCAGATGTGCAGATTGCTTGGAAAGACTTTTTGCCATTCTGGCTGCTGCCAGTTTGCGGTGTCGTCGGGTTGGCGACTTACAGCCGCCTCGAAAATGCTTCGATAGAAACGGCTCTCTTTAAGTGGTCGATTATCGTGATTTCGTCGATGGCGCTTCCTCACGCGTTCTTAGTTTATTTTATGAAAAAAAAGAACCTTTTGCGACCCTAGTCGCTCTGAGGCCAAGCCTATAGCTTGCTCAGCGAGAGGACTCCCAAAGCGTTAGCCGAACGTCTGGCACAGAAAATTACCTGGTTCCGTGTTTAGAAAAATACTTTTCAAGAACACCTGAGAACTTATTCAGCTCCAATATTTCTTCGTGGCTCCCGCCTAAATCGGGGTGAAAAACGCGGGCGAGTTTTTTCATCGCAAAAGCAACGGACTCTGGATTGAACGAGTCTTTGAACGAAAAGCCATTAGATTCAAAAAAAGCCAAGGCCTCATCCACTTCGGGCGGATGCTCGCATTCTTGAGCGTCGCCTTTTTTTGTGCGCTTGAGGCTCTTGGCGCGTTCTTTTTGTTTTTGGTATTGCTGCTTGCGGTACTCGGCTTGCTTTAAACTGTAGGCTGCTTGCGAGGCGATTTGTGCTTCGGATTGCTTTGGTTTTTTGGGGGCCGCTGCAGCAGTGCCCACTGACTCGTTTTGCAACTCCACTTTGCCCTCGAGAAAATCAGTATTCTTGTCATCGATGACTAAAAGCGCAGCCCACATGTGTTTGCAGAGCTGACCTTTTTTAGATTGCGGGCAAGAGCAGCTCGCGGTGAGAAGGGGATTGTCGATCGATTCGCTTTTGAAGACGACTTTGAACGGCGAAGAGGTTCGGATGTATCCCTGGATTTCAGTGTCTGAGGGACGAGACAGCGCAACTTTGCCTTTTGCCACAAACGCGCGCCCGCTGCTGCGAACCTCGGGTTTAAAAAAATGCTCCCAGGCTGCTAGCGACATCGAATTCACATCCCTTCGGGCGGCCCGAGCTTATGCTCGGCCGTTTGGTGCTTGCATAAGCAGTTCGGCGATGGCCTCAAGAATTTCGGTTGAGTAAGAAAACGCTGAATTGATTTCTGAACGCGGAATCCAAGCGACCCCTTTGTTGTAGTCAGCATCATTCACGGGTGCTTGAAACGGCGATTTCAAATAGCCACGGTAAAAAATCGTCAGGCAATCAAAGTCTTCACCCTTCCAATGAAACACGTACTCTTTATCGATGGAATCTGCCGTCGAGAGCTCGACCTGAAAGCCAGTCTCTTCAAGGGTTTCACGGATCGCCGCTTCGGGCGCTGTTTCATCGGGTTCGATCGCACCGCCTGGAAGAAAAACGTACTTCTTTTTTGAAATGGGATCTTCGGCATGAAAGGCGAGGATTTTATCTTGATGCAAGCAAACGACGGATGTGCGAACTCGTGCCTTTCCCACTAAAACCCCCTGCACTTTGATAACGTCCGGCCGCCTCTTTTTCAAGACTAGAAAATTTCTTAAAATCGCAAGTGCAACGCCCGTCAGATGCCACCGCCGCAAAGCTTCAGACCCTGGGTGAGAGCCCAAAAACCCGTCGCCACGGTGGCTATTGTAAAACGCAGGAAAACCGAGATCTCGGCGGGGGTCGTCCCCCAGGGTAAAATTTAATGGCAATCATTTAATGGCAATCCAGGTGGGGCCCCAAATGAGAGTCGGAATCAAAAACAGAGTGATAACGCGGTTCACATACATCCTGACAAAGGCCTGACATGACTCTCTTGAGGGCCCTGATAGTTTCAGGGTCAAATCTGCAAATCTCAAGGAGAATTCATGCTGAAGCAACTCTACGTTCGTGTGTCCGATGCCTTCGATCTCCAAATGGTGGCCACTTCGCTGATTGCCCTCACGGCACTTTTGATCGGCGCGAAAGCGCTCGCTCAAGGTCCGACTCTTGTCAAAATTGACGGGTCTTCAACCGTGTTTCCAATTACCGAAGCGGTGGCAGAAGAATTTCAAACTTCAACAAAAGGAAAAGTCAAAATCACGGTGGGCATTTCGGGCACTGGTGGCGGCTTTAAAAAATTCTGCCGCGGCGAAACGGATGTCCAAAATGCGTCGCGCCCCATTCAAACTTCAGAGCTCGCAGATTGCAAAAAAGCAGGCATTACGTTTGTAGAACTGCCCATTGCGTATGATGCGATCGCCGTTGTTGTAAATCCTAAGGCAACTTGGGCCACAGAGATCACCGTCGAGGATCTCAAAAAAATGTGGGAGCCCGGCGCTCAAGGTAAAATCACAAAATGGAATCAAATCAATCCCAAATGGCCTGATGCTCCTTTGAAGCTTTATGGTGCAGGAACTGATTCAGGGACTTTTGATTACTTCACTGAAGCTATTGTCGGAAAAGCGAAATCGAGCCGCGGTGATTACACGGCGTCTGAAGATGACAACACAATCGTTCAAGGTGTGAGCCAAGACACAAACGCTTTGGGCTATTTTGGTTTGGCTTACTACGAGACCAACAAGAAAAGAATAAGGGCCCTTGCCGTGATCGGTGGAGACAAATCTCCTCTCAAAGGTAAAGGCGTTTATCCTTCGAACGAAACTGTTGAGAACGGAACTTACTATCCATTAGCGAGACCCGTTTTTATTTACGTGAGCCAAAAATCTTTGCAGCGTCCTGAGGTGAAGCAATTTGCTGAGTTTTATCTTAAAAATGCTCGCAAGCTGGTTCCTGAAGTAAAATATGTGGCACTGCCTGCCAAAGTTTACGATATCGGCCTTGAACATTTAAACAAGAGCAAATTAGGTACAGTTTTTGGTGGCCACTCTGACGTGGGCATGAAGGTTGAAGACCTGATGAAGCGCGAAGGAACAATGTAAATTGGCTCGTCCTAAACTTTCGGAATTTACGTCGGCCAACCACCCGGTCCGACGGCTCCGACACCTAAAAGAGCAATTGATTGAGGCCGTGCTGTTCGCAGCAGCGGCCTCTTCGGTTTTTGTGACCCTTGGAATTGTCTACATTTTGGTTTCTGAATCGATTCCTTTCTTTGAACACGTCACCTTCACTGAGTTCATTACGGGCTCCGAGTGGACGCCCCTCTTTGCTGACCCCAAGTACGGCATTTTGCCTTTACTGTGCGGTACTTTTTTGACGACCGTCATTGCCTTGATACTCGCGATTCCGCTCGGAACCATCATCGCGACCTATTTGAGCGAATACGCCCATCCACGTGCGCGCGAAGTTTTGAAACCAATTCTAGAGCTGCTCGCGGCCGTTCCGACGGTTGTGTACGGCTACTTTGCCCTGTTGTTCGTGACGCCTTTGTTGCAAAAGATGATGCCCAACTTGCCGGGCTTTAATGTCTTAGCTGCAGGTCTAGTCATTGGTGTCATGATTATTCCTTATGTGAGTTCATTGACCGAAGATGCGATGCGTGCAGTCCCTGCTTATTTGCGCGAGGCCTCCTACGCCGTGGGCGCATCGCGAATGCAAACGTCATTTCGTATTGTGATCCCGGCCGCATTCTCGGGTATCTCTTCAGCTTACATTCTCGGAATTTCACGCGCCTTAGGTGAGACCATGGTTGTCGCGATTGCGGCAGGAATGCAGCCCAACTTAACTTTAAATCCGACCGAGCCTGCGGCGACGATTACAGCATTTATCGTTCAAGTCAGCCTCGGCGATTTGCCTCATGGTTCTGTGGGGTATCAGTCTATTTACGTCGCGGGTCTGACACTCCTGCTACTGACCCTCACGTTTAACATGATTGGCTTTGTCCTTCGTAAAAAGTTTCGGGAGGTCTACTAATGGCCACTCAAGGTTTGAAGGATCAAACGACCTCCAATGGATCGCAAGAGCGCGTGTTCTTTGACCGCAAAGAGCTTTCGAAACGACAGATGCAGGATTTTGTTTTTGCTTTGGTTAGCTTGCTGGCCTTGGCTTTTGGCTTGATCACACTTTTGCTTTTGATCGTCGATTTGGCGTCAACAGGTCTTGGCCGGATTGACTACGCCTTTATGACCAGCTTTCCCTCTCGCACGCCCGAGCGAGCGGGGATTTTGTCGGCTTGGGTCGGATCGCTTTGTGTGATGATGACAACTGCCTTGGCCGCGATTCCGGTGGGGATTGCTGCCGGCGTTTATCTTGAAGAGTACGCACCTAAAAATTGGGTGACCGCCATTCTCGAGATTAACATTGTCAACTTGGCGGGAATTCCATCCATTACTTTTGGACTCATGGCCTTGAGTATTTTTGTATACAAGTTTGGTTTTGGCCAAAGCATCCTGACCGCAGGTTTAACGCTGGGTTTGTTGGTTCTGCCGATTATTATTGTGACGACCCGAGAGGCCCTGCGCACGGTTCCCAGCACGATTCGGGAAGCTGCGTTTGCCATGGGTTCCAGCCGGTGGCAGGTGATTCAGCACCACTTGTTACCGTACTCAACGGGCGGAATTTTGACCGGCGTGATCATCGCTTTGTCGCGCGCCATTGGAGAAACAGCGCCTTTGATTACGATTGGTGCATTGACGTTTATCGCGTTCTTGCCGACCAGCCCATTTACTGAAGATTTTCCATTTATCACGATTCAATGGATCAAAGATCCTTTCACCGTGTTACCGATTCAGATGTTCAACTGGGTGTCGCGCCCGCAAGAAGAGTTTCATGTGAATGCAGCGGCGGCCGGTGTTGTTTTACTCACCCTCACTTTGCTTTTGAACGGTGTTGCGATTTATATTCGCGCTTCGTTTAGACGGAAGATTAAATGGTAAAAGCAGAAGTCAAAAATCTCAATTTTTCTTACGGTGAAAAACAGGTTCTGAAGAACGTGTCGATGCCGATTTACAACAATCAGATCACGGCTCTGATCGGCCCTTCGGGGTGCGGCAAAACCACTCTTCTTCGCTGCTTTAATCGCATGCACGACCTTTATAAGGGCGCCAAGTACGAAGGCGAGATTCTTTTGCACCCTGATCGGCGCAACATTTTGGCACGCGATGTTGACCCGATGGAAGTCCGTATGCGCATCGGGATGGTGTTTCAAAAACCCAATCCCTTTCCGAAATCGATTTATGAGAACGTGGTGTATGGCCTCAAAGTTCGCGGCATCAAGCGTCGCAGCTTTTTGCAAGAGCGCTGCGAGCAATCGCTTCAGGCTTCGGGTCTCTGGTCCGAAGTGAAGGATCGGCTTCATTCGGGTGCCCAGACACTCTCGGGCGGTCAGCAGCAGCGTCTTTGTATCGCTCGCGCCTTAGCGGTTGAGCCCGAGCTTTTGTTGCTGGATGAGCCCACTTCGGCTCTAGATCCCATTTCCACCACGCACATCGAAGATTTGATCGTTGATCTTAAAAAGACCGTTACGATTGTGATCGTGACGCACAACCTGCATCAGGCGGCGCGGGTTTCGGACCGCACGGCTTTCATGTACTTGGGAGATTTGATCGAATTTGATCAGACCTCGAAGATGTTCACGGCACCGTCGGATCGACGCACCGAGAACTACGTCACCGGCCGCTTCGGTTAAGCCAAGGCCCGTCGCAAGGTTTCAAAGCACCGTTATTGCTAGTCCCAGTGGACAGCCCTTAAGCCCACTTCAAAAAAACGAGATGAAGGCCGAATTTGCGAACGCCCGCCTGGGTTCATCTATCGATTTGTCGTACGAGCCCAGAAACGAAACTCAGCAAGAGTATCAAGAGCGGCAGCAAAAGTTGGCGAAGGCCAACGCCGAACAAAAAGAGCTGATCCGTCAGATCAAGCAAAACTGTCAATTTAATCAACCTGAAGAAATCACCGAGAACTCGGGTGAGCTCCGCGTCGGCGCGCAAAACAAGTGGCAAAAAAATTCGGCCATCTTTGGTGCCGGTTGTCCCGTTCAACACCAAAGCCAATCCAGCACCGTCATGACAGTTCGGGAGCTGGTGGTTTCGGGTAACAACTTGGATCTGCTTGCGGGCGACGTGCAGGGCCGCATGACTTTGAATTCGATGGTTATTGACCCCGTCTGGATGGCAAGAGCCAATGTCTCGGGCGTCAGCTTGCAAGGTGGCTTTCAGGGCGTGATCCGTCTTGAGAAGAATCAAATGAAGACCTGGCTGAAGGGTGCTTTTAGCGGTTACTATCAATTGCAAAACCGATCGCGAATTCCGATAACGGCTGAATTGGAAAACTTGAACACCGAAGCGGCAAATGGCCGTAATGTGACCTTGATGGTTTACAAAATGGCGCGCCCTCAAGGAACAGTCGAGCTTTACCAAGTCGAAACCGAGTCTCGAGGCGTGAAGCAAAGCGAATACTATTTGAACAGCCAGCCGATTTCAAAACAAGAAGTCGACGACATCTTTCAAGGTGGATTCAACTTTGAAGGACAAGTCCTTTAAGTTCTCCCTTCAAGTTCGCATGACTATAATGAACATGACTTTAAATGCCCCCAGAGCGTCTCTGCGGGGCTTTTTGCTTTTTGGAAGTGTCTAAAGTTTAGCCGAACAAGAGTATATTTCCACCCCCCTTGGCCAGTTTTGGTCACTGGAGTAAGGTCCGTCCGATTTCGAAAATTTTTAATTTTTTTAGTCCCTCTTTTGAATGGAGAATCAAGATCATGAAACTTACGAAACTAGTTGTGCTGTCTTTGTTTGTCGGTTTGGCCGCCTGCTCAAAGCCTGAAGACAAGAAAAAACCAAGCGTTGAAATTCCAGATCAGTTGGCCATGGGTGGCCCCAGTGGTTCAGGAATGACTCTCGAGCAAAAAGCAGATCTCAAAAGGGATTTTAGTAATTCACGAGCAATTTTGGCTATTGATATGGCTTATCAACCCCGTGATGAATCACAAGAAGACTACCGCAAACGAATGGATAAATTGGCAAAAGCCACACGCCTGCAAAAGGAAGTAATTCACCGGATTCAATCTTTCTGTGAAATTACTCAACCAGAACAGAAGACGCAGAATCCTAGTGATTTAAAAGTGGGGGCACAAGCAAAGTCTGCAAAGACATCATCTATTTCGGGCTCGAGTTGTAATGTTCGAAGTTCGAGCAACACAGTTTTCAACATGACAATCACTGAGTCCGATATCTCGTCCACTGCGATAAACCGAGTAGATGGAAAGATCGAAGGCTCGCTTGAACTTGAGTCGGCATTGGTCGAGCTTCCTTGGTCAAACCCAAATTGGCTGGTAAATTCAAACATCGTTAGTTTAAACTTACGTGGTAGTTTTTCTGGTGGCGTTCGTTTTGAAAACGCATCGAATAAGCAGTATGTCCGAGGTGGCCTTGATGGTTACTACGAATCACGCACTAGCGGTCGTATCGCGATCAAAGGTGAGTTCGAGTCGTTGACCAAAGAAAACGGCAACCAAAAACAAGAGAACTCGATCATGATTTTGAATTTGATGCGCGGACAAACTCCCGCACAGATTTACATCAGCAAATCGGTAACGAACGGAACGAAAACGGAGCAGACTTTCTTGAATGGTCAGCCCATTTCGGCTTCGGAAGTTGAAGAGATTTTTCAAGGTTACTTTGGTGGCGATCAGATGTTCGAGAACTAAGTTTTATTCGAGCAAGCTGCGAAGCATCCATGCGGTCTTTTCGTGGAGCTGAATACGCTGAGTGAGCAAATCGCAAGTGGCCTCATCACCAGCGTCTTCAGCCGTCGGGAAGACCTTGCGAGCTGAGCGAACCACCGCCTCATGGCCTTCGACCAATTG
Source organism: Bdellovibrio sp. (assembly GCA_046318155.1). GTDB lineage: Bacteria > Bdellovibrionota > Bdellovibrionia > Bdellovibrionales > Bdellovibrionaceae > JAHBUS01. The sequence goes on along the minus strand of JBKCUU010000027.1, from coordinate 24,324 downwards.
CTTGATCATCTCCATCGCTTTGGGAACACCTTTGGCTTCTTTAATGGTGGTGAGTCCGGCAAAATCAGCATATGACCCAGGCGAAGGAAAGCCCAGCGAGCGGATCCGCTCGGCTATCAAATCAACCGCAGTCCAAAGCTCGTTGTATTGGCCTTCGAACATTAAGTGAAGCGTGTTGAACATCGGACCCGTCACGTTCCAGTGAAAATTGTGAGTTTTAAGATAAAGAGTGTAAGAGTCCGCCAAAAAATGCGACAGGCCTTTGACAATCTCTTTGCGATCTTTTTCGGGAATTCCGATATCCATTGTCGGACCCGTGTTTTTAGCCGTTTTCGCCATTGTCATTCTCCTTAGCAACTACTCTTCGTCCTCTTCAAACTCTTCATCGTCTTCGTCAAGGTCGTCGTCCTCATCATCCTCGTCTTCATCTTCTTCCTCGTCGTCCGAGAGTTCTTCGTCGGATTCGACTTTAAAGAGCCAGGCGTCGTAAGGATCGTCTTGGATCAACGTCGGGTCTTCGCCGACAGTCGTGTTGATCTCGACAACTGTGCCGGCAACGGGTGAGTAAATATCGAGAGGTCCATTGTCGGTATCTCGGCTGCCAAGAACAACATCGGCTTCGACCACTTCGCCATCAGTTGGAAGATCAACCGACGAGATGCCGTCGATTTCATCGAGTGCGTCTTCGTTGATTCCGATCGTGTAAATGTTGTCTTCTTTTTGATACCAGAGATGTCCCTGGAAATTTTTGTAAAGTTCAGCCATACGAACACCTTTCAGCAAGTGCAACCCGCTCGAAAAAAAAGGGGCTTCCTTGCGGAGGCCCCTTTTCGGGAAGCTTTCAATTTCTTAAAACGAATATCTCGAATTACATATCGTAGTACAAATGAAATTCGTAAGGCACTGGGCGTTGTTGGATCGGACGGATTTCTTTATCGACCTTGTACTGGATCCATGTTTCCAAAAAGTCTTCAGAAAAAGCATCACCTTTCTTGAGGAAATCAGATTTTTCTTTCAAGTTCACTAAGGCCTCCTCGAGCGATCCAGGAATCGAGGGAACTTTGGCCGCTTCTTGAGGGCTCAGTCCGTAAATATCTTTATCCAAAGGGTCACCGGGGTGGATCTTGTTCATGACGCCATCAAGCCCAGCCATAAGCAGTGCTGCTTGGCAGAGGTAGATATTGGCCATGGGATCTGGCGTGCGGAACTCGATGCGTTTTGCCTTGGGACTCGGGCCGGAGTTGGGAATACGAACGGCCGCTGATCGGTTTTTAAAGCTGTACGCCAATTTGATGGGAGCTTCAAATCCAGGAACCAAGCGCTTGTAGCTATTGGTCGTGGGATTAATGATGCCGCACAAGGCGGGTGCGTGTTTTAAAATACCGCCGATGAAGTACAGCGCGTTCTCAGACAAGCCGGCATATTTGTTGCCCGCGAAAAGATTTGTTCCATCTTTCCAGAGCGAAATATGAACGTGCATTCCAGAACCATTGTCACCGTAGAGGGGCTTAGGCATGAATGTGACTGTTTTGTTGTTTCGGCGAGCGACGTTTTTAATGATGTATTTGAACCACATCATTTTGTCAGCCATGTTCATGGCGCTATCAAACTTGATGTTGATTTCGGCCTGTCCAGCAGTTGCAACCTCATGATGCTGACGCTCGACAACCATGCCGGCGCGCTCAAGCTCAAGGCACATTTCTGTGCGCAGATCATGCTGAGAATCCGTCGGAAGGACAGGGAAGTAACCTTCTTTGTGACGGGGTTTGTATCCTAAATTGTGACCACCTTCATCGCGGCCCGAATTCCAAATGCCCTCATCAGAATCAATTTGGTAAAAAGCGCCGTTGTTGCTTTGATCGTAACGAATATCATCAAAGATAAAGAATTCAGCTTCGGGACCAAAATAAGCCGTGTCTGCGATACCGGTCGTTTTCAAATAAGCGACGGCTTTGCGAAGGACGTTGCGAGGATCGCGGTCATAGGCCTCAAGAGTTTCTGGCAAGACGACGTCGCAAATAAAAGAAACCGTGGGGACCTCCATAAAGGGGTCCATTTTTGCGGTCGCAGGATCTGGCTTGACAACCATGTCAGACTCTTCGATTCCGCGCCATCCGCGAATCGAGCTTCCGTCAAAGCCAAGTCCCTCTTCAAAAAACTCGTTGTCCAATCCACTGATGGGGATCGTAAAATGTTGCCATGTACCCAGCATGTCGCAGAACTTTAAGTCCACCATGCGGGCACCCTTCTCTTTCGCAAATTTGATTGCTTCTTGAGCCGTCATTCGTGCCTCCCGTTTATTTTCAACCCGTTAATTTCAAAACTTTAACTTCATTAAACACGCCAACTTAAATCAGCGCTTGCTCATCTTTTTCCCCGGTTCGAATTCTGACGACAGCTTCGATGGGGAGAACGAACACTTTTCCGTCTCCGATTTTGCCTGTAAAGGCCACTTTGCGAATCGTCTCGACAACGACCTCCGCAAGGGCCGAGGAGACCACAACTTCAAGCTTTACTTTAGGAAGAAAATCGACCACGTATTCGGCGCCCTTATAAATTTCGGTGCGTCCTTTTTGCCGGCCAAATCCGCGAACTTCAGATACAGTGACACCTTCGACGCCAACTTCAGAGAGGGCTTCGACAACATCGTCAAGTTTGAAGGGCTTGATGATGGCCTCGATCTTTTTCATCAGTCTTTTTTCATAGCTCTGATCGAGCCTTTCAGTTCAAACAACATGCAAGCAAACGCATGCGGCGGGTTTTCACAAACCTAGCAATAAATTTTCAAAGAGGTCAAAGAACCACAGCACTTGAAATCACTTCTCTTTTTGGTAACGCAAAACGGTAAGTCCTTGATCCTAACGAAATTGCACAAATTTGAGTGGAGCTTGAACTCGAATTTGGGTTGCAGGCACTGTGTCTTTTTGGTAACTCCGGCTCTGCAGCGCGCGGGCGGGTGATAGACCTGTCAGCCGCACTAGTATTCAGATGCCGGGGGGGATCATGAATCAAAATGGGGCCGGAGAGCTCTTCTTTGTCTATGGATCGATGACGCAAGGTTTGGTCCATTTCCAAAAAATCCAAGAATTTGTTACCGCGTCCGAACCGGCCGCGATTCAAGGAACGGCTTACTCTTTGAAAGTGGGCTTTCCAGTTGTTCTTGAAGGCGGCGTGGATCTTATCCAGGGCGAGCTCGTGACCTTGAAAACAAGCGAGCTTTTGATGGGCTTGCTCGATCAGTTTCATGGCTATGATCAAGACCGTCCCGAAAAAAGCCTTTATTGGCGCAAGAAAAAAGAAGTTCAGACGGCGGCTGGCTACCAGGAGTGCTGGATTTATTTTTTAAACCCCAAGCGCCTGCCAAAAACCGCAACTCCGATCGAGAACGGTGATTGGCGAACGGCGATGGAGTCCAAAGCCCCCTTGCTCAATCAGCTCACCGAGCGCCAAAAGCAGTACATTCTGCGTCTTGGATCCGTGGCGGGCCGAGAAATCATCCCGATCGACTTGGTATTGTACCGCGAACTCATGAATCTTGAGATGATCGTTGATAAGGGGCGACGTCTTGCGCTATCAAAGCTCGGACATGAAGTTTGCCGCTACCTCGGATGAGTCTCAGTTAAAAGGCCACCAACCCTCGACTTTGCTGGAGCCGCTGTTTCACGTGGCCCTGGTAGAGCCCGAAATTCCACAAAACACGGGCAATATCGGGCGCACCTGCGTGGGGACGCGCTCGGATTTGCATTTGGTGGGGTCGTTGGGGTTTAAAATCACCGATAAAAATCTGAGACGAGCGGGCCTGGATTACTGGCAGCATTTGTCATGGAAGCATCACGAGTCGATTGCAAATTGGCAAAACGAAATCAAAGATCCGCGGCGGGTTTTTTATTTTTCGGCAAAAGGGACCCGTCACTACTACGATATTCAGTTCCAAACGGGAGACTGGATTGTCTTTGGAAAAGAAACCAAGGGGCTGCCAGATGACCTCTTGCAGCAGAACCCCGAGCAGGTTCTGTTGATCCCCATCTTAGGTCCTGTTCGTGGCTACAATGTCTCGACAGCCGTTGCTATCGTGGCTTTCGAGTTCCTGCGTCAGCTGCGCCAGAGGGGTAAAATGCCAGAAGACTATATTCTTGACCCAGCTTTCCTTGCCGCAGAGGACTCGGACCTCTAGACTCTGAGGTCTATGATCATGACCACACTTGCAAAAATCTTTGGAACTAAGCACGAGCGCGAAATGAAAACGCTTCGCCCCGTCGTGAACAAGATCAACGCGTTTGAAGCCAGGGTCGCAGCCTTGACTGATGACCAGCTCAAAGCCAAGACGCCGGAGTTTAAAGCGCGGCTTGAAAAAGGTGAAACTCTGGAAGACATCTTGCCCGAGGCCTTTGCGGTTTGCCGCGAGGCTTCGAAGCGAGTCCTCGGTATGCGCCACTACGATGTGCAGTTGATCGGCGGGTTGGTTCTGCATCGTGGGTCGATCGCCGAGATGCGCACGGGTGAGGGTAAGACACTTGTGGCCACTCTTCCTGTTTACTTGAATGCGCTTTCTGGCAAAGGTGTCCACGTCGTCACCGTGAATGATTACTTGGCCAAGCGTGATGCCGAATGGATGGGGCGTTTGTACAGCTGGCTTGGGCTCACGATCGGAATTATCGTCCATGATTTGAGCGATGCTGAGAGAAAAGCGTCTTACGGTGCTGATATTACCTACGGCACAAACAATGAGTTTGGTTTTGATTATTTGCGCGATAACATGAAGTTCGCGCTTGAAGACATGGTTCAGCGCCCGCCCAATTATGCGATCGTCGATGAGTGCGATTCGATTTTGATCGATGAGGCCCGTACGCCTTTGATTATTTCCGGTCCCGCCGAAAGTTCGACAGACAAGTATCACATGGTCAATAAAATCATCCCGCAATTGAAGCGCGATGTGCACTTTACCATGGAAGAAAAATCCAAGACGGCCTCACTCACTGAAGAGGGCAACTCAAAAGCCGAAGAGCTTTTGGGCGTCGGCAATTTGTATGATCCAGGCAATATCGAGTTTTTACACCACATCTATCAAGGTTTAAAAGCACACTACTTGTACCGCCTCGATGTTGAGTACATGATCAAAGATGGTGAAATCGTCATCGTCGACGAATTTACCGGACGCTTGATGCCCGGTCGCCGCTGGTCTGATGGCTTACACCAGGCGATTGAAGCCAAAGAAGGTGTCGAAGTTCGTAATGAAAATCAGACGCTGGCGACGATTACTTTCCAGAACTACTTTCGCATGTACAATAAAATGGCGGGGATGACCGGAACCGCCGATACTGAGGCTGTTGAGTTCAAAAAGATCTACAACCTTGAGGTTTCGGTTATTCCGACAAACAAGCCGATCCGGCGTCAAGATCACAACGACGTCGTTTACAAAACTGAACAAGCAAAATTTAAAGCCATCGCCATTGACATTAAAACCCGTGCCGAAAGAGGTCAGCCGATCTTGGTCGGGACAACCTCGATCGAAAAATCAGAGCTGCTCTCGCGTTACTTGAAAAACGAAAATGTGCGCCACGAAGTTTTAAATGCCAAGCACCACGAGCGTGAGGCCGAGATCATTGCTCAGGCCGGACGAAAATCTGCCGTGACCATTGCAACCAACATGGCCGGACGAGGAACCGATATTTTGCTGGGTGGTAACCCCGAGAATCTGGCTAAGCGTGAAACGAATCAAACTGAAGGACCTGAGTTTGAGGCTTCGCAAGCCAAGTGGAAAAAGGTTTGCGACGCCGAGAAGATCGAAGTTTTAGCTGCGGGCGGTTTGTATATCATCGGAACCGAGCGGCACGAATCTCGCCGTATCGACAATCAGTTGCGTGGACGAGCGGGTCGTCAGGGTGACGCCGGCGAGTCGTTGTTCTACCTCTCGCTTGAAGACAACCTCATGCGTATTTTTAACGGTGAGATGATCCAAAAGATCATGAACCGCTTAAATGTTCCTGATGACGAGCCCATCGTCGCCGGGATGGTCACGCGCTCGATCGAGGGCGCTCAGCGCAAAGTCGAAGGACACAACTTTGATATTCGTAAGCACTTGCTTGATTACGATAACGTCATGAACCAGCAACGCACGATCATCTATGGTATGCGCAAAAAAATTCTGAATAGTGCGGATGTTGAACGTCAGTACTTGGATATGTTGGGTGAAGTTCTTTCTGGAATTTTGGATACGCACACCCCGTCGGAAGGCGGCAAAAAAGAAAACTGGAATCTTGAGGGGCTCAACAATGCTCTTCAAACACAGTTTGGAATGAAAATCGACTTCTCGGCGGCACCTCACTTGGACAGCGAAGCGGTGACTGAGGCGGCATCAAAAATTGTAAAAGAGTTGTTTGACCGCCAAAAACCGGCACTCGGGCCTTTTTACAATCAGATTCAGAAGATGATTTTGCTGCAATCGATCGATCAGCGCTGGAAAGAGCACTTGCAACGCATCGATCGCGTAAAAGAAGGCGTGAACTTGCGTGGCTACGCCCAAAAAGATCCCGTCATCGAATACAAAAAAGAAGCCTTTAAAGCATTTGAAGAACTGAATCAGTGGATCAAAACAGATTCGATCGAGAAGTTTTTGAAAGTTCAAATCGTTGCACCCGAGCAAGCCGAGCGTGAACTCTCTGGAATGCTGCAAACCCCTGATTTTGAAGAGCTGAGCTATGCGGGGGGCGATGAAAAAGCGGCGGCAGGTGGACTGTCTGCAAGCTTATCAGGTCATGGTGGCGGCTCTCGTCAAACTGCGGCGCCTTCGAACGGTCGGCAAAAAATGCGGATGACAGCTGGACCCTCATCTTCGGATGACGATCAAAAGCTTAACCGTGCTCAGCGCCGGCAACTGGATAAAAGAAAGCGGTAATCAGTGGAGGGGCTTGCGTGCCTTCAGTGCGGACAACTACTTGATCAAGATTTTGGCATCGTCGCCTGTATAAGCTGCGGTGCCGTCTTGATGATCGATATGGACGGCCAGGTTCAACTGGCCGCCGATAACGACAAAGTAGCAGCGCCCGCAAGTGATGGTGCAAATGTCCAACCTATGGAGGCTGCGTTCGAAGCCACGGCTGTTCAAGACTCACTCATTTCGCCCGCAGAGCCGGCTTCTTCGTTTGAGGCCTTTGCAGAGCAATCTGTTGAACACCAAAATGAAATCATGGACGAAGCCCCCGGCTCATCGACAGAGAATGCGAACTGGTTTGAGCAAGGCCTTGATCAACCACCACCCGAGGTTCCGCAGGCGATCGCGTCCACGCCCAGTGGAGATTTTTCGGATATCTCTGACTTTGGCAATAAGGATGCTGATGCCGGCGCCTTGCAATTTGATCTGACGTTGTCGGGCATCGATCATAAAGAAATGCGCGCCGAAGTGCTGGATGTCCTTGCCGATCCCAGGCTTTTTTTGAATTTGCGAGATTTGCCCGTCAAAAACGGCACGATCTTACTGCCGGGACTGAATGCCGCGCGAACAAGTTTAATCGTCACTCGGTTGCAACATTTGAATCTTCGAATCAATTGGAAGCAGAGGCTTTATGAAGCTTAATCTTGCGCTAGGACTTGTTTGTCTTCTCAATGGATCATGGGTTTTTGCAAAAGCCAAAGAAGAAACGCCCGCCGCGGCGGCTCCTGCTGCGGATAAACCTTGGGTCGAAGTCCAAAACCGTATTTCGGCTTTGGCGACAAAAAACAAACAACTTGATGAAAAGCTCAAAGCATTGATTCGTACTAAAATGGCGGGTGCAAATGCCGAGAGGATGAAAGAGCTGGATAAAGAAATTCAAACAATCTACGACCAATGGAAACAAAGCTCAGAGGACCTGAACCGTGAGAACTCCATTTTTCGTTACCGCTTTCCGGAGCGCGCCGCCCATAAGCAAAACCGAATTTATAATACCAGTGATGTGCCTTCGCTTCAAAAAGTCGAAGAGCTCGTTGGGATGGAAGGAAAGCTGCAAAGAAACATGAGACGGATGCGGAGTCAGTACGGCCAGCCGGCAAAAAGATCAGTGACCTCTCCTGAAGCCATTGTTGAAGAAAAGAAAAAAAACGGCGAGGACGAAAAAAACATTCGCGATTCTGACAGTCCAATTTTACGGAAGTAATCTCATTCAGTCTGTTACTTCAGTTTTTTACTTCATTGGAGCATACTGGGGAACATAGCGAATTTCATTGGTCCCGCTGACGTCTTCTTCATAAGTGGGGAGCTGTAGGTTTCGCACTTTGCGTGCGGCCTCTCGCTGAGCGGCGAACTCTTTTTCTAGCTCGATGTTTTGAGCTTCATAAATTTGATCTTGATCTGCGGCCGAAACGGCAGGGACGAAAGAACCACCGACGTAGGCGGCCTTTCCTTCCGAAAAATGGACTTCTTTTTCGGCTCGGTCACGCTCTTCAAAGTAGATGTAAGTCCATCGATCCAGGCCGCGCCAACGCTGAGTGCGTTGGGGGCTACCCATGATGCCGAGAACTTCGTGTTTATACATTCCGGGCTTGAGCTGCGAGAACTCGTCTTTAGGGCTTGTCTGACAAGCCGCCGCCATGAGCGCAAGAAACGAAAAGAGAAGAAGCCTGATTTTAGTCATCCCCAAGGCTAGGATAACCCAAAGTCTAAGGGCTGGAAAGGCCCGAGCTGAGACCGACCCCGAAAGTCTCAATTTGAGAATCAAGAAGCCTCAAATGCAGTTAATGGCCCCTGTAGACCTGGTAGGGGCCTCAAGTGGGGATGCTTACACCCGCGGGATGAAATTCAAGTTTCAGTATGCTCGGAGGGCGCGGATTCTTGAAGTTTGCGTTTTAGAATCTTGCCGGAATCGCCTTTGGGCAGCTCTTGAATGAAGGCGAAGTGTTTTGGAATTTTGTACTTCGCTAGATTTTTCAGACAGTGCGCCTGAATTTCTTCGACCGTCACGTCCTGCCGTTTGACGATAAATGCTTTGCCGACTTCACCCCACTTGGGATCGGCGACGCCGATGACCGCCACTTCGCGAATTTGACCCATTTGCCTGAGGACTTGTTCGACTTCGGGCGGGTACACATTCTCGCCGCCACTAATAAACATGTCCTTTTTGCGTCCCACGACGTAAACGAAACCGTCTTCGTCCTGTCGAACGAGATCGCCCGTATAGAACCAGCCATCGCGGATGGTCTCCGCCGTGGCTTTGGGATTTTTCCAATAGCCGGTCATCATCATCGGTCCACGTAAAATCAACTCACCGACTTCGCCCCGAGCGACGGGACGACCATGATCTCCCACAATCTGAATGTCGATGTAAAAATTTGGATAGCCGATCGATCCGATTTTGCGAATCGCGTCTTCTTCATTCAGCGAAAAAACGTTGGGACCAAATTCAGTGAGCCCATAGCCTTGTCGAATCGGAATCTTTTTTTGATCCCAAACGCGAATCAGATCAACTGGCATCGGCTCTCCGCCCACGATCGCGTAGCGCAGCGATGAGAGGTCGGCAGATTTAAACAAGGGCGAACGAGCCATCATCTCCATTGTCGTTGGTACACCAAAAAGCAGAGTGCACTTTTCATCTGCTGAAACTTGCAGAATTTGATCGGCATCAAATTTCTTCAAAAACACGACTTTGGCGCCTCGATGTAAGAAAGGTGTCGTGAGTACATTCCAGCCGCCCGTATGAAAGAACGGCAAAAAGATCGCGGTTGAATCACTTTGGCTGATGTTGAGGCGCAGAGTCGTGTTGATCGAATTCCAAAAAATCATCCGGTGCGAAAGAAGGGCTCCTTTGGGCGCGCCCGTCGTGCCAGAGGTGTAAAGCAAGAGGGCCGCATCTTCAGCTTGCGCGAGAAAGGGAAGTTCGGCTGCTTTTTTATTTTGAGCAACAGCTTCGGCAAAACTGGCGGGACCTTGTAACCGCAATTTGGCCTGAGGGTAATCTTCAATCAAAGGCCAAAAGGCTTCTTGCGCAATGATGAGGCTGGGGTCAGAGTCGCGAACGATGTGATCAACTTCACGCTTTGTCAGGCGAAAGTTAATCGGAACCAACGTGGCACCTAAACGTTGAAGAGCAAAAAACAAAAAAACGGATTCAAGTTCATTTGTGGCGAGCAGAGCAATTCGGTCACCCCGCCGGATCGAATACTTCTGCGATAAAAATTCGGCGCCTTGATTGGCGGCCGCAAACAATTTGGAATAAGAAACCTCGCGGCCCGTATCGCCATCTTTTAGAGCAATATTTTTCGGTGAATACTGATTCCAGCGCTTGAGCCAGTCCAATTCAAAGTCGTTCACGTGTCGTAACCCCACTCCATCGTCAGGGCCGCCATTGACAAGCCACCGCCAGAGCCAAGCAAAACGATCAAGTCGCCTTTTTTCAGTTTGTGCGAACGAGCCGCATCCGCCAATGCCATACCCACAGCCGCAGAACCCGTGTAGCCATAGCGGTCCATCACATTGTGCGAACGGGTGCGGGGAACTTTAAGATTATCAAGCGCCTCATTGATGCTATTGATATTGATTTGGGTCATGAAGAAATGCTTCACGTCTTGGGGTGTTTTGTGAATGCGGTCGAGCAAAATGTTGGTGAGGCGAGGCCAGTGAGTGCCGTTTGTCTCGATCGGAATTTTTTTGGCGAAATCGAGCAGGTGTTGGCGCTTTTCAAGCACCTCGTGCGTGATCGGGCGGTAAGAGCCGCCGCCGTACAAACCCATGTAATCATGATACTGACCATCCGTGTAGAGCTCAGATGCCATCACGCCAGTGCTATCTTTTGATGGCTGAACGACAACCGCGCTCGCGCCATCGGCAAACAAAGTGGCGATTTTAAAATCGTCAAAGTTCAGCCACTTGCTCATGGCGTAAGCGCCAACAACCAAGATGTTTTGATAATTTTGATCGGCGCCGATGTATTTTGATGCCATATCAAGAGCCGTGACAAATCCTGCACAAGCGGAGTTGATATCGAACGTGCCCGCACGCGTGGCTTTGATTTTGTGCTGAACAACCGCGGCGGTTGACGGGGATAAGTAATCAGGCGTATCGGTCGAAACGATAATCAAATCTAAATCGGAGGCTTTGATCCCCGCATTTTTCATCGCTTCTTCGGCGGCGGGAACAATCAAGTCCGACGTCGTTTGGTCAGCACTCATGTAGCGGCGTTCAAAAATATTTCGCTGTTCGCGCAAGAACGTGTCGATGTCTTTTTTGTACATGTCGTTGAAAAACTGATTTTTAACGACTTTCTCGGGGGCGTACATACCGGTTCCGACAACCGTAGCGCGGCGGACATTTGCTTGCGTCATTGTTTGCGTCATTGGGCCCTCTTGGCTGGGGACGCCAATTTTAGTGGCGACCAGATTTGAGGCTGTCATCGCTTGGTCGGGCCCTCATTGGCAAGAGGAAAAGCAAGGAGTAACTACTCTAGTTCTTCTTGTTTGACACTCTGAAAAGCCTGCGGCAATCAGAGCTCCTAAAGAACGGCAGCGCCGACCGAAAGGAAGAAAAATGAACAACATTAATTTTTCGTTTACTGGAAAAAATACCATCATCACCGGAGGCGCCCAAGGGATTGGCTTTCAAATTGCGCGGCAGTTTTTGACTGCGGGTGCAAAGGTTTCGATCTGGGATTACTCGGGAGAAGCTCTTGAAAAAGCCAAAGCCGAACTCGGTCAATTTGCAGCCAATCTCCACACCGCCCAAGTGGATGTCACCAACCGTGAGTCCTGCCAGAGAGCGGTCGCCTCACTTTCTTGGAATGTGGATATCTTGGTGAACAACGCAGGTATCACGCGCGACAAATCGTTTGCTAAATTAGGCGCCGAAGATTGGGACGCGGTCATCAATACCAACCTCACCGGACTTTTCAACGTTACAAAAAATTTGTTCGAAAAGTTCAATGCGTCGTCGGCCCACAAGCGCATCATCAATATCTCATCGGTTGTCGGCTTGCACGGCAATTTTGGTCAAGCCAACTATGCGGCTGCAAAGGCGGGCGTGATTGGAATGACAAAGACTTTGGGCAAAGAATTGGGCCGCAAAGGTTTTACTGTCAACGCCGTTGCTCCGGGATTTATTATGACCGCCATGACGAATGCGATGCCTAAAGAGGTGCTCGAACAAATGGCGGGCAAAGTTCCGGTCGCGCGTTTGGGCGAAACCTCTGACATTGCCAACGCTTGCTTGTTCTTGGCCTCTGAGCAGGCTTCTTACATCAATGGCACCGTTCTCAGCGTTGATGGCGGGATTGTTTTATGATGCAGTTCCAAACGAACGACGGCTCGGGTGCGCACATCGGTTTTGAGGTGATTGAGGACGTTCTCCCTCAAGACACGATGTTCATTCACGGGAACATGGCGAGCAATCGCTGGTGGTATCCGGCCGCTGACGTTTGGAGAAAAAAGGCGTCAGGACAAAGGTTGCCAGGGGCCATGATTTTAGCCGAACTTCGCGGTTGCGGAAAATCAAGCGCACCCCGAGACCAGGCCGATGTCGACATGCACCTGTTCGCCCAAGATTTCATTGGGCTTGCCAAATCTTTGAAGCGCGGAAAGATCCATCTTGTTGGTCATTCGACAGGGGGATTGATCGTGGCCTTGATGCTTGCCAAGGCGCCCGAGCTTTTTGAAAAGGCTGTTTTGCTCGACCCCGTGGGAGCTAAAGGTGTGACCTTTAACGACGCCATGACCGATGCCTTCGAGCAAATGAAGACCAATCGGGGCTTGGTTTCCATCGTGATCGGCTCGACCATCCGCGGGTACGACACCCAATCGGAGTTCTTTGACCAAGTTATTGTTGCAGACGCGTTTCTTGCAGCTCAAACCGTGGGAGACAAGGTTCTGCGGGCTCTTGATGGACTAGACTCTCGCAACGAGGTTTCTAAAGTGAAGCATGCGGTGCTGGTGTTGCATGGAGAACACGATCTGTTGCTTCCCATTGTTGATTCGCAAGAAATGGCGTCCTTAATGAGCAACGCGCGCTTTGAGGTTGTCCCTGAGCAAGGTCATTGCACCAATCTCGAGAACCCCGAAAAGTTCGTTTTGATCGCTGACAAGTTTTTGTTTTCGGGCTCAGGCGCCTGACTTTTTCGCATTTTGTCATTCCTCAGGGTGAATGCGGTTTTGTTGCCGACCTCTTTGTTTTCATATAACTTGCAAGTTGCTAAGATGCCTTAACAATTCATTAATGCGCGCCCCTGTGGGCGACGATTCAGATTTGGTGGGTCTGCTATGTCGGAAAACCGTGATCAGTACAACCATGGTGGAATGCTCGCGTTCATCTTCTCAATGGTTTTTGTTTTTGTTTTTTTTGTTTATATCGTCGCGATCCATCCAGGTGTCGATCTTGGTGAAAATCTGCAGACACCGCCGTCAGCGGAACAGCTTCTTGCGGACTCAAAACCTGTCGATATTTCGGGGATCTCTGAGCCTTGGGTTGCAAATGCAGATATGGTTTTGCATGGCAAAAAAGTTTACGCTCAGAACTGTGCAATGTGCCACGGTAACGAAGGCAAAGGCGATGGAGCCGCTGGTGCTGGTCTGAATCCAAAGCCTCGCAACTTAGTTGAAGGGAATTGGAAAAAAGGGGCAGGCATGATCGCTCATTACAACGTTTTGATCAATGGGATTCCTGGAGGTTCGATGGCCTCTTATGCTCACTTTAAACCCGCTGATCGGTGGGCCCTGGTTCAATTTATCGACTCCATCACGGAAAACAAAAGTAAAGACGACCCCGCAACAGTGGCCGAGTTCGCAAAAACGGCGAAGTAACGTCAGGGAAGTGTGTTTAAGTTCGTAGGTAAAGTTGCGCCTGTAGACCAAGGCGGACAAGGCGAAAAAAGGACCCCGTGCTTGCATTGTTCATGACTCTTCAGATGGCGCTTGCAAATCTACCGAACCAGATGGGTTCGATAGAGAAGCCATCTATTACTGACACGGCCTCGACCGCTCGGCCCAAAGAGCTTGAAAACATTGGGATCACCGAAAAACTAGGAACGCAGCTCAATCTGGAAGAAGTCGTTCGCAATGAAAACGGCGAGAACGTCACGCTTGGTTCGTTTTTTAAACCCGGTCGACCGGTCATTTTGAGCCTTGTCTATTATGCTTGCCCCGGACTTTGCAATTTTCATCTGAATGGTTTGATCGAGGGCTTAAAACCCATGGATTGGTCCGCTGGGCAAAAATACGATGTCATTGCCCTGAGCTTTGATCCTCAAGAAAATGCCGAGCTCGCGAAAGCAAAAAAAGCCACCTACATGAAACTGTATGAGCGACATGGGACCGAAAACGGCTTTCATTTCTTAACGGCGGATGAGCCCACAATTAAGCGTATCACTGAATCGGTGGGTTTTGCATACCGCTGGGACGAGTCCCAAAAACAGTGGGCGCACGGCTCGGCCGGCATCGTGGCCAGCCCGACCGGAAAAGTGACTCGATATCTACACGGTATTATGTATGACGCCCCCACGATTAAGATGGCTTTGAACGAAGCTGGTCAGGGCAAAGTCGGGACGATTGTCGACGCGATGATCATGTATTGTTTTAAATACGATCCTAAACAAAGCAAATATGTGATTTACGCTTTTCGGCTCGTTCAGCTTGGCGGCGTATTGATCATTTTGGCCTTGGGATTTCTTCTGGTGCCCATGTGGCTGCGCTCGCGACGTGAAACACCAGGGGCTTAAGTTTGGGAAATTTTAAGGAGATGTGCCCATGAACTGGATTCTCGTGCTCATAAACACGGCCTCTGCGGCCGGACAGAGCTTCATGCCACCGGTCGGATCAAAAATCGCGTCCGACGTGGACAACCTCTACTCGTTTCTTTTATGGACGAGCCTTTTGGGCTGCGCCATTTTGATCGGTGGAATGATTTTTTTCGCGATCAAGTACAAGCGCCGAACTGATACGGACAAAGTCCCGTACATTAGCCACAATACTTTTCTTGAGTTTTTATGGTCGTTCGTTCCCCTGGTTCTTTTTTTGGTGGTTTTTGCTTGGGGCTGGAAAGTTTATCACGACATGCGGACGATGCCCGAGAACGCTTACGAAGTTCACGTTCAGGCAAAGCAATGGGCATGGGATTTTGTTTACAAATCTGGCAAGATCTCAACGAATGAGTTTTTTGTCCCCGTCGGCGTCCCCGTGAAGTTGGTGATGGCCTCTGATGATGTTCTTCATTCGTTTTACATCCCCTCACTTCGGATCAAGCAAGATGTCGTGCCTGGGCGCTATACAACATTATGGTTTAATGCTGAGAAAACTGGCTCCTATCAGGTTTTTTGCACCGAATATTGTGGTGCGGCTCACTCGGGCATGATGGCTAAAATGAACGTCGTGCCCATGGCCGATTTTGAGAAGTGGTTACTTGAGAACGACGAGGGTCTTTCTCTCGCAGAGAAGGGTCAAAAGCTGTATAACTCCAAGGGATGCGTGGCTTGTCACTCCGCTGATGGCACAGCTAAAGTAGGCCCTTCATGGAAGGGGCTCTATTCAGCAGTCAATCACCCAACCTCAGCGGGCGACCTCAGTGTTGATGACAACTATCTGCGCGAGTCGATCTTGAATCCAAACGCTAAAATCGTGAAGGGCTATAGCGCGGGCGTGATGCCTTCTTATCAAGGTCAACTCACCGAGGCTCAGTTAACAATGCTAATTGAATTCATCAAAACATTAAAGTGAGTAAATATATGGCAAATGTATCGAACCCTGGCGAAAATTATATTAATCACGAAAAAGGACTCTGGTCCTGGCTAACCACGATCGATCACAAGCGTATCGGCCTGATGTACATGATCGTGATTCTCTTCTTTTTCTTGTGCGGTGGCATCGCAGCCATGTTAATTCGTTTGGAGCTTTTCCGGTCCGGCGCCATGTTTGACGGAAACACCTACAATCAAATTTTGACCTATCACGGTGCCATCATGGTTTTCATGGTCATCGTGCCGGGGATTCCTGCGATTTTAGGGAACTTCTTTTTGCCCATTCAGATCGGCGCAAAAGACGTGGCCTTCCCCAAGCTGAACTTGGCCAGTTGGTACGTGTTCATGTTGGGCGCTCTGATGGCAGTCTCGACCTTATTCACGACCAAAATTGATACCGGCTGGACTTTCTACACACCTTACTCGATCAAAACTGGTTCTGCCGTCGTCTTGATGGTTTCAGCGGCCTTCGTGATGGGGATGTCTTCGATCCTGACAGGCTTGAACTTTATCGTTACTGTCCACAAGTTGCGGGCGCCGGGCATGACCATGGGACGCATTCCCTTGTTTGTTTGGTCTGTTTATTCGACTGCGATTCTTCAAGTTTTGGCGACGCCTGTGTTGGGTATCACCTTGATTTTGCTTGCGATGGAGCGAGTGCTTGGCGTCGGGATCTTTGACCCCGCTCGCGGCGGTGACCCGGTCTTGTTTCAACACTTTTTCTGGTTTTATTCACACCCTGCTGTTTATATCATGATCTTGCCAGCCATGGGGATCGTGTCTGAGATCATCGCGGCGTTTTCGCGAAAAACCATCTTTGGTTATACAGCGATTGCTTATTCATCATTGGGCATCGCAGCCGTTTCGTTCTTTGTTTGGGGTCACCATATGTTCGTTTCGGGTCAATCCGAAATCGCGGGCATTGTGTTCTCATTTATCACGATGCTTGTTGGTGTTCCCACTGCGATCAAAATGTTCAACTGGCTGGCCACTCTGTACCGCGGCTCGATCAGCTTTGATTCCCCGATGCTTTATGCGTTGGGCTTCATGTTCTTGTTCGCCATAGGTGGTGTCACGGGGATTATGCTAGCAACGGTTGGTTTGGATGTCCACTTTCACGATACTTACTTTGTGGTCGCCCACTTTCACTACGTGATGGTTGGTGGAACTTTGATGGCGCTCGTTGGTGGTCTGTATTACTGGTTTCCTAAAATGTTCGGCAAAATGTACAATGAATTTTGGGCTCGAATTTCTTTTGTCCTGATCTTCATCGGATTTAACGTCACGTTCTTTCCTCAGTTTGTTTTGGGTGCAATGGGAATGCCTCGTCGGTACGCCGACTACGTTCCCGCTTACCAGTCGCTGAATCAGATCTCTTCGATTGGCTCTTGGACGATTGGGTTGGGCTTTTTGATTGTTTTGTACGTGATCGTTGAGGGCTTGCTGTCCAAACGTCTGGCGCCGGCCAATCCTTGGGGGGCAAAGACTTTAGAATGGCAAATCCAATCACCACCGACTCACCACAATTTTGAAGTGGAGCCAGTCGTTACTGCGGGGCCTTATGAGTACCGTTAATCAAACTCCAAAAAACCAACACCACTTTGCACATCACTTTCGCGATGCCATGCACGAGTTCCTGACTTCAAAAGAAGGAATTTGGGTTTTCATGGTGACCGAGATCTTGATGTTCGGCGGACTTTTTGTCGGCTACTTGATCTTTCACGCCCTGTACCCCGAGACGTTTGCGGAGGGCGCAAGCCACCTGGCTTGGAAAATGGGAGCCTTTAACACCGTGGTTCTGATCGCGAGCTCTTGGACGATGGCCCTTTCGATTCACTACATCCAACGCGGATTGAATTCAAAGGCCACCATGTGCCTGATCATCACGATTCTTTGTGGCTTTATCTTTATGGCTGTGAAGTACTTTGAGTACACCTCGAAGATTCAACACGGCTTGTTGCCCGGAAAGTTTTTTCATTACACCGAAGCGGTGTCGCAGCAGTTGCCGCTGTACTTTGGTTTTTACTTTTGCATGACCGGCCTTCACGGGATCCACGTGGTCTTGGGCATGGGCCTGATCGGTTGGGTTTTGTACCGTCACCTCAAAGGTGAGTTTAATCCGCACTACTTTACAGCGGTCGAGGGCGTCGGCATTTTTTGGCATATCGTCGACTTGATCTGGATCTTTCTCTTTCCTCTTCTTTATTTGGTGGGGTAACAAATGGGGCACAATTCGAATCACACATCACATTCACAACACGAAGAACACCACATTATTCCTTTCTCAATCTTGAGAAACGTGTGCATCGCCCTTTTGGTTTTGACCGTCTTGACGATTTTCACCGCAAAGTTCATTCATCTAGGAGTCTTGGCGGCCCCCGTTGCCTTTTTGATCGCTTTTGTTAAAGCCATGCTCGTCATGGCTTATTTCATGGGTCTTAAATATGATAGCAACGGAAACCGCATTATCTTCGCGACGGGATTTTTCTTTCTCGCAGTGCTCGGATTTTTCTGTGTCCTTGATATTTGGACACGCTTACCAGTCAAAGATATTTTTTAAAGATGTTTCGCCTCTACGCTGACCTGACCAAGCTGGGAATCGTCATTTTTGTCGTTCTCTCAGCATTGGCTGGGTACGCAACCAGCTTTGCCATCGAGACTTCCTTCAGCTGGGCTCATTTGTTCTGGACCCTCGGCGGGACATTCTTCTTAAGCTCAGGCTCCTTAGCTCTAAATCAAGTCCAAGAATATAAGATGGACGGGGACATGAAGCGAACGGCGAAACGGCCGATAGCTTCAGGCAAACTCAAACCAGCTGCGGGTCTGATCCTGGCGGTCGCCTTTTTGTTCTTGGGTAGCAGTATGCTACTCGAAGCTTCGAATCTGGCCTGCCTGCTGGGTTGGATGACAGTCGTGCTTTACAATGGCGTTTACACCTATTGGTGGAAGCCTCGGATGATTTTTGGCGCCGTCCCTGGAGCAATCCCCGGTGCCTTGCCGGTCACGATTGGATACGCCGCGAACTCAGATCATATTTTTGCTCTGGATTCCGTCTACTTGTTTCTGATTATGTTTTTCTGGCAGATGCCACACTTTTGGGCCTTGGCAATTAAGTACAAAGACGACTATGCCGATGGCAAAGTTCCGACGATCTCAGTGGCGCTCGGTGTACCACGCACTCTTTACCACATTGGTCTTTACACGTTTGCCTACGTGGCAACGGCGATTGCTTCACCCTGGTTCGTCCAGACTAGCTGGATCTATGTTTTGCTGGTTCTCCCGTTTGCATTTAAGATTTTACAAGAGTTCTACCGGTTTTGGAAATCAACCGGGCAGGAGCGCTGGCTGGCGTTCTTTATGTGGGTGAACTTAAGCTTGCTTGTCTTTCTTTACGTGCCGGTCTTGGACAAGTGGAACTTTCTGTTTATTAAATCGAACTAGTGCTCCCTTTAGAGGGCGGCGACACTCCAAGCTCATCAGGCTGGAGTGTCGGGCTGGCGACTCGGATGCGCGGCATAGAACGCCGGGTGCTTATCGAGTGATTCCGCAATTCTTCGCACGCTTGGGTAGGGCTGCAAATCAATGGTAAATCTCTGAGCTGCAAACACCTGCGGTGCTAAAAAGCAATCGGCGGCCCCTGGCGTCTCGCCAAAGCAATACGTGCCGCTATGCTTTCTGAGCAGTGTTTCGAGTGTTTCAAAACTTTGCCCCAGCCAACGATTCAGCCAACGCTGTTTCATTGTTTCAGACAGGCCGGCGTCGTTCGTTAAAAATTGCACTGTTCGCAAATTTTGAAGAGGCTGGACACAGTTAATATTTTCGCAGAATTGACGAACGAGGGACCTTTGATAAGGATCATGTGGAAACAAACGGGGGCCCGAGGCGGCCTCATCCAAGTACTCCAAAATGGCCATCGACTGCCCAAGCGCGCGTCCGTTGTGAATCAGCGTCGGGACTTCACGACCTGGGTTGAGGTCGCGATAGGCAGACTTGTGCTGCTCGCCGCCATCATTCAGAAGGTGAACAGGCCTGTAGTCAAACTTGATGCCTTTCAGGTGCAGAGCGCAGCGCACCCTGTAAGATGCGGACGAGCGAAAATAACTATACAGCGCAAATTCAGCCATGTGGACTCCTTCAATTCTGCATTGTACACTCTAAAAACATCGAAATTCCAAGGGGGTTTCCTATGAAAATGTTCGTGATGTCTCTGATCGTAATAATGGGTTTTGCTGCGCAGGCCCAAGACGTGGGTGTGGTTCTCGGTATTCGCGGCGACAGTGCCGATGCCAAAACAACGAACCAGAAAACTCAAGGCAAGACCAACTTCCAAGCGGGAGCCGTCGCCAAGTTTGAAGTGCATGAGGCTTGGCAAGTGCGCACGGGGTTCTTGTACACACAGCGCTTTTATGAGTTTTCGTCGAGCTCCAACAATTTGGGTGACGCGAAATTCACTTACTTCGAAATCCCCGTTGGATTGATGTACAAATTTAGCGACTTTGGTGGGGCCTTTGTCGGACCCAATTTGGCTTTTAATATTGCAAAAGATTGCCCCGGCGGGACTTGCCAAGGTGTGAGCTCGGCTCCCATCGGACTGCAAGTCGGTGCTAGTTTTAAATTTGCACCGCAAATGGGTTTTGAATTTTACTACGAAACCATGTTTTCAAAAGTGGCCGACGAAGTTGAGAATCCAAGAGCAATTATCGCCAACTTCATGATCACGTTTGATTGATTTTGTAGATTAAGGATTTGTTATGATTTTGGGTTCGCTTAAAAACCATTCCCTGGATGGAGAGTTGATTGTCATCCACCCGGACCGTCAGCAGGCGGTTCGGGCTCAAGGCGTTGCGCCCAACTTGCGCGAAGCCCTCGAGAACTGGAAAACGGCTGAACCCAAACTGAAAGCTCTGGATCAGTCTCTTCGAGACGGATCTGTGAAAGATGCATTTGCACTGAAAGAATCCGACTTGCATTCGGCCTTGCCGCGCACGTGGCTCTTTGCGGACGGCTCGGCTTTTATTCACCATATCCGTCTTGTTCGGAAAGCTCGTAACGCCGAACCACCCGAAACCTTGATGACGGTGCCTTTGATGTACCAAGCTGAGTGTGGCAAGTTTTTGGCGCCGACGGCGACAATTCCGCAGCGTGATTTTTCGCATGGGACTGATTTTGAAGCTGAGGTCGGCGTGATCATCGATGAGGTTCCGATGGGAACCACGCCCGAAGAAGCTCTCAAAAAAATTCGGTTGTTTGTCTTGATCAATGATGTGTCGTTGCGAGGTTTAATCCCTAGTGAATTGGCGCAAGGGTTTGGCTTTTTTGTCAGTAAACCCACAAAAGCACTCTCACCGTTTGCGCTCACGCCCGATGAACTTGGTCCTGCATGGAAAAACGGACGCGTGCATTTGCCTTTGCACGTTGAATTGAACGGCCAATTTTTTGGACGGGCAAATGCCGGCGAAATGCACTTTCACTTTGGTCAATTGATCGCGCACGCGGCGCAAACTCGCGATTTGGTCGCAGGCTCTTTGATCGGAAGCGGAACTGTGGCGAATGAAGACCAGACGGTGGGCTCAAGCTGCCTCGCCGAGAAGCGCACGCTGGAGCAAATCAACAACGGTAAGCCCGAGACCCCTTTCATGAAAGTGGGCGATCGGGTCAAAATCTGTATGCAAGATGCTACCGGCAAATCGCTCTTTGGAACGATCGAGCAAAAAGTCGTTTCGGCCCCCTAAAATCACCGTTTCATTTTTGCGATGGCGCGGGTGACTTTTTTTGTTTCACCATTGGGCAGCCCTGGCAATGAGATCATTTATGAATCGAACAAGATAAAGACTGGACTGGTGCAGGACAGCTTGATTTTGCCAGTGCCAATATTGCTGAGCCCACGACTTGAGAGTGGCTCCAAAAGGGATTCATACAAATTGTACTGACAGTGACTGGCAGCCTTCTGCTCGCATTTGGGATTCACAGCGATGATTCTAATGGCTCATCGCCGGATCGAATGTTGGATTTATTGGGTGATCGTCAATCTCATCAGCATTTGGCTTTACGCAACCAAGGGAGTTATGCTGATTAGTCTTCTGTATGTGTTGTTTCTTGTCTTGGCTATTTTTGGCTGGAGAGCTTGGACTCAAGAGCGAGCTTCTTTAAGAAGTTCTTAATTTTTTTGCGGTAGCTTTCAGCTTTTGCATAGATCGCGGGTGCTTTCAGTGTGACATGTTTTTTATTTTTCAAAAGCATCTTACCATTGCAAAAAACCGTATCGACCTCAAGACCCTGTGCCGAATACACCAAATGCGACATCGGATCGTGCACAGGTTGCAGATGCGGAAAATTAAAATCCACCAAAATAAAATCGGCTTTTTTGCCCACGGTGAGTGAGCCAATTTGATCACCAAGTCCTATCGCTTGGGCTCCGCCTTGAGTCGCCATCCAAAGCGCTTGTGAGGCCACCATGGCGGTGTTGTCTTTGTGCGATAGCTTTTGCACCTTTGTTGCCAAATCCATCGCGCCAAACAGGCTGAGGTCATTGGCGCTGGCCGACCCGTCGGTTCCTAGCGCAACGGGAATGCCGTCCGCCAAGTACTCAGCGATGGGCGCTATGCCCGACCCCAGTTTAAGATTTGAATCGGGGTTGTGGATAACGCCGGTGCCGGAGTCTTTCAGAAGTTTGCGATCACTGGGGCTTAGGTGGACCGCGTGCGCACAAACGGTTCGGTTTCCTAAAAGGTCTAAGGCTTTAAGCCGCTCGGTTTGTGACTGACCGTATTTTTTTTGTGAGTCGGGCTCTTCACTGACGGACTCAGACAAATGGATGTGCACAAGAGCGCCGGTCTCTTTGGATTTGGCCGCCACTTTTTTGAGTAAGTCGTCATCGCAAGTGTAGGGTGCATGCGGCGAGAGTGCGATTTGAATGAGGTCAGATTTGGCGAATTTTTTTCGAAGATGATCAAAGCGTGCAAAGCGGTCGGACCCCAACTTTTTGTCTTCGGGGATTGGAAAGCTCATGAGGGCTTGCGCAAAAATACCGCGCAGTCCTGCTTTTTCCCACACCTTTGCCGACTCTTCGACGAAGAAATACATATCGGACACCGTGGTTGTTCCAAAGCGGATGCACTCGAGTGCCGCCAGACCAGTCCCAGTTTTGACAAAATCTGGAGAAACAAATTTATTCTCGAGGGGAAAAATGCGCTCGAAGAGCCAGACTTTTAAAGGGACATCGTCTTCGAGCCCTCGAAAGAGGGTCATGGGAAGATGCGTGTGCGCATTAATCAGACCTGGGAGAAGGACCATGCCTTTGCCATCAATCCACTTTTTGCATTGGGACTTGTGCGCGGCCCTAAGAGGACCGCTGTACGTAATTTCTGTGCCCTTTACGCCAATGAAGTAATCGGTTTTTACTTCGACTTGGCCTTGCATCGGCAAGGCCCAAGAGGCACGAACGCCCCAATCAAAAATCTTTCTCACTTGAGTAAGTCCTGCGAAAGAAAGTCACTGATTGCGAGCATCACTTGAGCCGCCGAAATTCGGCAGGTCTCTAAGATGCTGTTGTGATCCAGGGCTGCCTGGCCAAGGCCCGCGCCGAGATTGCTGATGAGTGAAAGCCCCGCGACTTGTGCGCCCGAGTGGTGAAGCGCGATCGTTTCCCACACGGTCGACATGCCGACGGACTTCATCCCCCAAGCCGAGTACAAACGAACTTCGGCATGAGTTTCAAAAGTGGGTCCCAGTAAGCCTAGGTAAATTCCTTTGTGAACTTTCAGCGCGTGTTTCTCGAGGTGTGTTTGCAAACGGGCGCGCCACTCGGGTTTGTAGCAATGACCCATGTCCGGAAAGCGTGGGCCCAGCTCTTGGCCATCAGGCCCAATAGGATTATGCCCGATCAATGGATTTTTACCCGTTAAGTTGACATGGTCTTCGATGATCATGACATCACCGGGATTCATGGCGCGATCCAAACCACCGGCAGCATTGGTGAGTAGAAAATTTTTAACGCCTGCCACGCGCGGGATCATCACCGGCATGACGACGAGACGGGGATCGTGGCCTTCGTAGCCATGCAGTCGGCCCATCTGAAATTGAACCACTTTGCCTGTCGGCTTGTGCTTATAGAGTCGATACTTCCCGGCGTGATCTTGTACCGTGGAGGCAATGAGTCCTTCAACATCTTGAAATTTGATTTCACCGACCACAGACCAATCGGTGACCAGCAGGGCATCAAGCGAAGTCCCAAAGCCCGAGCCCAAAACGACATGGGCGTAGGGGACTTCGGATCCCAATTTTTTCAGCTGCTTTGAATAGGATTGATGCGAGTTGTTTTGAACCATAGGTGCTAGGGTTACCACAGGTGCAAGAGAGGATAAAGCGAGGCTTAAGCCCGGCGGTAGACGCGTTGCGACTATGAGCCCTCATCTTCTTTATTTCAGATGGCGCCTAACTTTGCTAACTTATGCGCTTACATCAGACTCGAAAGTGCGGAGAGGTGGTCGAGTGGTTTAAGGCATTCGCCTGGAACGCGAAAGAACTCGAAAGGGTTCCGTGGGTTCGAATCCCACCCTCTCCGCCATTCTTAAGTTGGTAGTACGACGAAAATTCCCCTAAGTGGGGGAAATCACAAACCAAAGGTTTCAACGAGTTAGCA
>JBKCUU010000026.1:0-22115 GCA_046318155.1 Bdellovibrio sp. | reverse complement strand
GTGACGATGACTGGCGGTACAATTAACTCGCGAGCTGGGACGACCATTTCTGCCACAACGACAAACTACAGTGGAACAACAGTTGTGGATGTGACAGGAGCAACGGCACAAACCATCACAGGCGGTGGTCTTGGAGCAACGATTCCTCGATTAAACTTAAGCGGCAGCAACACAGTCACCTTCTCTGGCACAACAGATGTAGCAGGAACAGTGACCTTTGCACCAACGGCAGCGATTACCATCAATGGAGCAACGCTAAACTCGCAAGGCTTGCTCTCATTTAATCAGGGCGGAGCTGGCTTTGCGGTGACCATGACTGGTGGAACGATCAACTCTCGGGCAGGAATTACCGTTGGGACGGCCTCTGCATCAACTTATACTGGGACAACAGTTGTGAATGTAACTGGCGCTTCAGCACAAACCATCACAGGTGGCGGCGCAACTTCAAGAATTCCAAATCTGACAATCAACTCTACAAATACAGTCACTCTTTCAGGGAATATTGCTTTAGGTAATAACTATACCTATACAGCAGGAACAATCTCGGCCGCGGGCTCAACTTTAACTTTTAGAAAGGCCGCGGCTGCCACAATCACAGACACAGGAGCGCAAGCTCTAAACAATGTCACCTTTGCAAGCGGCAGCGCGACTGCCTATACCCTCTCGGGAACCATGCGCGTCGGCGGGGTTTTGACCTTTGCAAACACCGCGGTTTCGACAATCTCTGGAGGAACATTTAATATCACCGGCACAGGCACGGCCGTCACCTACACGGGAACAAGCTCAAGCGGTGCCGACACCTATGCCCTGGTCATTATGGGCGGCGGCGCGACCACAATTAGCAATACCAGCACGAATGCAACCGCCGTAACAAGGGGTAATGTCACTGTCACGGGCGCTGGAACGACGCTCTCATTAACCGGCAATCCCGGAGTAGGCATGACCTTCGGAACTGCGACGGGCTCGACCTTGACGGCAGCCAGCGCTGCGAACACCATCAGCTGCGTGGCAGGCCTTGGGACTGTCCAATTCCAAGATATGATCTTAAACAGCTCAAGCTTTACACGTGGTGGTGGCGGTAATATTCTTATGGTCAATACGGTAACAATCGGAGCAGGTGCAAATTTTGGCGGAACAATTTTCTAAACAGCTTTTTTTAAAACGAGTTCTTCCCACGGCTTTAGCCCTGTGCGTTTCAGCTTTTTTGTTTTACAAATACCATTTAAAAAACCGACTAGATTCAGATCCGGTCATTGGCAGCTATCAAGGCCAACCAATTACCTTGCGCGATGCCGAAGTTAATATGAGCGAACAAGAAAAAGCGGGTAATACCATAAGGTACAAGCAACAACGGGCTTTAAACACGATCAAAGAAAATCTTATCAAAGAGCTGGCTCAAAAAGACGGAAAAGCCCCAGCTGAGTTTATTCAAAAAATAAAATCTGAGGCCAGCGTTGATATCAGTAAAGAAGAGCTCGCTGACTTTTTAAGGTCCCTCAGGCTTGATCCAAAAAAAATTTCGAACGATCAACTGAACAATGTCATCGGCAACATGAAAGAGCAAAAGCGAGAACTCTATTTTCAAAGGTATATGGACAAAGCTTTGGCGGATAAAAAAATTGAATGGAAAAATTTTGACACAAATTAGGCGACTATTTTTCTGTTTTTTCTAGGCCAAACTGCAACGATAGGCTTAAGAAATTTCCCGAAATCTGAACACTGTTGTTTTCACTCGAAACGGATCGCGCACGGTAGGCCGCTTTTTCGACTTGATAAGTATAGCCAAGAGTTCCAACGATGCTATCCGTCAGGCGCAGAGTACCTGATAAACCTAGATGATAAGAGAACTGGGGAAGTTGGGCTAGCTCATTGGGGGTTTTCACGCTAAGTGCGCTATAGTAAATGCCGCCATTAAGATAACCACCAATGTTAGAAGACAGTTCTTTAATGATGGAGAATTTCAATTCAGGACCGAAGGAGGCTATTTTTTCTCCCGCAACGGCATTGCCTCTCGTGGGATCTATGGTGACCTCGGGCAACTCTTTATAGCCAAGGCCGCCCCAGAGCCTGAGGCGGTATTCGTCAGCCAGCAGATACCGACGGCCAAGCATAACGCTTCCCATGGCATAGGTGTAGTTTTGCGAACTATTCCTAAAGCCAGAATAGGCCAAGGTCCCCAGCATACCATACCCGGTCTTGCGCCACCAATTTCCATAGGCCACTTCTCCGCTGCCACCAAGAACGGTTTGCTGCACCTTATTGTTGTTGTCGTAATTCCTGGTGAGAAGTTGTTCGTTTGAAACAATGTATCGGGTCCAAGCGTACTTTTGTGAGGGCTCTTCGCCGCTCGACAGCTTTAAAGGAATATAAGTGCTTATTCCAAAGCCCTCTCCGGGAGTATCATTTTTGCTATCAACTCCGGCGGGATTTCTTGGTTTTTCAAATTTGTTGTAAGCCCTGACTTTCCAGAGATAGCGGGCATTGTGCGCAAGAAAAACGTCAAGCTCTTCGGTGTCAGACTCGAGCCTTTGGACCAGGGAGCTATCATCTTGATTATAAATTTCAACACCGTACTTAAAAGCGGTTTCGATTTTTTCCCAGCGCAATCTGACCTTGGCTTTTTCATCATCAGTAGGATCAATCTGAGCATTGGATCTGGGCTCAATAATTTTTGGAATCGGCATTTCTACAAAAAACTTTTGCGGGTTACTCCAGTCTGTCGTGACCCCGCTTTTGTAAACAGCGCGGACCCGCATTTCATAGGCACCAGCACTCAGTCTGGCGCGAAACCCAGGATCTGTTGATTCAAATAGCGATGGTTCTGAAGTTTTATCGTCATTTAAAAACTTCACAAACTCGAACTGATAACTAATTGCTTTTCGAATCGGATCAACATTTAAGACAACGGAGCGGACGCTTGAGCGCTTGGCGAGCAACGAAAAACCCATCCAGGTCTGATGTTCGGGGTCTGGCGAGTTCATATCAATGATTGGGGTTAGGGACCAAGTGTATTTCGAGTCGACCGAAATCTCTTGTGTCAAAAAAGTCTGATCTGTGCGGACATTTTTTTTTAAATTTCCGAACTCATCTCTGAGCTTGAAAACATAAAACTTTGCTCCATAAACGCTTGGCCACTCAAAAGTGATCTTTTCGTTGTTCGAACCCTTGGCCTCAAGCTCTTGATTCGGCTGTGGAAAGACCTTGTCGGGTGGCTTAAAGTTGACCCAAAAGCTTTGAAACTCGCCCCAGCGACCAGGGCGATTTCTTTTATCGACAGAGCGGACTCGAAGCCGGTAGTGTCCTGGCGTTAGTCGCATTCGAATTTGCTCCGTCTTAAACTCGGTTCTATATTCGTTGGCCCATTGTTGGTCAACGGGCAAGACCTGCACTTGGTAGCGATCAGCGGCCTGAACTTTTTCGACCGCAAGATAAACCGTTCTAGCAGGTAGGCTTTCTTTGCTGACGACCGCGGCCTCGGCTGCCACGGTTGTGTCTGTTGTGGCTACAGGGCCTTGAGTTTTTTCTTCTTGAGCAAAAGCGGGACTCAAACCCAAGGTTAGATTTAACAAAAACAGCAGCAAGAAAAAAAGACGACTCCAATAAAGCAAAGTTTTATTCGTCCTCGACTTTGATTTCTTTAATTTTTGGAGCGCCAGCTAAAGGATCGCCCGCCCGCACAGTGAACTTTTTGCGTTCACCCATGCGTCCCTCTTGATCATTTTTATCAATACTCGCAAGTGCCACAGAAAACTCGAGATCTTGGTTTTTTTCGGCTCTCGGTAGATTAGGTAAATACATAAAGGCGCGCTGAGTAGAAGCTGATTTAAACCGCTCACCATTTTTGTCTAACAAAATCACGCGGTAGCGAACGGCATTAGGTACCGGCTCCCATTTGACAAGAATTCCATTGTCTAAGTCGGGCTTCACTTTTTCTGGCATTGATTTAGAAAACTCAGGTGGCGGCAACAAGTCAGGCCTGTCGTTACAAAACTGAGAACAGCTGTTGTACGAACCCGCAGCCTTCGTTTCAACATGATCACCCTGCTGGTGTGGTCCGGCCGTTTTAAACAAAACAAAAAAAGCCGCGGTTAGGATGACACCAAAACAAAAAGCCAAAGCCGAATTTTTCATGTGCTTCTCCACACCACATGTTCTCAAAAATTTGCGCCTGTTAACACTAAGTTAGAGCTCGCCCTGACCAAGGCCCGGTCCAGACTTGCAATCGGCCCAGAGGGGCACGACTTCCACCTTGCGTTCCACTTCATTTAGCGGCAACAACGACAAATCGATATTAGACGTAAGTTTTTGACTTAAATAGGTTTTTTAAAAACAGCCCAATTCTCTGCAAGTTTTTAGCTCAATTCATGTAGAAACCAACTTTTGACTAAAAATCTGAAGTCTTTTTCTTCGGTCATCAGAGGCAGACTTCTTCATGATTTGATCGCCTGAATCCATCTATTCTTTGATGACCCCGCCAAAATATCTAAATGTGTTTTCCATAGAGCGCATTAAATCGTCGCGTTTTTACGTCAACGTAAGTTCATCAAAGGTAATTGGACTTACAGCTTTGTTTCGCAAAGCATTTTAAGTCGGGACAATGGGCTTTCTAAGCCCGAGTTTTTGTGCTGGGTGGTCTAGTTTTTTTGGGACGTTCTAGAAACTAACAACCTGATACAATTGGCTCAGGAGGAGGGACTCGAACCCCCGACCAAGCGGTTAACAGCCGCTTGCTCTACCAACTGAGCTACTCCTGAACTCTGAGGAACCAACAAATTATTCAAAACCGAACGGCTCGTCAACGATCCTTTGTAGGTCCGGCATCTGCTGCGGGAGTCGGGCTTGTGCTGGGCGTCTCGATGACCAGACGAGCGCGGCGCTCTTGAACAACGGGCGAGCCTTCCGGATTCATCAGACCTTGGACATTGGGTGACGCTTCAAACTCCCCCGACTGAAAGTAGGTCATCAGCCAAAAAATCCCCACCAGCGCCAGGACCATAAGACCCACGCGCATCCAGAAGTAGAGCTGTCTGGGATTTGCGGCATTTTTTTGCATGGTGATTTGGCTTTTGAAGGGAAAGAATTGGTGCAGACGGGAGGATTCGAACCTCCGACCACCTGATTCGTAGTCAGGTACTCTATCCAGCTGAGCTACGACTGCACGTAGATTCGGCAAGCTAGTGGAAAGCTCTGTGGAAATCAAGGTTTTGCCAATTCGATGCAAAATGTTTATCTTCGATCAGAATGGGAGGATCTATGAAACCTCAAGATGTTTGGGTGAACTGCTTCAACGAGGCCCAAAAAACGATCAACGACTTCATGAAAAGCCCTGAGCAAATTGAAAAATGCGTTCAGTTTTCGCAGGTTCTGATTGAGACTTTCAAAAAAGGCGGAAATGTCTTTTCTTGCGGCAACGGCGGCTCGCACTGTGACGCTATGCATTTTGCCGAGGAGATGACCGGTCGGTACCGCAAAGACCGAAAGCCCTTGGGTGCCTTAGCGCTGGGCGACGCCAGCCACGTCACCTGCGTTTCAAATGATTATGGCTTTCAGTACATCTTCTCGCGCCAGATCGAAGGCCTTGCCCGCCCTGGCGACGCTCTGATTGGCCTCTCAACCAGCGGAAATTCTGAGAATGTCATACAGGCATTCTTGGCGGCCAAAGCTAAAGGAGTAAAGACCATTGCTCTTTTGGGTAAAGGCGGCGGCAAGCTCAAAGAGATGGCGGATCTCGCGATTGTCATCCCGGCCGAAACCAGTGACCGGATCCAAGAGATGCATATTAAGTTGATTCACACGGTGATCGAGACTGTTGAGCGCGAAATCTTTCCAGAAAATTACCGCTAACGTCGCGGCTTGCTTTGATTCAATGCGCATGGCAAGAATGAAGTCCAAGCTTTGGATCTGACCTGCGGAGAAGTGGGTGAGTGGCTTAAACCAAGCGTTTGCTAAACGCTCGTACGCTCAAAAGGTGTACCGACGGTTCAAATCCGTCCTTCTCCGCCAATTCCCTCAGTCAATTTCCTGAATGGCTTGTTTTCTCTGAGTCCGTGGAGATTGGACAGACAAACTCATCTCCTTGAAACTGGGCTCGGTAAGTTTCACGAAACCAGGTCTGCACCTGCACGGCCTCGCCCTCCAGCGATTCGTCGGCCATATCGGCGCCTCTGTAGGTAAACTGAAGATAGTGCGCGAGCTCATGCGCGAGAGAATCAAAAATACTTCGACCTCGAGATCGATAATAGCCAACTTCAGTAAAAAGAAAAATCTCGTTTTTCAGCGGAACAAAGACGTTCAAAAAAGCGTCTGGACGCCAGTCCCAAAATTTTTCGATCGAGTCTTGATAGTCTTTAAGCGCCGTCGAAGTTTCGGGGCGAATGACGGGACGGTCGATCTCGGGCTTAAGCAGAACATGCATTTTGGGCGCGATGAGCACAAGGACACAGTCCCGCGCCTGCACAATTGGCTGGGAGGGCCACAAAGTCTTTGGCTCGATTCGGCCATTTGCTGAGGCCTCAAAAGCCAGGACAGTTAAACAAATCATGAGTATCTGACGAGGGGTTTGCTTCATGCTCTCGTGCTTGCGAAAACAAGGCCGACTGATCTCGAACAAGCCGGGGACCTGGCGCGACGGCCTGTCTTTTCTGTCGACACTTCTGAAGTTTATTCACGCGACGAGTTTGAGTAAGTACTTAGAAACAGGGGAAAAAAGATTTCCCTAGACCCTTTTGCCTTTTTTGGGAACAGGTGAGCGAATATCCGTGAATATCCATGAGTATCCACGAAGAAAGGCTGGCTTGCATTTGTTAAAGGTGGTCCCCATGCGCTTGTCCACTTGCCTGATGATCTTGGCTCTTCTTTTGATTTCAAATTCAGACTTGGTAGAGTACCAATTGGGCTTTGGAAACTTGAGCCTCAACTACCTGGGGCTCAATGAGCCCCGTGATTCATTCACTTCGCGCTAATTTCTAGACTTCGAAAATGGTTTCGGTGACCACCGCCGCCAAAATCTTTTTTCGGTTGATCGCAAAGTGGACCAATGAACTCACGACGCCTGCCGCAAAACCTAGAAAATGGCTATAATAGCTGATCTCGGGCCTATAGGTCTCGGGCAAAAACAAAACAGCCGAGATGATAAACACTTTAAACAAACGACGACGAATGGACTCGCGGCGCTCGATCAATAGATAAAGCGTGAGCCACGCGGCCCCCATCCAATAAACAACGCCCGAAACACCCACCAAGCTGACTTGCGCAGGCATCGAATTCACAACGGTGATATTGGTCAATCCGCCAATCACAAAACCCGTGACCGGAAAATACCAAGGGCCAAAGTACCCATAGAGATAATAGCAAAACGGCGCAAACAAAAAGAGGTTGCTCAGCAGGTGGCCCCAATCACGATGTGCAATCAGTGCCGTCCATGCACGCCAGTACTGGTGCTGATTAAAAATTGAATCCTTCGAAGCCGCCATCCCGTTGTCCAAGTGAAAAGCACCACTCAAGAAGAGGACATTACTTAGAACGAGCAGCATGACCATGAAGACAGTCAACGTCATCGCCCCGGGGGTAGGATCTCGGGTGAGCCAATTTTCTTTGACGACAACAAACTGTTCCACAACTAAAGCCGGTCTGCCTTAAGAATAAAGGTCCACTCCCGCGCTAATTGCTTGAGGTACTCAAAACGCCCAGACGCGCCCGAATGCCCCGCCTTGAGGTCCGTATAGAACAATAGCAAGCTTTGATCGGTCTTAAGCTCGCGTAATTTAGCAACCCATTTAGCCGGTTCCCAGTACTGAACTTGTGAGTCATGATACCCCGTCGTCACAAAAATGTGCGGGTACGCCTTCGCCGTGACATTATCATAGGGCGAGTAGCTTTTAATTACGTCGTAGAACTTTTTATCATTGGGGTTTCCCCACTCACGGTACTCGCTCGTCGTCAGCGGTATCGTCTCGTCGAGCATTGTTGTGAGGACATCGACGTAAGGGACCTCGGCCAGAATGCTGTTAAAGAGTTCGGGCTTTATGTTCACGACAGCGCCCATCAGAAGGCCCCCGGCACTTCCACCCTGAGCCGCCAGGTGACCAGGGGCCACGAATTTTTGCTCAATCAAATGCTCACCGGCCGCAATAAAGTCGGTAAAGGTATTCATCTTGTTTTCGAGCCGCCCCTGATCGTACCAAGCTCGTCCCATTTCAGAGCCGCCGCGAATGTGTGCGATCGCGTAGATATAGCCTCGGTCAACAAGACTAAAAATTGTTTGGTCAAAACCGGGCTCACTGGCAAGGCCGTAGGATCCATAGCCATAGAGCAAGCCCGGAGCGGTGCCACTGAGCGCCGTCGTTTTTTTATAAATCACCGAGATTGGAATTTTGACTCCATCTTTGGCCGTCGCCCAGACACGCCGAGTGGTGTACAGTGAAGGATCATACCCGGGAACCAGATCAACCTTCAGAGTTTTGCGATCTTTGGTTTTCACGTTTTCTTCAAAAACTGTGTACGGCTGCAGGAGCGAGGTATAAAGAAAGCGAACTTGCGACTCTTTAAATTCGGGAAGTCCCATTGGTGAAACCATAAAGGCTTCATCTGCAAAACCCAGGACTCGTGAAGTTTTGGTTTTAGGATCAAAAAGGCGAACTTGAGTGAGACCCTTTTCGCGCTCAGCAAGCACCCAGAATGTTTCGTAAGCGTCAACACTTTGCAAATGGACACCTTTTCGCTCTGGAATAACTTCGGTCCAGGCTTCTTTTTTTCGGGCCGTCGGATCCGCCGACATCAATCGAAACTCTGACGCCTTCCAATTGGTCAGAATCAAGAACTCTTTGCCCGAATCTTCGATCCCATATTCGTGATTCGCTTCGCGAGGCTGAAAGATCTGCCACGGGGCTTTCGGCGTTTTGGCATCGATAAAATGCCATTCGCTCGAATCTCGAGTGGAAGCACCCATAAAGATAAATCTTTTTGTGCGGCTCTTGCTGACGCCAATATCAAAGGTCGTGTCTTTTTCTTCATAGACAAGCGTGGGCTCCTTCTCGGCGTCGAGATCGATGCGGTAAAGTTGGTAGGCCCGCAGGGTGTCTGGATCTTGCTTGACGTAAAAGATCGTCTTTCCGTCTTCAGCCCAAGTAAAAGACGGTGTTGCGTTGGAGACAACTTTTCTTTTTTTCTTCGACTTCAAATCATAAACATAGAGATCAAAAAAACGGCGACCGACGGAGTCGACCGCGTAGAGGTAGCGCGAGTGGTCGGGCGAAGGCTCGATCCGCGAAGCATCGTAATAATCAGCACCCTTTGCGTCTTTATTTTCGTCTAACAAGATTTCTTCGGCCGCGTTCATCGTACCCTTGCGGCGACAGTGAAGCGGGTACTCTTTGTTTTTGACGTAACGAATATAATAATAGTAGCCGCCGTCTTTGACGGGCACCGAACTTTCGTCTTTGTTCATTCGAGACTTCATCTCTTCAAATATTTTTTGCTCGATCGCTTTGTGGGGTCTCAACGTATCAAGGGCGCGCTTATTCTCGGCTTTTAAAAAATCAAGAACGGGCTTGGAGTCGCGTTCCTTCATCCAAAAGTAATGATCAACACGGACATCGCCGTGCTTTTCGATCCTGTGTGGTTTTTTCATCTGGGCTCCCGCCACGAGAGGCACAAAAAGAAGACAATTAATCAGACAGTTGATCAGACAATTGAGAAGGTAAAGATGCTTGAACCATTTCATGTTGAAGTCCTCTCAAGCTTGAAGGCCAAGACTGGCACAGGGCCTATGGTCTGTCCATCCCTCCACAAATAGAATTTAATAGCTGATTTTATCGGACTTTTTTTGCCACTCAGCAAAGACGCCAAGAGCTTCATCGCGCAATAGCGCCACCATGGGGATCTTTCGGTCTTCGATTTTTTTTTGAATTTCTTGATACAACAAATCATCATCAAACAGAATTTGAGCCGCATCTGTTCGAGTATTGGCAAAGTAAATGCGGTCCAAGCGCGCCCAGTAAATCGCCGATAAACACATGGGGCAAGGCTCACAACTGGTATAGATTTCGGCACCCGAAAGCTCAAAAGTCCCAAGGTTCTGGCAGGCCTGACGAATAGCCTCAACTTCAGCATGGGCCGTCGGATCATTGGCCGAGGTCACCTTGTTCCAGCCCCTGCCTATAATTTGTCCACTTTTTACGATGACGGCGCCAAACGGACCACCGTGGCCTTTTAGCATGTTCTCGCGCGCCAACCGAATGGCTTCTCGCATATAGATTTTCTTTGATTCTTGCATGACCTCCAAAATAAGCACGGTTCCAAGGTTTGCCAAGTGCCGATTTCGGTCACCACCTTTTCTTTCTTATAGGCTGCTGAGCGCCTAATCCCTGCAGGGCGGTTTTTAACCAGCCGCCGGCTTGTTTGTTTTTTGCTCTGCCTCATCCAGAATCCCCCACTGGAGCATGAGCAATGAAAAAAAACACCCTGGCCCTTTTTGGAGTGCTAACAACTCTCTCAAGTTTTTCGCTTGCCGAGCCGATTGACGCCTTCAGCTCGACTTACTACGCCGAGACTCAGGAGCAGGTTCGTCTGTTCTTAAAATCGGATATCGCGGGCAAGTCACTTTTGCTGCCAAAATTTACGGTGCCAGCGGAATCAATTCTGTCGCTTGATGTTCGCATGATGAGCACGGCCATTGAGGATCAAAAAATTGCCCCCGAACGCGTGAATCAGGAGTATTCAGAAAACGAAGATGGTTCGAATTCCAAACGCTCAAAAGGTGGCTGGATTTGCGGGATCCGCGTCGTCGATATTTTAGATGAAGAACTTCGTGAATCCGAAATGCTTGAGCGTGATGACTATTGTTTGTCACAAACAATGCTCAAAAGATTAAAAACAATGGAAGGAAACTCAGAGCCCGTCAAAGAAGCCGTTACTCTGCAACAAACTCAGCAAGATGACCGCCTTCTTAAATCCATCGCAACGTCCTTGGATGTTTTGGACGCCGATGCTAAATGGCGCATCCAAAACATTCTGGTTGAGGCTTCGGCATCAAACAAGAGGATGATGAGCCCTCTTAAAAACTGTGGTAACGGTTGTCTCAAAGTTACGAGCGAGTACGGAATGCGTCGTCACCCCGTTTTGCGCAAAACACGCTTGCACAAGGGGATTGATTTGCGTGCCGCAACAGGAACTCCCGTGGTTGCCGTTTTTGATGGAAAAGTTTTAGCGAACCGCTCTGAAGTGAACCGACGAACTAAAAAACTCACGGGGTATGGGCTCTACACGATCGTTGTTTACCCCCAAGTTGGCATGCAGTCTCTCTACGCGCATCTTTCAAAACACTCGTTGCGAAATGGAACCGCGGTAACTCAAGGTCAAACAGTTGCGATCTCCGGAAGCACGGGTATTGGAACCGGCGCCCACCTGCATTTTGAAACTCACACTCTTTCGCGCGGCGCTTCGGTCGTCAAAAATCCCCGTCTCTTTATGAGCCATTTGTTTGCCCAGGTTGCTTCGTTTTTTCGATTTTTTGACCTCACAAAATCAACCTAGTCCAGAACAACACGATCCTGTCTCAGACCAAGAAAGAGGGCCCCAGTGCCCTCTTTTCTTTTGATTGAATTCATTCCAAAATAAAGACCTGGGGGAAAAATGAATTCTAATTCATTGGGACGCTATTTGCCATTGATCTTCACGTGGGCAATCGCGATTCTTCTTTTTCAGAACTGCGGAAAATCCTCCTTCGAAACCATCGAAATGGAAAGCGGCAAGTTCGTTTTGACTTCGATCTCGCCTCCCATCGATGGCGTTGACCTCTCTCACGGTAAGATCTTTTATCTGACCCGGCGCGGGGGCGCGAACGGCACACTGGTTCGCGAAGCCGAAGTTTATTTAGATTTTAACACGGTCACGACTCGAAATGCAGATCCACTCTGTTTTGGTCAATCGCCCCTCACAAACGTTTCTCGTACGGCCCTCGAAAATCACTTTCTAGCAATGGTCGATAATCAAGAGCTCATACAGGCAGAAATCCAGAGCCGAGCACCAACGGCCGACGTACAATTTATTATCTTGGCTGAATCGAACGCTCAGTTTGTCGCGGGGCAAGTGCCTGTCGGCCAAAGATTCGATATGGGCTCGAGTTCTAACACAACACTAAAGCCCTTCTTAGATGCCTTCATCGCATCGCCTGTCGACACGGCTTGCCAATAGACCCTTGCCGCATTATCAAGAAACCGGCCAACCGGCACCATGGGTGGGATCAGGACACGTGAGTTGTGTCCGGCGGCTCAGACTTGTGCATGAGTTGCGGAAAGAACTGAACCAGCAACCAAATCGGACCGATGAGTAAAAACAAAAAATCTTTTAAGAACGACGGCTTTTTGCCTTCGATCTTGTGACCATAAAATTGCCCCAGCCACGCGAAGATAAAAACCGCACTGCTGACATACCCAAGTTGTGGGATCCAAGGAAAGGTTGCGAACATCACAAGAATAAGAGCCGTCATCGCAAGAACCACGCGCACATTTTCAAAGAACGCGTAATAAACCAAAGCCATAAAGGTCAGGGCGTGTCCCAGACTTAAGCCGGGACCGACCTCAACGGTCGAAGTCAGTGCGAGCAAACTCCACACAATCGCAGGGACACAGACATGATGAATTTTGACGTTCAATCGATTCTGGTGGGATTCGGTGTATTCGGTCAGGTAAGACTCCAGGCTTCGCATACCCCTATCATAGCCGAAGCCCTTGATTTGCCAAACAAAAGGCCCCGTTTTTGTAGTCCTAGTCTGGTATGAGGCTCTGGGTCCGTGGAATGCTTTGTTCTTTGATTTGGGTGTCCAACGTTTGGGCAGATGTCGGCCTTTTGGTTTGGCAGCCCGGTCCCGGCCAACCCCGCTACGTGCTTCCACAAAAAGAGGGCGAGACTCCCCGCCAAGCGATCGAAGCCTATCGCGCCCTGCTTTTTAGCTCGTCTGAAATCACCAAAATCGTTCCGTTGACTCTTGCCGGTCCTTCAGAAGCTGAGGGAATCATTTCGGTCCTTCCCAAAGGACGGGACAAAGCCTTGTTCATTGGAAACAGCACAAATGATCATCGCCCTGAAGCCGCCCGCGTTCAAAAATTTATGGCCCAACTCCCTCAGACCGACAACTTTGTTCTCGCAGTTGGAGCGGCTGAACGGCTGCGCCCCAGGCAGCGCGAGCAGTTTTATCAAAAAATTGTTTCGGAGTTTGCGGGCTTGGTCGCTATGGGCGGCGATGATGTTGCGCCGCGGATGTACAATGAGCCCGTCACCTACGCTCGCAGCGTTAATGCCACCCGTGATCAACTTGAAATTGAATTGATCAGAGCTTATGTAAAAGCCGAAAAGGGATTTCTTTTTGGGGTGTGCCGCGGGCATCAAATGACGAGCGTTGCGCTCGGTTATAAACTGGTTCAAGATATTCCGATCCAGCTGAAATCCCCGACCCAACATGCCAACAATGACCACCTGATTCGCCTAGTCCCGACAACGAACAGTTTGCTGCAAAAACAAGTCGGTTCCCTGCGCGCTTTCTCGGTTTACAGCTGGCATCACCAGGCGGTGATTTATGAGCCAGGTGGCCCTTTAGAGCTTGCGGCCGTCAGTCCCGAAGGCATAACCGAAGCCCTCGAATTTAAAAACGGCAAAGGCTTGCTGGTGCAGTTTCACCCCGAACTTCGCACTGCTCCTGAAAGTGCGGCGATTCTGCGCGGTGTGTGGAGCCAGGTGCGGTCGAATGTGGGTGTGTTTAGCTGCAAGCGTGTTTATCAGCATTAGACTGATTTTTCTTTGCGTCTCGGCCATTCGCGTTTAAAAATCCAGCCATGGAAGAAGTAGAGAAATTCTTTAAATGTCCTTACTGTTTCGAAAAAATTTCGATGCTGCTTGATATAAGCCTCGAAGAACAACAAACCTACATCGAAGATTGCGAAGTTTGCTGCCAGCCGATTCAGATCACCTACGCTGTTGCGAACGCAAAACTCATCAACTTCTCGGCCACAGCGGCCTAAAGGAGATTTATGTACAAAAAACCAACTAAAGAAGAACTCAAAGCAAAGCTTTCAGAGACTCAGTTTTGTGTCACTCAAGAAGAAGGCACCGAGGCTCCCTTTAGTAATGAGTATTGGGACAACAAACGTGAAGGCATTTATGTTGATGTCGTCTCGGGTGAGGTGCTTTTTAGCTCCAAAGACAAATTTGATTCAGGAACAGGTTGGCCCAGCTTTACCAAGCCCTTGGCAAAAGAGAACTTAGTCGAAAAAACTGACTACAAGCTTTTTTCTCCGCGCACTGAGGTGCGCAGCAAAAGCGGCGACTCTCATTTGGGTCATGTCTTTGACGACGGCCCTGGGCCCGAGGGACTTCGCTATTGCATGAATTCAGCGGCGCTGCGATTTATTCCAAAAGAAGAGATGCAGGCCGCTGGCTACGGCGAGTATCTCAAGGATTTTTAGGCAGACGCGATCTATTTTTTTTGATGTACTTTTCGCTGTTCTTAGATAAATTGCGCCGATGACAAAACATATCGAAGGTTCGATCGAAAAAGTTATTTTTGCCAGCCGTTGGTTTCAGGCACCTTTGTATCTGGGTCTGATCTTGGCGGGGATTTTATACTCATATAAGTTCATACTCGAGCTTTGGCATCTAACGGTGAATCTGCAGCAGATTACCGAAGAAGCCATGATGTTAGGAATTTTAACTTTGGTCGACATCACCATGGTGGCCAATCTTTTGGTCATGGTGATCATTGGCGGTTATGCAACGTTTGTCAGTCGAATGGATCTTCAAGGACATCCCGATAAGCCCGATTGGCTCGATAAAATCGATGCGGGCGCTTTGAAAGTCAAACTGGCAACGGCGTTAGTCGGGATTTCAGGGATCCATCTTTTGAAGTCGTTCATTAACATCAAAGAAAAAGCCTACGATCAAGTCATGTGGCAAGTCATTATCCACGCCGTCTTTTTGCTCAGCGCCCTGCTCCTCGCCTACACCGAAAAAATTATGAGCAAGAAGAACTAGACATCATGAAGATCGCCGTGAACTTCTAGACAAGCGACTTTCGAACCGAACTTGGATGGCATAATTATCCGATACGAAATTGTTCAACTACTGCGGACAATTCGCGTACTATCAAAATTGGCGGAGAGCGCTCCAAAGCATTGATCGTGCTCATTCCTTATCGCAATAAATTGAAGAGAGCGGCCATTGTCTTCTACGGAACCAAATCGGGGAAAAGTGTGTTTGCGCAGACCTGTTTTTCTGGGCTCTCGAAAATCGCCTATTCCAGCCAAATAAATTTGAGTGCCATTTTTCAAAATTTTTTCGATTTTTTTGACTCTACGATCACAACTTTCCTTATCGAGCGTATTTGTTTGCACAAGCGTAAAACTTGTTTTTTTCTCATCTAAGACATGCATCATAAAGCCAGCGACTACGCCTCGATCATCTGTCTCAACTCTCTCGCATTCGAGAATTACTCGATCCGGAGTAACCAGAACCTCTAGGGAAGACTTTTCTTGACTCAAAACCTTAAACGAGGAAGTTGCGCACCCTGCGAAACTCATCAGAAGGATAAAAATTCCCAATACCCGTTTAGTTATCTTTAAGCAGTCCATAGTAGTTCCTGTAACTCGTTAGAGCTTTGTCTTTGTATTCGGTTTTACTTTTCAATAAGCCTTTATACTCTAAAATAATCTCTTCATGGGATGGTTGTTTCCCCAACTTTGCAGCCGCACGTTTGGATTTATACATAAGCCATCTAGCGCCCATCGGAATGGCAATGGTGGGATCTTTCAAATCCTTCTGTCGGATTTCGTTGAAAATAAACTCCGTGGCCTCGCCTTTAGGATTTTGTAGAATAGTCAATGTCTCCTTGGTGATTTGAGCAATTCCGAAAGCAGTTTTGTTTTCTGGGGTGTGGTGACGAAATGTTGATCCCGTATTGTTATACCTGTGGGATTTTTTTTACTCATAGGCACGCGTAGTGAATGATCCCGAACGGTTGTGGTATTCTTTTTTATTTTTTTCTTTGCCACTACGCTACTCGTTTTCGAGCGATCCAAAGGTCGTATTCAGCCTGAATTCGAACCCACATTTCAGCAGTTGTCCCAAGAACCTTTTCAAGTACGAGAGCAAAATCAGGGGAAATTGCACGCTTACCATTAACAATTTCATTAATTTTCCTTGGGGAGCAACCACATTTTTCCGCCAGCTGAGACTGATTTAGTCCCATCTCTTGCATATAGACTTCATTTAGAACAACTCCGGGGTGCATTGGTTTTGGATTTTTAATCATAAGTACCTCTCAATGATAATTTTCAATTTTTACCTCAGTAAATTCACCGCCTTTAAATTTAAAGGTGATACACCAAGGAAGTTTAATGGTAACGCTCCATTCTTCTTTTCTATCACCCTTAAGCTTGTGAAGCCGAATGTTCGGCGGTTGCCCTTTTAATTTTAAATCACTCAGTTCTGTTGTTCCGTGCATGATGGTTAAAAGGGCCTTAGCTCTGATCCATAATTCTCTTGGCAACGACTTTGAACTATTTGTTTCCCAAATGTCTTGAGCGCTCCTATTGCCAAAGCTTCGGATCATGTCGCCCCCCCAATATACACACTATGCCGAATAGTGTAATAAATAGCAAAGAAAAACACGCGTGTCTTTTCTGGAGTTCGACTCCTGTCAAAGCTAGAAATTTTTAACTATTCGATTTTACTTAAGAATTATATTGTCGAAGAACGCTTGATAGTAGGCGAACTCCGCAGCTTGGTTGTATTTGATCTTACGTAGGTTCACTCAATTTTTAAGGGGAAAAGGCTCTGGCGGACACGGTTGCTCTTCTGCTGAGAAGGCCCCAAAGCATAGATTGTGTTCATTCCAAATGGCGATAAATTGAAGTGAGCGTCCATTGTGTTCAATCGCGCCAAAATTAGGAAAAGTGTATTTACGCAATCCTGTCTCCCTAGGTTCCTGAAAATCGCCAATGCCAGCTAAATGGATTTCTTTACCACTCTTCAAGATTTTTTTAATTTTCGTAGATCGATATTCACAGCTTTCCCGATCAAGAGTATTTGTTTGCACCAAGGTAAAACTGGTCTTCTTTTCATCTATAATATGCATCATAA
This sequence comes from Bdellovibrio sp., assembly GCA_046318155.1. GTDB lineage: Bacteria > Bdellovibrionota > Bdellovibrionia > Bdellovibrionales > Bdellovibrionaceae > JAHBUS01. Next base: position 4,985 of record JBKCUU010000026.1, on the reverse strand, counting down.
AGCCCGCAACTACGCCGCGGTCATCTGTTTCTACTCTTTCACACTCAAGGATAACACGGTCTGGAGTGACCAAAAACTCCACGGCCGAATTTTTATTATGTAAAATCTTAAACGAGGATGTCGAGCAGCCTATGGCCAATAGATAGATGAGAATAAATAGTGTCTCTTTACTTCTTTTTAAGTAGTCCATAATAATACCTATAATTTTTGAGTGCGTTATCTTTGTATGCAGTTTTACTTTTCAGAAGGCCTTTGTATTCGAGTATGATGTCTTCATGATTTGGTGTTCGCCCTAACTTTGCCCCAGCTCTTTTTGATTTATACATTAGCCATCGCAGACCCATGGGAATCGCTATGTTGGGATCTCTTAGATCTTTTTGTCGAATATCGTTGAAAATAAATTCCTTGGCCTCACCCTTTGGATTTTGCAAAACTTCCCATGTTTGTTTCGTAATTTGAGCAATTCCGAAAGCGGTTTTATTTTTGGGTGTATGGAGACGAAATCCAGATTCACTTGCCAAAAGAGCTTTAAAGACATCTGGGTCAAGTGGTGGATCTGTTTTCAATTTAGCATTGAAATAATCTGTCCAAACAGCGATCAGTGCATCATAGTCATCTGCTGTTTTATGTTCGGGAATCTTACCCAATGTAGGATATGAAATGCCTTTTCGGTTGTGATTTTTAAAAACATCGTCAATATCTCCGCGCTTTAAATATGTTCCAGGCAATCGACGAAGATGTTGATCGCGGATAGTTACTCCTGTCGGATTTTTTTCGCTGACGGGAACTTGCATGGGGTGTTCTCGGACTGTCGTAGTTTTGTTTTTGATCTTCTTTTTTGCCATATCGACCGTCCACGCTTTTTAAATTCTATGAGGCTACTGACTTAAGGGGTTTTACTTTTTTATGAGCTTGTTGTGCCGCCCATAAATCATAGTTGGCCTGTAAATTTAGCCAAAATTGTGGCGAGGTACCAAAAGCGTCTGCGAAGCAAAGAGCCGCCTCCTCAGATACCCCACGCTTTCCATTAATAATCTCGTTAACTCTGGCATAGGTCCATCCCAAGTGGGTCGCAAAATCCTGCTGCGTGCGGCCCATAGGCGCAAGAAAATCGTTGAGAAGAATTTCTCCGGGATGAGTTGGTTGCCTGTGTTTTGGTAGCATTTTTTATTTCCTTTCTGCGCCTAATGATAATCGATGATCTTAACTCTCTCGGGGCCATCTTCAGTCCACTTAAAAACAATGCGGTACTGATTGTTTATTCTGATACTGTGAAGTCCAGCCAAATCGCCCTTTAAAATCTCAAGCCGATTACCTGGAGGAATTTTCAAATCACTTAATTGAAAAGCCGCATTCAGTTGATCAAGTTTTCGAACAGCGATCGACCAAAGATTTCTAGGCAACTTCCTGGCCTCTTTGGTACTGTCACCGTTAAAAATGTCCCGAGCTGTTTCATTTCCGAATGACTTTATCACGAATATCAGTGTATCAAGGTTCGATATAAATTCAAGAAAAATTAAAACCACCATAATAAGAGTTCGCCTACTGTCAAAGACGATGACTTTTAAATGCTTGATTTTATTGGATTTTCAAAATTTGGCGGAGAGGGTTTGATAGTAGGCGAACTCCGAGCGGTGGTTAATTTTGATTTGGAGCCCATCAATTAAGCGGCAAGTGATTTAATAACAGCAGAGATTGTTGAAAGCTCTGGATTGAAGACTTTTGCGGGGTCCATCAAGTCGTATAAAGTACGACGGCCAATTCCAAATTTCTTGGCAAAGGCTGATTTATTCACAGTCATGAGATGAGCTGTCAGCACCTCACGAAAAGCTTCAATATCACCTGTCTTGATGCACTCAAGTAAGGTGTCAGCCACCAAGTGAGAGTCTTTGAGCTCTTTACTTGTGAAGGGTACGTGTGCCTTCAAGGACTTCGTCCCTGATTTTTTTTGCTTTTTTGATGTCGCGGCTTTGGCCATTTTTATTTCCTCCGTAAAGGACAACCACTACAGCATTGCCCCACATAAAAGTATAAACTCGAGTTCCATTAAGCCACTTAAGTTCAATGAGCCCTTCAAACCGTTTATGATTGCCAAAGTGGCCGAGGGCAATCATATCGAGCCGAGCAAGGATGATGGTTCTTGATTTGGGCGGCTGAACCGACAGCCAATTATCAAACTCAGCTGTTTTAAGAACCTGAAGCAACGTGCTCATGAACATAAGTGTGCGGTATATCGCTCAATTTGTCAAGATATTTAAATCATTGGGTGTCGTGAGCTAAAAGCTTAGGGTTCTGCGAAGGAATCTGACCAGCTATAGCGCGAAAGATTTGATTTCTGGACAATCAATTGTCACTAGAGAAAAATTAAGACATGAAGTTTGTTATTCATCTTTCGATTCTGACAATGCTTGGGATTGGTTTAGGGTTTTCCGCACGAGGTGATCAGATGGAAAAACTTGATAAAAAAACGGCTACAAAGATAGCTGAAGCCTATTTAAGCAAAGATCGCAATAAACATAACTTCAAGATCATCGAAGATCGAACCAGAGAATTTTCTTTCGGTTATGCTTTCTTCTATGTCCCGGAAAAATACATTGAAACGAAAAATATTAACGATTTGGATATGGCAATCATATAAAAATAGGACTTGGCTATAATGGCGAGAGATTTATCTTCGGGTTGAGCGTTGTGAATGATTCTGTTGGCTATCAAATCGAAAAAGTGAGCAACTCATTTAATACGCTTGAATCGAGCCTGTTTGTCGGAACGCGATTCAATTTGTAGTGGCAAGAATCAGGCCGACAAATAAAAAGCGGGAAGCCCAGAATGACTTCCCGCTGATTTAGCACCTAAAAAAATCTTACTCTTCAAGATCTCGGCGGGGAGCAACAACACAGTTCGCTTTTCCAATTTCGCTGACTTTGCCATTGCTATCAATTGAAGCCATGGTTGCTTTCTTTTTTGTTAAGTTAAAAGAAAGTCTTAACGTCCCACTATAGCCAGCATCCTGACCTTCAAAAATCATGAGGGTTTGAGGAGGTGATGACTCTAACGATTTGACCGATTTCAAAGTCAAAATTGACGTCGCATCATTGTCAAAAAAATCGGCCTTGTTCGTTTTCAGATCAATGGCCGAACGATATTCATCGACTCCAGCAAAGCCACCGCATTCAAAAAAGTCAGCAGAGGCAAAGGCACTTGTGGTGGTCAGGCTCATAAGAGCCAACAAAAGAAACGGTTTCATGAATTACTCCTAGGTCAGGTTTGGTTTTTAACTCTCGAGGCCTGTTTCTAACCAACAGGCCGCATTGCGTCAATATGTAGGCTTTACATGGTTCGGCTCCACTCGGCTGCATTTTTGTTCGTTGACGTGTCAACTCCCACTCCCAATCACTGAGATAGAAACTGAGATAGAAGCTGCAAATGGTCTTAACTTTGCTGTAGTGTGTTCGCAATGATAGCAGCTTTTATAGTTTTATTCTCAGGGGTTACGATGGCGATTGAAGAAGCGGACTACACTGTCGAATCAAGGGCCCGCAACTATGAAATCAGAAGCTATGCTCCGGTGGTCGTGGCCGAAACACGAGTCGACTCCGATTTCGAAAATGCGGGAAATCAGGCCTTTCGTATCCTGGCCGGGTACATCTTTGGCGCCAACAAATCAAAAACTAAAATCGCGATGACCGCTCCGGTCGCTCAAGAAGTCGCTTCCGAGAAAATTGAAATGACGGCCCCTGTGACACAATCTAAAAACAGCTCTGGTTTTCTTGTTCAATTCACGATGCCCAAGAAATACACGCTTGAAACCCTGCCGGTTCCAAATGATTCTCGGGTCCAATTGCGCCAGCTTCCGGCTCGCAAAATCGCGGCATATCGTTATTCTGGCTCATGGTCAGAGTCGCGCTACAAGGAGAAGCTCGAGAGCTTTAGAAGCGAGCTGAAAAGTGATGGGCTGGCGTCTACTGGGGAGCCCATCCTGGCCAGATTCAATTCGCCTTTTCAGCTTTGGTTTCTTCGCCGAAATGAAATCTGGCTCGAAGTAAAAGTCGATCTGGATTAGTGCCGTAACTCGGGAAAAAACTCTTTGCTCGCTTAACGCGATATGCCAAGAGTGCTTCTCATGAAAACACTGCTTAATGTTTGTACAGCTTCTCTAGTCATTCTTGCTCCCTTGTCGACATTTGCCAAAGACTGCTCGCTAGGTATTTTTAAAACCTATACCCCTCGGTCCGCCGGTAAATCCGTTTGTGACGAGAACGGCTTGCCAGCAGAATTTGCAGGCGACCTTGAAACACCTGCCAGCGGGCTTAGCTCTCGCGGCTACAAGGCCAAGAAATTCAACCAGTGCGCGGACGGCAATAAAGACAAGAGTGAGTACAGCTTAATCTCGCAACTGGGAGATTGTGTGCAAACGGGCGGGTCGATCAACTGCAAGCTCTATGTGGCCTTGTATGAGAACGGGACCAATCAAATTGTGTTTGAAAATTCGATCGAAGGAGCGTAAACACTTCCTAAAACGCGTCTAGCGATATCAATTCAGATAAGCGAAACTCCGCGGCATGAAAAATTCAGCACCGGAATTAGTTTCGGAGATCAAACAAATCTATGCTCAATATATCGCCGAGGTCGGTTCCGGAGGTTACAAGGTCTGGCCAAAATCAATTCGCGATAGAGCCCTCTTGCTGACTGATGTTGTCGGCTCGTGCAAGAAAGCTGCGGATTTAAGCGGACTTTCGGTTGAAACGATTTATCAGTGGCGAGCGGAAGTAAAAAAGTCTCAATTCAAATCCCTGGCGGTTGTCGAAAGACCCTCTGCAGCCGTAACCGTCACGGCTACGAACTCAGTGTAGTGCACCCCATTTGAACCGGACATGACAGTCTGCTCCTACGAATAGGAGTACGACTATGAATAATGATAGTTCTTATGAACTTCCCCGAGGCCGTCAGCGGATAGAGGTCATTACCTCAGTACAACGTCGAAGAAG
>JBKCUU010000025.1:0-15794 GCA_046318155.1 Bdellovibrio sp. | reverse complement strand
CCCTCCATATACCGCTTACCGAATCGCTGGAGCATAAATCGGCGGGCTTGAGCTTTGACAGACGCCTTTGCCTGGCGACCGCCAGCTCTTTTGTAGGAAGCTAAAAATTGGTGCGCGGCGCCTTCATAAACAAGAATGGCTCCTGGTATTGTACAGCCCGCTGGAAGCATATTTGTAAAGCCTGCTCGGGGAAGCTCGGACATCGCATCCGCTGCGCTGCCACCTTGGAGCTTTGAAACATCCGCAATTCGCTGACCATTGACTCGCGCGGCCCCGATGATGCGTTTCACGGCTCGGTAGCAGAGATTGCGCCCGACATGCCCAACGCCACCTTGAGCGGCGCGGGTCAGTGCTTTTGCAATTTGCTTTTGTTCGTCGCCAACTTTGAGGGCGCGGCGGATGTTGCGGGCGTCTGTAACTGCATCATCACTGCGCTCATCACAATCGGTGCAAGCTTGCGCGACGGTGCTTCGGCGAGGATCTGTGGGTCGATACTCGGGGAGACGTTCAAAGGGATCCGAGGGCTCAAGTAAGCTGGCGGCGACAAATCCTGTTTTTGGACAACCAGCAGGTGGATTTGCCATGCTCACTTTGTAAAAAGAAACTCGATTGCTGATGGGCTCGTCAGATTCAAGGTTGAGGCGAGAGCCTGCAGGCAACTGACATTCGACGGTTCGTTGATCCAGACTGGCCCGAGAGCGAAAATTTGTTCCTTGGCGAATGACCTGCACCTCGGCGTCAACATCGTCGCCGAAGTCGACATAATCAGCGTCGACAATTCCTGTTTCGGGGCAGTTTCTGGTGCCAGGACGAATTTGAATTTTTTCAGATTCGGAGTCGCGGCCAATGGGTTGAACCCGTGTCCCCGCCGGGAGCGAGCAGACATGCACGCCATCAAGATTGCGCACGCGAAGCGAAGTTGCGGTCACCCGAACTTGGGGAAACCCTTGGGCGAAGGCCATCGAAAAATCGAAAAACAAAAAAGCGGCGCCTAAAGCCACAGGGCTCAGCCAAGACAGGATCTGCAACATTCCTCAATGGTGGCAGGATTCAAATCATCCCGCAAGGGGACGCATCCATCGGGGACACGTTTAGACTGGACTCTGGACTGGGCCCTGAAGAACTTTCAAGCCCATCCCTGTAAGGACAAGGCAACAGGTCGCCTCAAACAAATCAGTGTTTCATCGTTTTTTTGCAGCGTCAGACACGAATTCAGCCATCGCTTCATAGTCGCGATAGATGTTGAGGGCGTCTTGATCAACGAATGCTGATTCTGTGATGCGTCCGGTCTCACAGGTCTCGAGTGAGCGGCGGTTCGAAGGGTCATAGCTGCAAGTGTCGAGGTCCCAAGCTTTATCTGAGTACGTGATGCGGTAGCCGACCAAAACATCGTGCAGCATTAATTTTTGCACTTGATCCAGGCGGTACCGTCCGGCGTGTTCAAAGGGGCCTTCGAGAATGGTATCACCCCAAAGATCTTCGGCCAAACGAACGCCGAGTTCTTTGAGTTGGGCGCGTTTCACCGTGCCGAGCGCGCGGTGTTCTGCCGTTGACATTTGAACGACGCGTAGCGCTCGTTCAGGGCAGTTGAGCTTGGGGCAAGTTTTCTGTGCCTCGAGAATCAATTTTTCAAGTGTAAAGTCCTTGGTCGTGGCCGCACCGGCGGTGAGCCCTGACGCCGCACCTGCGGTGAGCCCTGACAAAGATAGAATAGAAATCAAAAGAAACTTTCGCATTGGAAGCATCCTAGGCCTATCAAACGCACTTATGAAATGCGGAATATCCATTATGTCATGCATGTATTGAATGATAACCAGTTGAGGACACCCTGCATTGACCATTGCGGCAAGAGACCCAGAGGCTTAAGCTTGAGAACGGGAAAAAATCAGCAAAATCAACCGCACCAAGCGTCGATCATTTGCCTCATTCAGGGGCTTAGCAGCGCCCTCCAAAAAAAGGGGCGGGACGGAGAGATCAGAATGGCTTCAAAAATCGAGACCACCCCCGAATTGGCCCAAGGCACCTATAAAAAAACGGCTCAGCGCTTAGAGGTGATTCGCAAACGTCTCAACCGCCCTCTGACCTTGGCTGAAAAAATTCTTTACGGGCATCTCGAAGATCCACAGAACCAAGAGATCGAGCGCGGAAAATCATTTTTGCTTTTGCAACCTGACCGTGTGGCGATGCAAGATGCGACCGCGCAGATGGCGCTTTTGCAATTCATGCTCGCGGGTAAAGACGAAGCCGCGGTTCCTTCAACCGTTCACTGCGATCACTTGATTCAAGCTTACAAAGGCAAAGCCGAAGACATGGCAGCCTCAAATAAAACCAACCAAGAAGTTTTTGATTTCTTGGCGACCGCGTCGTCTCGCTACAACATCGGTTTTTGGAACCCTGGTGCGGGGATTATTCACCAAGTGATCCTTGAGAACTACGCGTTCCCAGGTGGTTTGATGATCGGAACCGATTCACACACGCCGAATGCCGGTGGTTTGGGAATGTGTGCGGTCGGCGTTGGTGGTTCAGATGCCTCAGACGTGATGGCGGGTCTGGCTTGGGAAGTTAAAAATCCCAAACTCATCGGGGTTCACCTCAAAGGAAAACTGAACGGCTGGACATCGGCCAAAGACGTGATCCTGAAGCTGTGCGGAATGCTCACGGTTAAAGGTGGAACAGATAAAATCGTCGAGTACTTTGGTGAAGGCACGCGTTCGATTTCATGCACCGGGAAGGCGACGATCACAAACATGGGCGCAGAACTTGGTGCCACTTGCTCGGTGTTTCCGTATGATGACCGCATGGCGACCTACTTGAAAGCCACGAACCGTGCCGAGCTCGCGGCTTTGGCGGATCAAAATAAAGCGCTGTTGACGGCAGATCCTGAAGTTGAAAAAGACCCCAAAAAATATTTCGACGAAGTTTATGAAATTGATCTCTCGGCCCTTGAGCCTCATCTGGTGGGACCTCACTCGCCCGATATCGCGCGTCCCCTTTCGGACATCGCGAAAGAAGCCAAAGAAAAAGGCTGGCCTACAAAGCTTTCGAGCGCGCTCATCGGCTCTTGCACGAACTCGTCTTACGAGGACGTGGGACGAGCGGCCTTTGTGGCCAAGCAAGCTTTTGATTCAGGTGTCAAAATGCCTCAGCCCTTTTTGGTTTCTCCCGGTTCAACGCAAATTCAGAAAACAATTGAGCGAGACGGGCAAATGCAAGTCTTGAACTCGGTTGGTGCAACCGTTTTGGCCAACGCCTGCGGCCCTTGCATCGGTCAATGGAAACGCGATGATGTTAAGCCCGGCGAGAAAAACACGATCGTGACGTCGTTTAACCGCAACTTCCGTGGACGCAATGATGCCAACAATGAAACGCTGGCGTTTATCGGTTCACCCGAAGTCGTCATGGCTTTGGGCCTAGCAGGACGTTTGGATTTTAATCCCGCAACCGATCAGCTTGAGACACCAAAAGGTAAACTCAAACTCACCGCTCCCGAAGCGCCTGAGCTTCCTTCGCGCGGTTTTGTCGCCGACACTGAAGGCTACCAAGCCCCTGTGGGTAGCAGTGCAAAAGTGGCGGTTTCACCAACCTCAGACCGCTTGCAATTGCTTGCGCCCTTCACCAAATGGGATGGCAAAGATTTTACCAGCCAGTTGATTTTGGCCAAAGCCAAAGGCAAGTGCACGACCGATCACATCAGCCCCGGTGGACCTTGGCTCAAATTCCGTGGTCACTTGGATAACATTTCGAACAACATGCTCTTTGGAGCCGACAACGCCTACACCAGTGAAATCGGCAAAGGCCGCAACTTGCTGACGGGAGCGACGGGTCAAGAGTTCAATAAGATTGCTCGTGAGTATAAAAACGCAGGCAAAGGTTGGGTCATTATCGGTGACGAAAACTACGGCGAAGGATCCTCGCGTGAACACGCGGCCATGTCTCCGCGCTTTTTGGGTGCGACCGCCGTCATTACAAAATCCTACGCGCGTATCCACGAAACCAATCTTAAAAAGCAGGGCATCTTGGCGCTGACTTTTGCCAACCCGAAGGATTACGACAAAATCCGTGAAGACGATAAACTCAGTCTCGTTGAGCTCTCAAGCCTTGCGCCCGGCAAAAACGTGAAAGGGATCATCGAGCACGCGGACGGCACCAAAGAAGAGATTTCACTGAAACACTCTTACAATGCCGAACAACTGAAGTGGTTCAAAGCAGGGTCTGCTTTGAACTTGATTCGCGGTCTTTAGGTTTAATTCCGTCAGTTTAGTCCAGTGCGCGCACCGTCGCTCAAAGAAAAGAGTTGAATGACAACTCTCGTCCAAACGAGGATGTGAGGGCTTTTAACTTTTTAGGCCTATTTGAGACTGGAGTTCAGCATGGATTTTTCACTTATCTTGATTGGTTTGATCGGCTTTTTGGTGGTCGGCTCGATTGTGACGATTCCCCAAGGCTATATTGGCGTTGTGACTCTTTTCGGCAAATACCGCCGAATCATGATGCCTGGCTTTAACTTTCGCATTCCTTACATCGAAATGATTTTTCGCCGTGTTTCGATCCAAAATCAGTCCATCGAAATGCAGTTTCAAGCCATCACGACAGATCAAGCCAACGTCAACTTCACGGCGATGCTCTTGTTTGCCGTTCTCGATCAGCGTGAAGAAACCATCAAAAACGTCGCGTTTAAATTTATCAACGCCTCGAGCTTGATGCAGACGCTGACTCGGACTGTCGAGGGCAATGTGCGCTCCTTCGTTGCGACCAAGCGCCAAAACGAGATCCTCATGCTCCGCCGAGAAATCGTGTTAACCGTCAAAGACCAAGTCGATGAGCTGCTTGAGAGCTGGGGTTACCACTTGATCGATTTGCAAATGAACGACATCAACTTTGATGAAGAGATCATGCGTTCGATGGCACAAATCGTGGCTTCGCAGAACTTGCGTGCGGCGGCCGAAAATGAAGGTCAGGCCTTGTTGATCCGCAAAACCAAAGAAGCCGAGGCTGAAGGCGCGGCGATTCGCATCGCGGCCTTAGCTGATAAAGAAGCCTCACAGCTTCGAGGTCAGGGTGTTGCCTTGTTCCGCGAAGAGGTGGCACTCGGGATGAGTAAGGCGGCTGAAAGCGCGCGTGAAGCAGGTCTTGATGCGGGCGTGATTTTGTTCTCGATGTGGACCGATTCGATCAAGCATTTTGCCGAGCACGGGAAGGGCAATTTGATTATGCTTGATGGTTCGACCGATGGCATGAACCGCTCACTCAATCAAATGATGGCGATGGGTCAGCTCGGCCCCGGTGCCGCCAGCGAGAAGCTAAAAAGCTAAAGCGAATTGTGCAAAAAATTAGAATTTGAGTTTCTGCCTGCGCGCCTTGGCTTGCCGTGAAGGACTAGATCTTGGAACAGTATTCCAGGAATGTTCTCCCATTCAGATTTGGCACCGATGTATTTCGCTGAATCAACTTCAATTCAAACTCAAGTTTCTCTTTGGGAAGGACATCGCTCAGCGAACCATTGGCTAAGTCCTCGCTAATTAAGAAATCCGGCAATATGGCCACGCCAAGTCCGCGCAACACCAGTGAGCGGTGGGCGGTCAGGTTATTGGACGAAATTTTGATCGAAGCCTTCGGATGCAATTTCTTTAACTTCTCTAAGGTCGGAAACGAGCGCGTCGAGACGTCGTCGATCTCACGCGAACCGATAAAAGACTCGAGCACCGGCGCCTTTTTCCTCAGGTCCCTTCTGATCACCAAGTGAAAGCGAATTTTTCTGATCACTGTGAGCTTGAGATTTTCGGGAAGCGGTGGAATATGAAAAAATAATCCGAATTCGAGTTCGCCCTTACTGATTCTTTCGAAGAGCATCGATGCCGGGCCAGAGAAGACCACGGGGTAAAGACCGGGGAAATCGGCCAACACGCCTTGCAGGACGGCGGGAATGAAATGGCTTGCGATAGGTTCGGCCGCCCCTATGGCCAGTGGGCCTCGCACGGTCTCTTTAAGCTCTCCGACTGCCACCTTCAGGTTGTCCACTTCGGCGAAGATCACTTTGCTTTGCTCGTAAACCTGTTTTCCGCGAGCCGTGAGGCGTACGTTGCGTCCAATTTTCTCGAAGAGTGGGAAGCCAATTGACAGTTCAAGTTGACGGACCATGCGGCTAATGGCGGGCTGTTGAATCCGCAGGGCTTTCGAAGCGTTGGTGTAGCCGCCCTCGCGGGCCACCATATAGAAATATTGTAGATGGAGCATATTCATCCATGCTTATTTAGCATTGATTACATTGAAATTATATATTTTTATTAAGCTGCGTTTCCGGCTAATTCTCTTTTAAGGAGAATAGAGATGAAAAGTTTAATTTTATTGGCGTTGATGGCGCCAATGTTCGCGGTGGCCGGACCTGAAACCAAAATCTTGGTATCTAAGACCATTCCGTTGAGGATGGCCTTTCCGACCCCAACACCATTTTTTATGGCTAATGAACATGGCGGCTCTTGCGGCAACAGCGGGCTCTCGTTCAGTTACGCTCACGTCGAAACTCAAAATCCGATGGAATTTCTGCCTATTCTTGATGGCACGAAAGAATTCATCAACGATTGTGCGGACCCTGCGGATTGGGGTGAAAATAACCGTGTCGTTTCTGCGCTAAATGCCCACGTTAAAAGTTTAACTCCTTACCTGCATTTTTTGATCTTGAGTGTGAAATATGAATTGTCGCAACGGGACGATGGATCCTCACTCACCATTTACGAAAGAATGGAGTTCTCTCTTCCCGAGATGCCAGCTCCCTTTGTTTATTCGAGCTCTCGCCGCATCGGCAAATAAGCAAATCGACGAAGAGCACTTTTATTCATAAGCTGATCGGTAGGCTCGCGCTGGTGGTTCTCAGTTCCTCGGCCTGTACCGCCACCTTCGTTCGCTCTGTCCCTTAGTCAGATTTCATTTCATTTAATTTCACCCGCGACGTCGAGAAAACGGTGCGCCATCTATTTTCAAGAATCAAAAATTTGAAATTTCTGAAAAGAATGATCAGCACTTACTCGCCGACCGTAGCTCGGGCGGGGGCTCTAGTGTGCCCCTCGTGATTCAACTACCCCCGTCGGTAGCATTTAATATGATTCAATTAGCGCCTCGATTTCGTGGGTTCAAACTTGCATTCAACTCTCGCATGCGAAAATGGACCGGCGCGCTTGCGATCTTATTGCTTTTGACGACCCCGCTTGCTTTTGCTCTGCCGGAAACTGTCATTATTAGTGATATCGATGACACCATTCGCAAAACTCAGGTGCACCACACGGGCGCTGTTTCTGCGCACATCAGTAACGTCTTGAACCCCAAGGCCTTTATTGGGATGCCCGCGCTTTATTCGCTCTTAGCGGCGAATGGCGTTCAGTTTCACTATATTTCGGGTGCGCCCGAGATCATCTCTGCAATTCCAATGAAGTTTTTAGCGGCGACGGGCTTCCCGGTGGGGCCGGTGACTTTGCGGCCCTCGATAGGAGAGACCACGCTCGATTTTAAGGTGGCGGCAATCGAGGCTTCGATGCGCTCACGCCCTAATGCCGACTTCATTTTTATCGGTGACAATGGTGAAGCAGACACCAAAGCCTATGCGCGTGTCTCGCAAGATCCAGAGTTTCGTGATCGCGTAAAGCTGGTTTTTATTCATAAGCTTTATGATTTACAGACGGGCGTCGCCCTTTTGCCGGGTCAGCTTTCTTACATGACGGCGGCAGAACTGGCGTTGGATTTTGTTCGGGCGGGTCTTTTGGGCGAACAGCAAGCCGAGATGGTACTTCGCCAGGTCGAGCAGGGGCTGGGTCACAAATCCAAGGCGATTCGCACGTTAGTCATCCCCGAGTTTGCGTCTTACACGTCCCAAGAGGTGATCGCGTTTCATAACCGCCGTTATGAACAAACCAATCCCACTTTGCGTCAGCTCGTCATCGCCATCAGTCTGCTCAAGAATGAATTCTTACAGCCAGGTGATGGGATCCGTGACGTGTACTTTACGACGCGCGAGCGTCTGTGCCGCCGCGTGATGAACTGATTATTCAGGCTTTGGTTTGCTAAAGTGGCCGGGCGGAAAATCCATGCCGGCTTTTTGAAAGCGATCGATCGATTTGGGCACAAGTCCCGTACTGACCAGCGCGCCGACGGCGGGCTCGCCATGATTCATATCACGAATAAACAAAGGTTGAGAGGTGATCGTCTCGCCTTCAAGGCCCGTGATTTCGACAATCTCGGTGATCAATCGGCGCCCCGCGGGGTCGCGTTCAAGGTGAATCACAAAATCAATCGCATTGGCGATTTGGCGGCGGATCGCCACGATCGGTAAGGTGCTAACTGAATACTGCACCAGGCTTTCCATGCGGGCCAGGGCATCGCGCGGGGAGTTGGCGTGGATCGTTGTCATCGAGCCATCATGCCCTGTGTTCATCGCTTGCAGCATTTCAAAGACTTCGTCTTTACGGCATTCGCCGACAATGATCCGGTCCGGACGCATGCGCAGTGAGTTGGCGAGACAATCTTTAAGACTTACAAGGGGCTGTGACAAAGAGTAAACGGCCTCGAGACGGATCCAGTTTTCGTGCGGTAGATTGAGTTCAAGTGTATCTTCAATTGTGACCAAACGTTCTTTGGGCGCGATAAATCCCGACAGCACATTGAGCATCGTTGTTTTGCCAGAACCGGTACCGCCCGCGACGACGATATTCATCTTGGCCTCGACGGCGCACTTCAGAAAGTGAGCCGCCTTTTGACTCCACGTCGATTTTTGTAAAAGGTCCTTGGCGCTCACCCCGTGTTTGCTAAATTTACGAATCGTGAGAGTTGCTCCGCGCGGAGACATCGGTGGCATCGTCGCGTTGACGCGCGAACCATCAGGCAGGCGGCCATCAAAAAAAGGCTGCGTCAGCGAAACATCCCGGCCGCAATCCTTGGCCATATGGATGATTAAATTTTCGAGCTCTTCGGGAGAGCGAAACTTGGTGTCGGTGCGAATCAGTTTGCCATCCATCTCAATGAAGACTTCGAGATAACTGTTCACCATGATTTCGGTGACCGAGTCCGAGCTCAGGTACACTTGCAGGGGTGAGGCCAGCATCAAACCAGCGGCTTGTTTCATGGTGCTCCTGGCGGGGGCGGCGTGGCCAAAATCGGCGGTTGAGCCGCGGTGCTTGTGTTCACCGGGAAGTAGTAGGTCGTCGTCATCGCTTTGTCGGAATGGACGATATAAACTTCGAGCACCGACGGCAAAGATGCAAATCCCTTGGCCTGAATGTAGGCGGCCGCCTTGGGGTAGACTTTAAATGGACCAATGCCGGGGCTTCCTTCGAATAAGGCTTTCACAAAGTGCGGCGCCGAGAACATGCGCACCGAAAAGTCTTCGGGGTGCAGAGGCAAGGTCGCGCCATCAATCACGCAACCACCAAAACTTTTGAGTCTGGATTCTTCGACGTTTTCGGGATCATCCAAATACAGTCCGAACGAGCGCGTGCAATCCACGTTGTTTTTCTTGGCCCAAGCCTCGACCTCTTGAATGACGGGCACAATCTTGTGATAAGCCCCGACATGCTCTTTTCCGAGCAAAGTCATGGTCTCGGCCGTCCCATCAGAGAGCTGAACCGACTTGTAAGCGCCTAGGTAGATGATGAGGTAAGCGGCAAAGCCAATGATCGCGGCTAAAATACCGCCCACAATCCATTTCATAAATCAGACCTTCCATTTGAGCGAGCGGCCCTCTTCAAAAGCAAAAACTAGAGCGAGCTCCAGCTGATGACAGTTCCGTCTTGCTTGACCAAGCTCCCATCGACCTGCACATCTTTGTAGGCATTGAACGTCGCGGGAAACTGATTGAGGGCTGCGTGCAGTCCGCGGCGTTGCCCCGGTTGCAAAACTGTTCGGGTCACCATCAAGGTGGCAGTGACTTCGAGAAGGACGCGGTCCAAAAACTGGCGCCAAATCTCGGGGTCAATCTCTTGCTCGGTGACAAAATCAATCAGTGCGCCGGAGTTCGCAACGTCAGGATGACCAAAGACATTCATGCCAAGGCCGATCAGCAAGCGTTGACGGTGACCTTCCTGAACACCTTCGAGCAGAATTCCGGCGACTTTTTTATCACCGAGGTAAAGATCGTTGGGAGCTTTGAGCGACCAAGGAAGCCCCAGCCAGGTGGTGTTCGCCGCGCGAAACAGCGCCAAGCCGATCGCAGGAGAAAAAATGGGTTGCGCGGGTTCTTTGAGCATAAAGCTCCAGGTCGACAAAAGTGATTGACCCGAATCTTTGGTCGACCACGTCTTTGTGCCGCGTCCGCGGCCTTGGCTCTGATGATCTGTCAAGATGACGGCCAGCGGTTCGGGTTCGGCAATTGCGCGCTCTTTGGCAAGATCATTGGTGCTGGGCATTGTGGGTTCGGCGATCACCGAAAAGCCCGAACGCGATGCCCAGTCTTTGGTGGTTTCATAAATGGAAAACATTAAGCGTCTCCTGCGGAAGCCTGGGCCCAATCAAAAAGCAGGCTGATATCGCAGCTGGGAGCCGAGTGGGTGAGAGCGCCGACGCTGATAAAATCCACGCCGAGCGAGGCCACCCTTCCCACGCGGTCCAGAGTCATATTCCCGCTGGCTTCAGTTTCGATCGAATCTGGAATAAGGGCCAAAGCCTGACTCAATTTCTCGTCAGTCATGTTGTCCAAAAGAATGCGGCTGACGTTGAGGTCGACGCACTCTTGAACCTGCTCGAGCGAAGACGCTTCGACCTCGATGGCGGAAGCGGTATGCTGGCGGGTTCGCTCGACCGCATCTTTAATTCCGCCCATCACTGAGATGTGGTTGTCCTTAATCAAAATCGCCGAACTTAAATTGTGCCGGTGATTCAGACCACCGCCATGAACGACGGCCCGTTTTTCAAGATCGCGGTAGGCCGGCGTGGTTTTGCGTGTGTCGAGGATTTTAGTCGACGTTCCGCTCACGGCTTTGACAAATTTATTTGTCAGCGTGGCGATGCCAGAGAGATGCATCAAAAAATTAATCGCAATGCGTTCGGCTTTTAAGATCTGAATCAAATCACCTTGAAGCGTGCAAATAATCTGACCTTTGAGAATGGGCTGCCCTTCTTCAAAGTGCCATTTCACTTTGCCCTGAGGTTCGAGCATCAAAACAGTTTGTTCAAAGGCGGGAGAGCCCGAAAGAATAAGATCTTGTTTAGCAGTCAGGCGGGCACGGCCAAGCCGTGGCAGCAGCGCCAACGATTCGGTGGTCAGGTCCCCCGTTGGCATATCTTCATGAATCGCAGCGCGAATGAGGTTGTAAAGTGTCACGTGAGTCGTTCAGAGTCCTTTAAAAGTCGCTGAATTTCTTCTCTCACAACACGCTCGGTGATGTCAGGAATTATTTTCCACGCGATGCTTTCAAGGACTTCACGAACTTGTTCCCGGAGAACTTCTTCTGCGCGCATGGGGTCAAGTGGGGGCAATGTGTTTCGGGAGGTTGAGTCAGAGGCAAAAGAGCGCGGGCTCGGCGGCGCCGTGAGGTCCTCGAGCTGCTCCATGCTCATTTCGTCTTCTTGGCCGGTGACGGCGAGCGAGGCCCCCGACACGTCGGCAAACACATCGGCATCTTCAAGCTGTAAAGAATCTGGTGACACACGAAACTGCTCGAGTCCGCCTTGGCGCCACGGCTCTTCTTCATCACCACGGCGGCTTGGCTGATCCAAAACATTGCGAGTCTTTGAACCTGGCAGCGGGACCTGTTGAAAATCATCGGGATCGTCCATATCCTGGGCTGGGCCGGTCAGCAGATCTTTAGGATTAAACTCATGCATCGGGACATGAGGCTTCGGCGCTTGCGGGCGCTGAGCTTGAACCGGCGGCGGCAGCGGTGTTTCCATAATCTCAGGCAGATCCGGAAAGCTCAGGTAACTTGAAATCGCGTTCTCATTCAAACGTGGAACTAAATCTCTGACGAGTGAGCGCAACTGATCGGCATCAAAGGGCTTTTCAAGACGGCGGTCGGCCATTGAAGCTTTGGCCCGGGCTTCATCAAGTTCCATGAAGCCGCTCCACATGAGCACGACAGGCGTGTTTCGCAGAGCGGGATCGCCTTTGATCTCGGCCGACACATCATAGCCCGAACGTTTTGAAAGCAAAACATCGGCAAAGATAATATCGGGCTGATAGGATTTACTGACTTGCAGCACATCTAGGCCAATGGGCACTGATTTGACTTCCACCCCAAAATCTTGGAGCGCAAGCTGCATCACTTTTTTAATCGTAGAACTTTCATCGGCAAGTAAGACGCGCAAAGCCATATACTCAAATTGAATCATTCAATTCTAAGACAAGTCAAGGGTATCATCAAAAGATCATGAATCGCATTGACCGCTACAATCTGGGTCTTTTTTGGGTCTTCTTTGCCGGCAGCTTGCTGATCTTCGCAACCTTGTTCTTGGCGATTGATGCAATGAGTACAATGGTGTCCAACGACGGCGTCGGCCTCTCGACGATGATTCGGTACTACAGCTACACGCTACCCGAAATTGTTTACCGGATGATTCCCGTGGCTGGCTTAATGGCCACGATCTTTACCCTCTCGAGTCTTCAACGTGCGGGCGAACTGGTCGCCCTCTTTAGTTTGGGAATGAGTCTGACTCGAGTGACGGCGCCGCTGCTGATCTCGGTTGTCCTTTTAAGCGGGGTCTCACTTTTTATGAGCGATCAGGTTCTGCCGGGCATGGCCCGCATGAAGAACTACGTCTACTACCACGAGATCAGAAAAAACCCGTCGCTGTACTCGATGGTCAAGACGAACCGGATTTGGTACCGCTCAAAAGACACGATCTTCAATTTGAAAACGCTGAATGAAAAAGCGCACAAGGCACAGGGGCTGACGCTTTATTATTTTAACGAAGAGTGGAATTTGATCCAAATGATCACGGCGTCTGAAGTGGATTTGCTTCCCTCGACGTGGAAATTGCGTAAGGGCTCGGTCACGGTCTTTACCGAAGACTCGAGCTTTCCGATGACCAGCGACTTCAAAGAAAAAACGATCAGCATGGGCGAGGGCGCGAGTGACCTCAGCTCGACGGCGAACACCTCAGATGTCTTGTCCTTGAAGGAACTGAATCAGTTCATCAAAAAAAACAAAGAGGCCGGCCTGGACACGCTTCGCTACGAGGTCGATTACCATTCGAAGTACGGTTTTGCCGCAGCTGGTTTGGTGATGGTGCTTTTGGGAATTCCGTTTAGCGTTGGTAAAGCCCGCTCGGGCGGCCTGATGGCCAACTTGGGTGTGTGCTTGGGTTTGGTTTTTGCGTACTGGATCTTGTACAGTTCGGCCCTGACCCTGGGTTATCATGGTAGCCTTCTGCCCGTCGTGGCTGCTTGGGCGCCGAATTTGGCGATGGGGACCTTTGGCCTCTTCATGATCAAGCGCCTGCGGAAGTAAATGACCCTCAAAAATGCTTTGCGTTAAAGAGGGGCAATCGGCCCGAATTTGGTGTAAACCTTCGTGCATGATCTTAGAGATTTTGAAGTACCCCGATCCACGTTTGCGAGAAAAGTCTGAACCCGTGACCGAGTTCGGACCTTCGATCAAAAAACTGGCCCAAGACATGATGGAAACCATGTACGCCGAAAGCGGTATCGGTTTGGCGGCGGCTCAAGTGGGTCAGCTGCTGAATATGTTGGTGATCGATTGCCGCCCTAAAGAAAATGGCCGCTACGCCATCGAAGAGATGAGTGAGCTGGAACAAAAAGTTGTTCAGCCTTTGGTCATCATTAATCCCAAAATCGTCGGGCACCGTGGAAAGACCACTTTTGACGAAGGCTGCCTCAGCGTGCCTTCGTATTTTGAAACGGTCGAGCGCCATGATTACATCGAGCTCGAGTACCAGGATGAAAACGGCACAAAAAAATTACTCAAAACAGATGGCCTCCTCGCGATCGTGATTCAACATGAAATGGATCATTTGGAGGGCACCTTGTTTATTGACCGTATCAGCTTTGTAAAATCCAACAAGATTAAAAATCAGATTAAGAAAACGGGTTATCCCGAAAAGAAGGCCCGCGAAGAAGAATTCACCGAGGTTGCGAAATCCGAACACAAGTCCTTGGGTAAAGCCTCGCAAAAGGGTTCTCGCGAGTGAGTAAGGTCCGCGTTTGTTTTTGCGGCACGCCCGAATTTGCCGTCACGTCTCTGAAGCGCGTTCTGGACGACGAGCATTTTGAAGTTGTTGGTGTGGTGACTCAGCCTGATCGTCCCGCGGGACGCAAGATGACTCTCACGCCCTCACCGATCAAAACGTTAGCGCTGGCGCACGGACTCAACGTCATTTCACCTGAAAAAATCAATCAAGACATGGTTCTTCAAGAAATCAAAAGCTGGAATGCCGAAGTCGCCATCGTTGTGGCTTATGGCCAAATTTTATCGCAGCGGTTCTTGGATTTGTTTGCGCTGGGCGCGGTGAATGTGCACGGGTCGATCTTGCCCAGGTGGCGGGGAGCAGCGCCGATTCAGCGTGCCGTTGAGGCTGGGGATACCGAGACTGGCGTCGCTTTGCAGAAAGTCGTCAAAGCTCTGGATGCCGGCGATGTGCTGGGAGTCCGCCGCGTGCAGATTGGTCCCGACATGAATGCACAAGAGCTGCATGACGAGCTGGCCGTGCGGGGCGCAGATTTGCTCCACATCGAACTGATGGATTATGTACGCGGGAATTTAGCGCCGTTTCCGCAAGAGCACGCCCTTGCAACGTACGCAAAAAAAATCGACAAAACTGAATCCGAACTCAAGTGGGATCAGCCCGCTCATGTGCTGCACAACAAAGTGCGCGCTTTTGTCATGGGACCTGGGACTTACACGTTATGGTCAGGTAAAAAATTGAAGATCCATCGGACGCAGGTCTTTGCTGAGAGCGGCTCTTCGGCCGCGCCGGGGACTGTTCTGTCAGTCGAGGCCTCAGGTCTTCGCGTTGCGTGCGGTGAAGGGTCACTGTTGATCACCGAGCTTCAGCCTGAGTCGCGCAACCGCATGAGTGTTGCCGATTTTCTGAAAGGTCAAACGGCTAGCCCTCTGGGCAAAGGCGAGGTGCTCGGTGTCTAAGATGGATTTAAGGCCCCAGCGTCCTCTTGAAAAAAAATGGGTCGCGCCCAGCATTTTGTCGGCCGACTTTGCTAACCTCGAACGTGAGATCAAAGCCGTCGCTGCGGCCGGCGCTGATCTTTTGCACGTCGATGTCATGGACGGTCACTTTGTGCCGAACCTGACGATCGGTGTCCCCGTTGTCGAAAGTTTAAAAAAGGTGTCGCCGCTTCCTTTGGATGTGCACTTGATGATCGAAAAACCCGAGCGCTTTGTTGAAGCGTTCGTCAAGGCGGGAAGTGATTATCTCACCATTCATGTGGAGTCGACCGAGTTTCCGGCGCAGGTCCTAAAAACGATTCGCGCGCTGGGTGCAAAACCTGGAATCACTCTTCGTCCCGGCACTCCGCTGAGAGACATCGAAGCTTTTTTGCCTTTGGTAGATTTGGTCTTGGTCATGACGGTGGAGCCCGGTTTTGGCGGCCAGAGTTTTAGGCAAGACCAAGTTGCAAAATTGGACGAGCTCTCGCTTTTGCGTGAAAAACTAAATTACACCTACTTGATTGAGGTTGATGGCGGCGTCAGTGACAAAACCATCGATCAGTGCGGAGCTGCTGATGTTTTAGTAGCGGGTAGTTACGTTTTTAAAAACGACTATCGAACGGCGATTCGAATTTTAAAGGGTGAAGCATGATTCAGCTGACGGGCGACGCGGTAAATATTGAGACAATTGAG